>NZ_JAAAXQ010000469.1 GCF_009916105.1 Streptomyces sp. GC420 | reverse complement strand
TCGGACACGCCACCCGCACGATCTGACAGCCCGCCGCCGTCAGCTCCGCGATCTGCTGAAGCGTGGCACCCACGTCCGACGTACGCGTCGTGGTCATCGACTGCACCGACACCGGCGCATCCCCACCGACCGCCACCGTACCGACCTGGATCTTCCGACTCTTCCTGCGCTCGGCGAGCGTGACCGGCACGGACGGCATTCCGAGAGAAATCGCAGTCATCTGCTGTGCAACCCCAAGGCGTGTGGATCGAGGTCCCGAGATCGGCGGGCTCCGGCCTTTGAGATTACGGCACCGGGCGGGGGTCGGGCACATCCCGCCCCCTCCCGTTGCCCGGTGTTCACGCGAACACGCGGGCGGCCGGGTGCGGTGTGCACCCGGCCGTCCTCGGCGGTTGTCCGGCTAGGGCTGCCCTAGGAGAGCCGCACGGGGTTGACCACGTCCGCCACCAGCACGAGCAGGGTGAAGCAGACGAAGATCCCCGCGACGACGTATGCGACCGGCATCAGCTTCGCCACGTCGAACGGCCCGGGGTCGGGCCTGCGGAAGACGCGGGCCACGTTGCGCCGCACCGACTCCCACAGCGCGCCGGCGATGTGGCCGCCGTCGAGGGGCAGCAGCGGCAGCATGTTGAACAGGAAGAGGGAGAGGTTGAATCCGGCGACGAGGAACAGGAACATCGCGATCCTGTTCTCCGGCGGTACGTCGAGGGTGGCGACCTCGCCGCCTACGCGGGCCGCGCCGACGACGCCCATCGGGGAGTCCGCCTTGCGCTCGCCGTCGCCGAAGGCCGCGTCCCACAGGTCGGGGACCTTGGAGGGGATGGCGACGAGCGACTGGACGCCGGACTCCATCATGTCGCCCATGCGGTCCACGGACTGGCCGAAGGACTGCTGCACGATGCCGGAGGCCGGGGTGAAGCCGAGGAAGCCCGCGGTGACGTACTCCCCTTCCACGTAGCCGCCGTTGCCGTCCTTCTTGCCGACCTTGTTCTCGATCAGGTCGGCGTTCAGGGTGAGTTCCCTGCCGTCCCGTACGACGGTGACGGTGGCGGGGCCGATGGTGTCCCTGATGTGCGTCTCCAGGGTGGACCAGTCGTCGACCTTCTTGCCGTTGAAGGCGACGATCCTGTCCTCGGCCTTCAGGCCGGCCTTGCTGGCGGGCGAGACCGGGTCGCTCTTGGCGCACTCGTCACGGTTCTCGCTCTGCTCGATGACGCACGGGGAGACGGAGCTGACGACCGTGGTCTTGGTCTCGATGCCGAAGGTCATCATCACGCCGAGGAAGATCGCCACGGCGAGCACGAGGTTCATGAACGGCCCGGCGAACATCACGATCACGCGCTTCCACGGCTTGCGCGTGTAGAACAGCCGCTTCTCGTCGCCCGGCTGCAGTTCCTCGAAGGCCGCCTCGCGGGCGTCCTCGATCATGCCTCGCCACGGGGACGTGGAGCGGGCCTCGATCCGGCCGTCCGCGCCGGGCGGGAACATGCCGATCATGCGGATGTAGCCGCCGAGCGGGATCGCCTTGATCCCGTACTCCGTCTCGCCCTTGTGCCGGGACCAGACGGTCGGGCCGAAGCCGACCATGTACTGGGGCACGCGGATGCCGAACAGTTTGGCCGTCGACAAGTGCCCCAGCTCGTGCCAGGCGATCGAGATGAGCAGCCCGATCACGAAGACGGCAATGCCGAGGACCGTCATCAGTGCCGTCATGCGCGCGCCTCCGCAGTGTGCTTCCGTGCCAGTTCACGGGCGCGGGCCCGTGCCCAGGTCTCAGCTTCCAGGACGTCCGCGACCGTGAGGGAGGTTCCCCGTCCCGGGTCACCGTGTTCGGCCACGACTTCGGCGACCGTATCCACAATTCCGTTGAACGGCAGCCCGCCCGCGAGAAAAGCGTCCACGCACTCCTCGTTCGCCGCGTTGAACACGGCGGGAGCGGTCCCGCCGAGGTCCCCCACGTGGCGGGCCAGGCCCACGCTGGGGAACGCCTCGTCGTCGAGCGGGAAGAACTCCCACGTCGAGGCCTTCGACCAGTCGAAGGCGGGCGCCGCGTCCGGGACGCGTTCGGGCCAGCCGAGTCCGATGGCGATCGGCCCCCGCATGTCGGGGGGCGTCGCCTGCGCGATCGTCGATCCGTCCGTGAATTCCACCATCGAGTGGACATACGACTGGGGATGCACGACCACCTCAATGCGGTCGAAGGGAATGTCGTAGAGGAGGTGCGCCTCGATCACTTCGAGGCCCTTGTTGACGAGTGTCGCCGAGTTGACGGTGATCACCGGGCCCATGGCCCAGGTCGGGTGCGCCAGCGCGTCCTGCGGGGTCACGCCGGCGAGCTCCGCCCTGGTACGGCCCCGGAAGGGCCCGCCGGACGCGGTGACGACCAGCTTGCGCACATCGGCCCGGGACCCGGAGGCCAGCGCCTGGAAGAGCGCGGCGTGCTCGGAGTCCACGGGGATGATCTGGGCGGGCTTGGCGAGCTCCTTCACGAGGGGGCCGCCCGCGATCAGCGACTCCTTGTTCGCGAGGGCGAGGGTCCGTCCCGCCTGGAGCGCCGCGAGGGTCGGTGCCAGCCCGATCGATCCGGTGATGCCGTTCAGCACGGTGTGGCACTCGGACGCCGCCAGCTCGGCCGCCGCGTCCGGGCCCGCGAGGATCCCGGGCAGGGGCTGCTGCCCGTAGCGCTCCCGCAGCGCCTCCCGCAGCGCGGGTACGGCGTCCTCCTGGGCCACGGCCACCGTCCGCACCCCCAGCCTGTGCGCCTGCTCGGCCAGCAGCGCGACCCGGCCGCCCGCGGCGGACAGACCGGTCACGCGGAATCGGCCGGGGTTGCGGAGCACGAGGTCGATGGCCTGGGTGCCGATCGAACCGGTCGAGCCGAGGATCACGATGTCCCGGCGGTCTTCGCTCGCGTCGAAGACCAGATGCGGGTCGGCGAGAGGTACGGGGCTGTCGGTCATCCCCCCATTGTCGCCGCACGTCCTCACCGAGTGGACACCGCGTCACCGCTGCCGGCCCGGCGGTGGTGCGGCGCCCCGGTCCGTTCACCGGTCCGCTCGGTCCGGTCACTGGTCCTCCCCGGTCCGTTCACCGGTCCGCTCGGTCCGGTCGCTGGTCCTCCCGGTCCGGTCGCTGGTCCTCCCCGGTCCGTTCACCGGTCCGGGCGCGCGCCGGTCCCCCGTCCCACGGATGGTGCGGGGCGGGGGACCGGGCGATCACGGCGGCTACCGGATCTGCCGGTGCACGTTCTCCTTCGCGGACGGCCCCGGGGTGGCGTCGGCGATCCAGGGGCCCTCGCCCGAGGGATCGACGACACCCTGCTCCAGCCAGGTGTACGCCCCGGACATGACCTTCGAGACGACCTTGCGGTCGAGGTCGTCGGTGTTGGACCAGAGCCTGCCGAACAGTTCCTCGGCCCGCAGACGTGCCTGGCGGCAGAAGGCGTCGGCCAGCTGGTACGCCTCGCGGCCGTGGTCGTCCATGCCGCGCAGGTGCTCGGCCCGCACGCAGGCGGCGCTCATGGCGAAGAGTTCCGCGCCGATGTCCACGACGCGGCCGAGGAAGCCCTGCTTGGTCTCCATCCGTCCCTGCCAGCGGGACATGGCGTAGAAGGTGGAGCGGGCCAGCTTGCGCGCGCTGCGCTCGACGTAGCGCAGGTGCACCGCCAGGTCGGCGTGGCCCGCCGGGTGGAACTCGGCGTACGAGCGCGGCAGCTGGCCGGGGCCGGTGACGAGCCTGGGGAGCCAGCGGGCGTAGAAGGCGCCGGCCTGCGCGCCCGCCCGCGCCTTGTCCTGGAGGGTCTTCTCGGGGTCGATGAGGTCCCCGGCGACGGACAGGTGGGCGTCGACGGCCTCCCGGGCGATCAGCAGGTGCATGATCTCGGTGGAGCCCTCGAAGATGCGGTTGATGCGCAGGTCGCGCAGCATCTGCTCGGTGGGGACGGCGCGTTCGCCGCGCGCGGCCAGGGAGTCGGCGGTCTCGTAGCCACGGCCGCCGCGGATCTGGACCAGTTCGTCCGCCATCAGCCAGCCCATCTCGGAGCCGTACAGCTTGGCGAGGGCGGCCTCGATGCGGATGTCGTTTCGGCTGTCGTCCGCCATCTGCGAGGACAGGTCGACGACCGCCTCAAGGGCGAAGGTGGTGGCCGCGATGAAGGAGATCTTGGCGCCGACCGCTTCGTGCCGTGCGATGGGCTTGCCCCACTGCTCACGGGCCGCCGACCACTCGCGGGCGATCTTCAGGCACCACTTGCCGGAGCCCACGCACATGGCGGGCAGGGAGAGCCGGCCGGTGTTGAGGGTGGTGAGGGCGATCTTCAGGCCCGCGCCCTCCGGCCCGATGCGGTTGGCGGCCGGGACCCGCACCCCGTGGAAGCGGGTGACGCCGTTCTCCAGTCCGCGCAGGCCCATGAACGCGTTGCGGTTCTCGACAGTGACCCCGGGGGACGCGGTCTCGACGACGAACGCGGTGATGCCGCCCTTGCGGCCCTCGGACTTCGGGACCCGCGCCATGACCACCAGCAGGTCGGCCACCACCCCGTTGGTCGTCCACAGCTTGACGCCGTCCAGGACGTACTCGTCGCCGTCGGGGACGGCGGTCGTGGCCAGGCGCGCCGGGTCGGAGCCGACGTCCGGCTCGGTGAGCAGGAAGGCGGAGATGTCGGTGCGGGCGCAGCGGGGCAGGAAGGTCTCCTTCTGCTCCTGGGTGCCGAAGAGCTTCAGCGGCTGCGGTACGCCGATCGACTGGTGCGCGGAGAGCAGCGCGCCCAGCGCGGGGCTGGCCGAGCCGACGAGGGCGAGGGCCTTGTTGTAGTACACCTGGGTGAGGCCGAGCCCGCCGTACTTGGTGTCGATCTTCATGCCGAGCGCGCCGAGCTCCTTGAGGCCGCTCACCACGTCGTCGGGAATGCGTGCCTCCCGCTCGATCAGCGCGCCGTCGATCCTCGTCTCGCAGAAGTCGCGCAGCTTCGCGAGGAACTCCTCGCCGCGCCGGGTGTCGTCGGGATCGGGCATCGGGTGGGGGTGGATCAGGTCCAGGCGGAAGCGGCCGAGGAAGAGTTCCTTGGCGAAGCTGGGCTTGCGCCAGTCCTGTTCCCGGGCCGCCTCGGCCACCTGGCGGGCCTCGCGCTCCGTGACCTTGGGGGTCTCGGCCGCCTGCGGAGGTTCATGGGTTGGTGCGGACATAGGGGGGTTCACCTCGCCGCGAAGTCGGGGGTGGGGGCCGGCCGGCGGCCCAAGTGACTACCGACCGGTGCTACTTGTGCGTATGTACCCGATACGGACGTGACGTACCAGACTTCGCGCAAGCATCGGATGCACAGAGC
>NZ_JAAAXQ010000468.1 GCF_009916105.1 Streptomyces sp. GC420 | reverse complement strand
ACCCCGAGCAGTGGGAGGCCGGGGGGGGCTGGGGGCTGCCGCCGGCCGGACCGGCCGTGTACCGCACGCCGGGGGGCGGAATGCCCAGGACGGCCGCCGCGCGGATCCCGGGTCCGCGCCGCGAGTACGTCGAGGCGTTCGAGGCGGCATCGCAGGCCGAGGGGGTCATCCAGGAGGCAACCGCGGTGGCGACCGGCACGATCGACGCGACGACGCGACGCGAGACCGGGACCGGCGCCGGGGCGCCGCAGGCGCCCCGGCGCAAGGGCAAGGGGCGCGCGTTCACCGGCATTCTCGCCGCGGCCGTGACCACCGTGGTCGCGGTCGTCGTCACCGGCCACATGACCAAGGACTCCGAGACCGACAACGCGCCGCAGACGTCGGGCGAGTTCGACCGGGAGGCCGAGAAGCAGGCCTCGCGGTCCCAGCAGCGGTCCGTCAGGGAGGCGCCAAGCGGTGCTCCGGCCGCCCCGGCGACGTACACCCAGAAGATGGCCGCGAAGTTCGCGCTGGCACCCGACCTGGAGGGCTCCGGCGAGTTCGAGGTCGTCGGCGGTCATGCCGCCGCGCCCGGCGAGGGACGGCGCTACCGCTACCGCATCGACGTGGAGAAGGGCCTCGGACTCGACACCGCACTGTTCGCCGAGGCCGTGCACAAGACCCTCAACGACGACCGCAGCTGGGCCCACAACGGCGCCGCCTCCTTCGAGCGGATCTCCTCGGGCGAGGCCGACTTCGTGATCACGCTGGCCAGCCCCGGAACGACCGCCGTCTGGTGTGCCAAGTCCGGTCTGGACACGACCGTGGACAACGTCTCCTGCGACTCCGCCTCCACCGACCGCATCATGATCAACGCCTATCGCTGGGCGCGGGGCGCCGAGACCTACGGCGACAAGATGCTGGCGTACCGCCAGATGCTCATCAACCACGAGGTCGGCCACCGTCTCGGCAACGGGCACACGACCTGCTCCGCGGACGGCGCTCTCGCCCCCGTCATGCAGCAGCAGACCAAGTTCCTTTCGCACGACGGCATCACCTGCCGACCGAATCCCTGGCCCTATCCGGGCGACCAGTAGCCCGTACGGACCCTCCCTGCGGGCTCCCGGGGTACGGAGCCCCCGGGGGACGCGGCACCGGGGCAGCGGTCCTTGTCCTTGCAGTGGCCACTGTTTGACGCTGCGTATTCGGCTGGATGCATAGCGCGACCGAACGCGTTCCGGTTCGGAAAGTTACGACCTTTCACCCCTTCCGGTGGTGCGACGGACAACCGTCCGTCGCGCCCCCGCCGTCTGCGCGTACGTTCGTCCCGCTGCGGGTCGCTCGGAGAACGGCGGCCCCCATACGGGAGAACGGGGGTGCACTCGTGCGGATCGGACTGCTCACCAAGAGTGGCTATCCGTATGCGGCGGGTGAGGGGCGTGTCTGGTGCGACCGCCTCGTGCGCGGACTCGCGGGCCACGAGTTCGACGTCTACGCGCTCAGCGGGAGTGCCCGGCAGGAGGAGCTGGGCTGGGTCGAACTGCCCCCGCAGGTGCGGCGGGTCCGCACCGCCCCCACGTGGTCCGCCGAGGACGACGGGCGGAGCCACGGCCGCCGTGAGCGCCGGCGCTTCGCCGAACACTACGGAGATCTGGCCGCCGCGGTCTGCGGCGCGGACGAGGACCTGGCGGACCGTTTCCGCAGCGGGCTGTACGGGCTGGCGGAACTGGCCCGCGAACACGGGGGACTGACCGGCGCCCTGCGCTCCGAGACCGCCGTGCGCGCCCTGGAGGCCCACTGCCGGGCTCCCGGCGCGCGCCGCTCCGCGCACGCCGCCCGGGTGCCCGACCTGCTCGCCGTGGCGGCCCGGCTGGAGCGGGCGCTGCGCCCGCTCTCCCTCGACTGGTACGACGAGGAGAGCCTTGGCGCCGTCGACCTGTGCCACGCCGCGTCCGGCGGAGCCGCCGCACTGCCGGGCCTGCTGGCCAAACGCTTCTTCGGCGTGCCGCTCCTGCTCACCGAGTACGGAGTGCGGCTGCGCGCCCACTACCTCACCCCGGACGCCGCCGCCCCGAGCCCGCCGGTGCGCGCCCTGATCGCCGCCTTCCACGGCCGGCTCGCCACCGAGATCTACCACCAGGCGGCGCTCATCACCCCGGGCAACAGCCACGCCCGGCGCTGGCAGGTGCGCTGCGGCGCCGACCCGGCCAGGCTGCGCACCGTCTACCCGGGCATGGACAACGCCCGCTTCGCCGCCGTCGCCGAGGCGCGGAGCGGCACGGCGGACGACGGCGAAGCGGCACCGGAGGCGAACACGCTGGTCTGGGTGGGCCGCGTCGAGCCCGCCAAGGACCTGATCGCGCTGCTGCACGCCTTCGCGGAGGTCCGCGGGAAGGAGCCCACCGCCCGGCTCCGCGTCATCGGGGCTCCCGCCGCGGACCCCGAGTCCGCCGCCTATCTCGCCCACTGCCGGTCGCTGGCCGCCCACCTCTTCCCCGACGAGGCCGCCGACGCCCACGCAGTCGGCGAGAACCCGGTCTCCTTCGAGGAGATCGGCGACCCGGAGGCACCGGACCTCGCGGACGCGTACGCCGGGGGAAGCGTCGTCGTCCTGCCCAGCGTCGTCGAGGGCTTCCCGGTCAGCCTGGTGGAGGCGATGCTCTGCGGCCGCGCCACCGTTTCCACGGACGTCGGCGCGGTGGTCGAGGTCATCGGCGGTACGGGCCTCGTGGTGCCCCCGCGCAACCCGCGGGCGCTCGCCGAGGCCTGCGTCTCGCTGCTGCGCGACCCCGAACGGCGCGCGCGCCTCGGCGCGGCCGCCCTGGCCCGGGCACGGGAACTCTTCACCGTCGAGCAGAACACCGCCGCCTTCCGCGGGATCTACCTGGAACTGATGTCCCGCTGCCCCGTACGCCGCGACATCTGCGACGGCGCCGGCGACCCGCTGCTCTTCGCCCACCCCGCCGAGGTGCACGTACCGGGGCCTTGGGCGGTCCGCCCACAGACCACGGAGGCCGGCCCGCCACCGGCGGCCGCGCCCGTTCCTGAGCCCCGCCCGGCCGGGACCGCGTCCGGCCGCGCACCCGGTCCGGCGCCGGAGGCCCCGCCCGTGTCCGCGGGTGTCACGTCCTCCCCGGAGGTCTCCTCATGACGAGCCACCACATCCCCGATGTCCCCGGCGGCCTCGATGTCCCCGGCACTCCCGGCGGCCCGGACGCTCAGGGCGCCCCCCCGGGCACCGCCCGCTCCCGCCCCGGCACCCGGGCCGAGGTGAAGAGCGGCGGCCGCGGGGCGCCCGCCCGGCCGGGCAGCGCCGACCCCGTGAAGGCGCTGCTGCACCGGCACCGCGAGCTGTGTGAACGGGCCGTGGACCCGCTGGAGATCGCGGCGGGGCTGGAGGCGCACGGAGTGACGGACCGCACCGCGGCCCGGTTCCGGCACCGCGACGTGTTCGCGCTGGCCGAGGAACTGTTCGCCCGGGTGCCCCGCGAGGGCGGCGCGGAGCCACCCGCTCGCCCGTCCGGTGTCGGCGCACCGGCCGACCCGGCCCACGGTCTCGCGGCCGACCCCACCGCGGACATCGCGGCGGGGCACGCGCCGGGCCGACCGGGAGCCGCCGTCCCGCTCCCGCTGCTCCCCGGCGTCGTCTGCGTCCTCACCCTCGGCGCCCTCGCCCTCGTCGAGGGCCGGGGCGCAAGGCTGGGGATCGTCGCGGGCGGGGCGCTCGGCACCGTGCTCGCCCTGCGCGCCGCTCTCGGCAGCGGCCCCCTGCGTGCCCCCGGCCGGACCGTCGCCTCGACCCGGCTCCTCGTGTGCTGGCTGCTCGGCCACGCGCTGTTCGGGAACGCCCTGCTGGAGGAGTTGCTCCACGGCGGCCCCGACGGTCCGCCCGACCTCGACGGCGCCACCGCCGGTGCCCTCGCCGCCGGACTCTCCCTCGCCGTCGGTCCCGCCATGTGGTGCGCCGGGCTCTACAGCACACAGGCCAGGAAGAAGCTGGCGGCCAGCCGGAGCCTGGACGAGTTCGCCGCGCGGGCCAGGCCGCTGCTGGTGGCGACCGTCCTGCTGTTCACCGGCTCCCTGCTCGGACTGCTCCTGGCCGCACGGCTCTGGTACGACGCAGACCCCTACCTGCTCGTCCAGGGCACCTGCCTCGGCGTCCTGCTGTATCTCGCGCGGCTGCTCACCGTCCACGGTCACCCGGACTCGGCGGCCGGCGCGCTCGGCGCGGCCTGCGCCGTGCAGGCCGCCGTACTCGCCGCCGTACCGGCCGGCCTGCTGCCGGGTATGGCGTTCCTGGCCCGGCCCGTGGAGCTCGCCGTCACCGCCTGGGGGCCGGGCGCGCTGCCCTCCGCCGCCTGCGCGGGCGCCGCGCTCGCGCTGCTCCCGCACGCCCTGGCCTCGCTGTCCCGGGCCTTCGCGCACGCCGGCTGATCACGCGCCCGTCCCTCTCCGCCTCACCGACGTCACCATCCCCATCGCCCCCATCGCCCCCACCGATGTCACCGCTGCCACCGCTGCCACCGCGCAGCGAGAACACCTGACGAAGGAGTCACCGCCAATGAACCCGACCGCCCGCACCGCTCAGGAGGCCGCCGGATGAGGGTGCTGCTTCTCGGAGCGAACGGATACCTCGGACGCTTCGTCGCCGACCGACTGCTCGCCGACCCCGCCGTCCAGCTCACCGCGCTCGGCCGCGGCGATGACGCCGACGTGCGATTCGACCTCGCCGCGGGCAGCCCGGGCGCGCTCACCCGCTTCCTGGACGCCGTGCACCCCGGCGTCGTCGTCAACTGCGCCGGAGCCACCCGGGGCGGCGCTCGCGAACTGACCCGGCACAACACCGTGGCCGTCGCCACCGTCTGCGAGGCGATGCGGCGCAGCGGCTGCCAGGCGCGACTGGTGCAGCTCGGCTGTGGGGCGGAGTACGGGCCGTCGCAGCCCGGCTCCTCCACCGCGGAGGACGCCGTGCCCCGGCCGGGCGGTCCCTACGGGGTGAGCAAGCTCGCCGCCACCGAACTCGTCCTCGGTTCCGGCCTCGACGCGGTGGTCCTGCGGGTCTTCTCGCCCGCGGGCCCCGGCACGCCCGCCGGCTCCCCCCTCGGCCGGCTCGCCGAGGCGATGCGCCGCGCCATGCAGTCCGGCGACGGAGAACTCAAGCTCGCCGGCCTCGGCATCCAGCGGGACTTCGTCGACGTACGGGACGTCGCCCGGGCCGTCCACGCCGCCTCGCTGTCCGCCGCCCAGGGCGTGATCAACATCGGCAGCGGCCGTGCCGTCCGGCTGCGTGACGCGGCGGCCGTCCTCGCCCGCGTCGCCGGCTACGGCGGCGCCCTCCACGAGGT
>NZ_JAAAXQ010000467.1 GCF_009916105.1 Streptomyces sp. GC420 | reverse complement strand
CGGTGGTATCTCGCGGTGAGCGGGGGCAGGGGCGGCGCGCGCGGCGGCGGGGGAGCCGGTCACGGGGGCGCTGTGGTGGACGGCGAAGCCGCTGCCGGGAGACGGCAGGCCGGTGTCCGGCAGCGGGCGGACGCGCACCCTGCGCACCGCGGCGAGCGGCGGGGCACCGTGCCGCAGCCGGCCCGTGAGCTCGCGCAGGGCGGCGGGGTGCCCGGCCACGGTCAGTTCCACGTGGCCGTCGGAGTTGCGCACCCAGCCGTCCAGCTCCAGACGGGTGGCGACGCGGTGGACGTAGGGGCGGAAGCCCACGCCCTGGACCGTGCCGTATACCTCGATGTGCTGTCCGGCCCGCGCGGCGGTCATGGCGGCGTGCCGCCTCCTTCTGCCGTACCGCCTCCCGATCCGTGGGCGGCGGCGTCGCGGTGGCGGACGATCTCGTGCTCCACCGCCATGACGACCGGGGCGATCTGCGCTGCGACGGGGTCCGACAGGCCACGGCCGAGGGAGTCGTCGGCGCCTTCGACGGCGTAGACGACCAACTGCTCGGGGAGGCGGCCCAGGATGCGGGAGAGCTCCACAGCCTCGCCGAGCCCGAGCCCGTGGGAGCTGGTGGTGCCGGTCCTGGCCAGGGCGGCGCCTTCCAGTTCCAGCCGGTGCACCCGTCCGGGGTGTGCCGGGTGGCCGTGTGCGGCGTCGAGGACCACGGCGAGCGCCGCGTTCTCCCACAGGCCGATGAGCCGGCCCGGGTCCCCGTCGCACACGGCCAGCACGGTGCCCGGCGGCAGGGGCCGGTCGGCCGCGCGCTCCCGGAGCCGGTCGACGACGGCCCAGCCGAATCCGTCGTCGTGCCGGAACTCGTTGCCGACGCCGATCACCGCGATCTGGGTGGAGACGGCCATCTCTCTGCTCCTTTCCCGGTCTTCCCGCTCTGGCGGACACGTTCTTTCCCAGCGTGCCCCGCGCGGCGGCCCGGCGTGGTGGGGCCGAAAGGCCCGCCCCGCGGTCCGGGCGGCCCTCCTCGGCGGGGCCGCCGCGGTACGCCGGTGCGGTCGAGCCGGTGCCCGCGGGGCGGGGACCCGGCCCGGCCGGCTGCCGGGCCGGGTCAGCCGCGTGAGACGTTGGCGGTCAGCAGACGCAGGAGCTGTTTGGCGGTGGCGTCCTGTTCGGGTGTGAGGCCCATGGCGTCCCCGATGGCCAGGGGGACCGTGCGTGCCCGCTCCCGGAGGAGCGCACCCGCTGCGGTGAGGCGCACGGCGACGGACCGTTCGTCGTCCGTGCGCCGTTCCCGGCGCACCAGACCGTTCGCCTCGAGGCGCTTGACGAGTGGGGAGAGGGTGCTGGACTCCAACTGGAGCGCGGTTCCGAGATCGCGCACGGAGATCGAGTCCTGCTGCCACAGGACGAGCATCACCAGGTACTGCGGATAGGTCAGTCCCAGTTCGTCCAGCAGGGGGCGGTAGCGCTGTGTGACCGAGCGTGAGGCGGCGTAGAGGGCGAAGCAGAGCTGGTCGTCCAGCAGCTGCGAGCCCCGTGCGGCGTTGTCGTGCGCGGCTGCGGGCATGGCGTCTTTCCTCGCTTCGGTGAGCGGCACAGCGGTCTCCCATCGTACCGCTGTCCATACTCGCAATCTTATCGCGAGCGATTAAGTTGCGCACAACTTAATCGGGCGCTAATGTCTTGGTGTGCCCGCCGGAACGGTGGGTACGGCAAGCAGACGGACCGGGACAACAGCCCCGGCCCCTGAGCCCTGGAGTGCGCCATGTCCGAGACCAACACCGTCCGCCCGGTTCTGGAGCCCGCCGCCGCCGCCTTCGCGGAGGCGACCGCGAACCCGCCCTACCTCTTCGACCTCGGTCCCCTGGAGGGGCGCAAGACCGTCGACGACGTGCAGTCCGGTGAGACGGGCAAGCCCGCGGTCGACGAGGAGTGGATCACCGTGCAGGGCGGGCCCACCGGGTCCGTCCGGGTCCGGATCGTCCGGCCCGCGGGCGTGGAGGGGGACCTGCCGGTGGTGCTCTACATCCACGGCGCCGGCTGGGTGTTCGGCAACGCCCACACCCACGACCGCCTCGTGCGCGAACTGGCGGTCGGCGCGGGTGCCGCCGTCGTCTTCCCCGAGTACGACCTGTCGCCCGAGGCCCGCTACCCGGTCGCCATCGAGCAGGGCTACGCCGTCGCCCGGTGGATCGCCGGTGAGGGCGCCTCGCACGGGCTGGACGGCTCGCGCCTGGCCGTGGCCGGGGACTCCGTCGGCGGGAACATGAGTGCCGCGCTGACCCTGATGGCCAAGGAGCGCGGCGATGTCACCTTCGTCCAGCAGGTGCTGTTCTACCCCGTCACCGACGCCGCCTTCGACACCGGCTCGTACCACCGGTTCGCCGAGGGCTACTTCCTGCGCCGCGACGCCATGCAGTGGTTCTGGGACCAGTACACCACCGACGAGGCCGAGCGTGCGCAGATCACCGCCTCCCCCCTGCGCGCCACCACCGAGCAGCTGACCGGGCTGCCCCCGGCCCTGGTCATCACCGGCGAGGCCGACGTTCTGCGCGACGAGGGCGAGGCCTACGCGGCCAAGCTCCGCGAAGCCGGCGTGCCCGTCACGGCCGTCCGCTACCAGGGCATCATCCACGACTTCGTGATGCTCAACGCCCTGCGCGAGACCCACGCCGCCGAAGCCGCCATCAATCAGGCCGTCGCCACCCTCCGCGCCGCCCTGGGCACCGCCGCCTGAACGCCGCCCGAGGCGCCAACTCCCCGACGCGGGGCCCGGACCGCCCGCCCGTACACGGTGCGGCGGCCTGGGCCCCGAGGCGTGCGCCGGCCGGCCGCCGGGCCGTGCGACACGGCCGCGCCCGCGACCGTCCCCCCGATCCCCGTCAACCGGCATCTGTCTGCCGGCGCCGCAGACCGGCCTGTACGGCGTTCACCATGACGCGGGCCGCGAGGCCGAAGATCAGCAGGCCGCCCGCCATCTGAAGCATCGTCATGACGCGGGCCGTCTCCGAACTGGCCGTGATGTCGCCGAATCCAACCGTGCTGAACGTGGACAGAGCGAAGTACAGGGCGTCGGTTCTGCTCAACGGCTCGGTGAAGCTGCCCTGTTCGGCGCGTTCCAGCAGATGGTAGGCAGTCGCGAAGAGCAGGAGGAACAGCGGCAGGACGCTCGCGACGGTCTCGACCGCCCGTAGTCGGGGGGAGGAGGAGCGCTCGATCATACGGATCTGCCACACGAAGAACACGGCCACCGCGAGCAGTCCGACGACAAGGCCGACGGTCGTGCCGACCGTGAACTCCTCGTCCATGGGGATCAGGTAGTAGGCCAGGATCAGCCCCGTAGTGATGAAGACGGTTCGCACCGTGGCGATCACGGTCGCGCGGGAGGGCATCCGGCGAGCCGCGGGCTCTTCGGGCCCGGGCCGGGGCGCTGGCGCTTGTCCGGATCCGGAACGGTGCTCGGTCATGTGCCTTCCTTCTCTGTGCGATGGCGAGCGGTGCCGAGGTCGGCCATGGCCGGCCGGCCGTCAGCGGGCCCGGCCCGTGGCCCGTGCGAGCCGCTCCGTCGGCAGATTCCCGGTGAAGGCGAAACTCGCGAGCGCGATGCCCCCGGTACCCAGAACCGCGGCCTTCAGGCTGTCGAGCTGGGCGTCCGCGTAGGCGCCGACGAGCGCGTCCGCCTCCGACGGGGGCAGGCCGGCCCGGGCGGCCGACGCCCGGATCTGGCCGGTGCTCACGAAGCTGACCCCCGCCTCGATGGCGATGCCCGTCTGCTCGCGTGCCGCGTCCGAGATCTCGGGGTGGTCCTCGATCTGTGTGGTGAAGGCGTTCACCAGCGCCCCGATGAGAAGGGAACCGATGAGCGCGGTACCCAGCGAGGAGCCCAGGTTCTGCGCGGTGTACTGGAGCCCTCCGGCCTCGCTGCGTTCGGCTTCCCCGACGCTCGACTGCGCGACGTTCCCCAACTGCGAGGCGAGCAGCCCCATGCCCAGTCCGAGCAGCGCCATGGCGAGGGCGAACTGCAGGTCGTCGAGGGCGGCATCGATGCCGGCGAGGAGCCAGACGATCGATACGAGGAGCACGAACAGGCCGAGCCGGACGATGGCACGCGGTGCGGCGATCCGGCCGAGCAGCGGGCCGCACATCGCGGCCACCAGCATGGTGACGGACACGGGCAGCAGCCGCAGACCAGTCTCGAAGGCGTCGAGCCCCTGTACCACCTGAAGATAGAGGGGGATGGTGAAGAACAGGCCCAGCAGAATCAGATTCTGACTGAGCAGCATGGCGAGACCGGAGCGCAGCGGCGGAATGCCGAAGAGCGAGAAGCGCACCAGCGGTTCCCGTCGTCCGGTTTCCCGCCGCCGCTCCCAGCTCCGGAACAGCCCCAGGACGACGCATCCGGCGGCGACGACGAAGAGCGTCGGGGAGAAACCGAGCACCGTGAACGGCGGGTTGCGCGGCTGCAGCCAGCCCCAGGTACTGCTCTGCAGCACTCCCAGCACCACCAGGGCAAGGCCGAGCGCGGAGAGGACGGCACCCGCGGTGTCGAGCCGCGGCCGCGGGTCCGGCCGGGGCTGGTCCTCGATCAGCCGCGCACCCAGCAGAAGGGCCCCGACCACCACCACTTCCGCGGCGAAGACCAGACGCCACGTCAGGTACGTCGTCACCCATCCGCCGAGCAGCGGTCCCACCGCGATTCCCGCCCCCGCGAGGCCGCCGATCACCCCGTAGGCGACGGCGCGGTCCCGGCCGCGATAGGTGCCGGCGACCAGCGCCGCGAGCGCGGGGAGTACCAGCGTCGCGCCGAGCCCCTCGATGACGGACCAGCCGATCGCCAGGACCCCGAGGGTCGGGGCCGCCGCGGTGATCGCCGAGCCCGTCCCGTAGATGATCAGTCCGAGACTGAACGCGCGGCGGCGTCCCAGCATGTCGCCGAGCTTGCCACCCGTGATCATGAAGGCCGCCATCACCAGGGTGTACAAGGTGATGACGCCCTGGATGGCGGTGACCTCGGTGTCGAAATCCTCCACGAGTCGACTGATCGACACATTCATCACCGAGGTGTCCAGGACCATCAGGAACTGGGCCGCTCCGAGAACGGCGAGAGCCCGCCAGCGTCCCACCGCGCACCTCCGGGGCCGTCGGAACGCTCCACCGGTGTGCGGAGCGAGCGAATGTGAGCATACGAGGGCAAAACGGGTTCATGGTCGAGGCGCTCGCGGAGGTGTCCGCCGCCGCGGCCGAGTGGACCGGCGCCCCGTGCCCACTCGGGGGCCGTGCCCATCCGGGTCGCCGGCGTCAGCGAGGAGCGCAGGGGTACCTCGGCCACCAGGGCGTCGGCGGTGAAGATCTTCGTCTGCCGCACGACCTCGCCATCGGGCATGAT
>NZ_JAAAXQ010000466.1 GCF_009916105.1 Streptomyces sp. GC420 | reverse complement strand
ACCAGCGGGCGGGAGGCGGGGCCGTCAGCTGGTCCGCCAGGCGGGAGAGGCGGTCCCGCAGCCGTGGCCCGAGGCCGGTGCGCGAAGCCCGGGGCTCCGGGAGCGTGTTCTCCCCGGCCGCGGCGCTCACCAGGTGCTGCACCGTGTCCAGGTCCAGTCCCTCGTCCTCGCGCACGGTGAGCGACTCGTGCGCGAGTCCTGCCAACTCGCCGTCGCCCGCGTCCAGGGACAGCACGGTCGCACCGGCCCGCCGGGCGTCGTGGACGCGCTCCAGCAGGCCCGCGTCCGGCGAGCCCGGTGCCACCACCAGCAGGGTCTCGCCGCGCCTGGCGGCCTCGATGCGGCCGAGGCCCACGGCCAGCTGGGCGGGCTGCCCGGCAGGCACCCGGTGGCGTACCAGGGTCGGGGTCAGCTCGGGCAGCCCCGACCAGGCCGCCTCGTCGACGAGGTGGGCGGCGAGATGCCAGGGCTCGTACTCCTCGGTGCCCACCAGCAGCAGCCCGCCGCCGTGCGGGACGACCGAGGACCGCAGGGACCCGGCGAAACTCCGGGCGGCGGCCGGCCATTCGGTGCCGGCGAGAACTTCACGCAGCAGCGCGACGCGTACGGCATCCATGGCAGGCAATCCTTGCGCACACGTCGCGCCGGCGTGACGGGTTCGGTGACAGCGGTCACAAGTCGTGCGCAGAAGCGGCCGGTGATCGTGCAAGTACAGTCCACCCATGACAACTCCTGACACCACCGGCGGCGCCGGCAGCACCGGGAACCCCGCTCCGAAGCCCCCCGTCAAGGACCCGTGGGACCTTCCCGACGTCTCCGGCCTCGTCGTCGGCGTGCTCGGCGGCACCGGCCCGCAGGGCAAGGGTCTCGCGTACCGGTTCGCCAGGGCCGGTCAGAAGGTGATCATCGGTTCCCGCGCCGCGGAACGCGCCGCCGCGGCCGCGACGGAGCTCGGACACGGCATCGAGGGCGCCGACAACGCCGGGTGCGCGCGGCGCAGCGACATCGTCATCGTCGCGGTGCCCTGGGAGGGGCACGGCAAGACGCTGGAGTCACTGCGCGGGGAACTGCGCGGCAAGCTGGTCGTCGACTGCGTCAATCCGCTCGGCTTCGACAAGAAGGGCGCCTACGCGCTGAAGCCGGAGGAGGGGAGCGCCGCCGAACAGGCCGCCGCGCTGCTGCCCGACTCCCGGGTAACCGCCGCCTTCCACCACCTGTCCGCGGTGCTGCTCCAGGACGAGTCGGTCGAGGAGATCGACACCGATGTGATGGTGCTCGGCGAGGCCCGTGCCGACACCGACGTCGTGCAGGCACTGGCCTCGCGCATTCCCGGCATGCGGGGCGTCTTCGCAGGCCGGCTGCGCAATGCCCACCAGGTGGAGTCACTGGTCGCCAACCTGATCTCGGCCAACCGCCGCTACAAGGCGCACGCCGGCCTGCGGATCACGGACGTCTGAGCGGAGCACGGGGCCCTGCGGAGCGCGCGGGGCCATGGGGGACACTGGACCTCGAAGTCCTTCCGCAAGCCGTCGTGACCTCGAAGGAGCCGTCCCTCATGCCCCGCCTCGCCCTGTTCGCCCTCGTGGTCTGCGCGCTCGCCGTCACGGCGGCCGTGGTGTCCTTCGTCAACGGCAGCTTCCTCGGCATCGTCTGGGTGCTGCTCGCGGGCCTGTCCTCCAACATGGCCTGGTTCTACTTCCGCAGGGCGAAGGCCACCGCCCCGGCCGGGCACGCCGGATCCGCCGGGACTACCGGCTGACGCAGAGTTCCGGCGCCTCCTGCCAGAAGCGGAACAGCTGGTAGCCGCAGTAGTTCTCCAGCTCGGACACGCCGAGGACGTTCAGCAGCCCGTGGATCGCGTCGAAGAACGCGACATTGACCTCCGGGATCCACAGCACGCCGAAGACGGCCAGCAGGCCGAACGGCGCGAAGGGCTCCACCTGACGCCTGACGCCGTACGACAGCCAGGGCTCGATCACGCCGTACCCGTCCAGGCCCGGTACCGGCAGGAAGTTCAGCAGGGCCGCCGTGACCTGGAGGAGCGCCAGGAACGCCAGCGCAAAGCGGAAGGCCATGGGCACGCCGTCCAGCGCGTCCAGCCAGAACGGCGCCGTGCACACGATCGCGAACAGCACGTTGGTGAGCGGCCCGGCCGCGGAGATCAGGCTGTGCTTCCACCGGCCGTGGATGCGGTTCCGCTCGATGAAGACGGCGCCGCCGGGCAGGCCGATACCGCCCATGATCACGAACAGCACGGGCAGCACGATGCTGAGCAGCGCGTGCGTGTACTTGAGCGGGTTGAGGGTGAGGTAGCCCTTCGCGCCGATCGAGATGTCCCCGCCGTGCAGGGCGGTGCGGGCGTGTGCGTACTCGTGCAGGCACAGCGAGACGATCCAGCCCGCCGTCACGAAGAGGAAGACGGCGAGCCCGGTGTTGGCGGAGAAGTCCGTCCACACCGCCCAGCCCGCGACGGCCATCACGGCGACGATCCCGAGGAAGACCGGGCTGATTCGCCGGTCGGACCGGGCGGTGGCGGTGGTCATCTCGTGCGGCTCCTGGGCTACGGCGCTTCGTGTACGGCGGACGGGTGACGGCGGACGCACCGAACCTACCCTCGGCACGGGCCCGGCGTCTGCGCCCTGCCCGGGCGCTCCTTGTCCGGGGCGCTCCTCGGCGGGCGGCGGCCGCGTGATCCGCGGGCAGGGAGAATGGGCGGGTGCGCTATCGCATCCTCGGAACCACCCAGGCATTTCGCGAGGACGGCTCGTCCGTCCCGCTCGGCGGGGCGCGGCTGCGCGCCCTGCTCACCGTGCTCGCGCTGGAGCCCGGGCGGGCGGTGAGCGTACGGACGCTGGTGGACGGGGTGTGGGCGGCGACCGCCCACCGACGCGGCCGGCGCCCTGCAGGCCCTGGTGGGCCGGCTGAGGCGCGTGCTCGGGCGGAAGGCCGCGCGGTCCGTCCACGGGGGCTACCGGCTCGCGGCCGAGCCCACCGCGGTGGGCGCCCGCCGGCCCGTGATGGCCAGGAGCACCTCGTCCAGGCTGGGCAGCTGGGTGCCGAGGTCGGCGATGCCGAAGCCGCGGGCGGCCAGCACTCCGACGATGGCGGTCAGCTGCTCGTCGCTGAGGACGGGCACGTCGAGTACGCCCTTTGGCGCGACGATCCGCGCGCCGGCGACGCCGTCGAGGCCCGCCCCGGCCAGCGCGGCGGCCATCGCCGGCAGCTGTTCCGCGTCGACGGGCCGGATCCGAAGGGTCCGGTCGGCGACCTTCGCCTTCAGTTCGCCGATGCTGCCGCCGGCGATGACCCTGCCGTGGTCGACGACCGTCAGCTCGTGCGCGAGCTGCTCGGCCTCCTCCATGTACTGGGTGGTGAGCAGCACGGTCGCCCCCTCCGCGACCGTGCGCCTCACCTCGGCCCAGGCCTCGTTGCGGGTACGGGGGGGCGAGTCCCGTCGTGGGCTCGTCCAGGTAGAGGACGGCGGGGCGGCCCGTCATGGAGGCGGCCAGGTCGAGCCTGCGCCGCATGCCGCCCGAGTAGTCCATGGCCGCCTTCTTCGCGGCCTCGGTGAGCGAGAAGCGTTCCAGCAGCGCGTCGGCGCGCGAGCGGGCCTCCTTCATATCGCCGACAGGCCGCCGACACGCCGTCGCCGGGCATGAGCACGCCGCCCGCGAACATGACACGCCGCGCCGCGGGGCCACCGGCACGCCACCGGCCGGCGGCCCGCCGCCCCGGGCAGGCGGACAGCCCGCCGATGGGGGAAGTCGGCGGGCTGTCGTCGTACCGCGGTGGCTCGGGGGCGAATCAGTGGAAGGTGTGCTCCTCCTGCGGGAACGCCGAACCGACGACGTCCTCCGCGAAGGCCCTGGCGGCGTCGCCGAGGGTCTGCCGCAGGTTCGCGTACTGCTTCACGAACCGCGGCATCCTGCCCTCGGTCAGCCCCGCCATGTCGGTCCACACCAGGACCTGCGCGTCGGTGCCGGGGCCGGCGCCGATGCCGATGGTCGGGATGTGCAGGGAGCGGGTGACCTCGGCGGCGAGCTCCGCCGGTACGAGTTCGAGGACCACCGCGAAGGCGCCCGCGTCCTGCGCCGCCTTCGCGTCGTGGAGCAGCCGGTGCGCGGCCTCCTCGGAGCGGCCCTGCACCCGGTAGCCCATGGCGTTGACGGACTGCGGGGTCAGCCCCAGGTGGGACATGACCGGGATGCCGGACTGGACCAGCAGCTCGGTCTGGGGCAGCGAGCGTTCGCCGCCCTCCAGCTTGACCGCGCCGACACCGGCCTCCTTGACCAGGCGGGTGGCGCTGCGCAGGGCCTGCACCGGGCCCTCCTGGTAGGAGCCGAAGGGCAGGTCGCCGACGATCAGGGCGCGCCTGGTACCCCGGACGACGGCTGCGGAGAGCATGGTCATCTCGTCGAGGGTGACCGGCACGGTGGTGTCGTAGCCGAGGTGGCAGTTGCCCGCGGAGTCGCCGACGAGGATGACCGGGATGCCGGCGTCGTCGAAGACGGAGGCGGTCATCGAGTCGTAGGCCGTGAGCATGGGCCACTTCTCGCCGCGCTCCTTGGCACGGCCGATGTCGTGGACGGTGATGCGGCGGGTGCCCTTGCCCCCGTACAGCGTGGTGTTCTGCTTCTGCGCGCTGCCGCTGTCGGCGGGCGTGGGGGCAGCCGGAAGCTGCGTCATTGCAACGGCTCCTTTGTCATCTCGAGGCGCCCTGACGGCGTCCCCGGACCGGTTCCATGGTGGCACCTGGTGCCGGTGTCCGGCTAGTGGGGGGCCCTGAGTGCCGCGCCACGCCCGTACGGGGGCCGTACAGGGGCCCGTACGGGGGAGCTCCGGTCCGGGGACGGCAAAGTCTTCGCCATGCCCTTCCAATACGAGACGGTGTCGTATTGGAAAGGTCATAGTGTGGGCGCATGACAGTCCCCGCCCGTCCGGCCCCGCCCGCGGTCCCCGAGGCGGTCCACCGCCGCCGCTGGGCGATCCTCGCCGTGCTGATGCTCAGCCTGCTGATCGTCGTCCTCGACAACTCGATCCTGAACGTCGCGGTCAAGACGATCGCCAGCCCCGCGCCCACCGGCCTCGGGGCCACCCAGAGCGAGCTCGAATGGGCGATCAACTCGTACACCCTGGTCTTCGCGGGCCTGCTCTTCACCGCCGGCCTCCTCGGCGACCGCCTCGGCCGCAAGAAGGTGCTGCTCTGCGGCATCGTCGTCTTCGGTCTTGGCTCCTTGCTCGCCGCGTTCTCCGGCTCCCCGGCCCAGCTGATCGCCTACCGGGCCCTGATGGGCTTCGGCGCCGCTCTCGTCATGCCTGCCACGCTGTCGGTGCTGATGAACGTCTTCGAGCGCGAGGAGCAGCCCAAGGCCATAGGGATCTGGGCGGGCG
>NZ_JAAAXQ010000465.1 GCF_009916105.1 Streptomyces sp. GC420 | reverse complement strand
GTCGTCGTGTGCACGCAGGGCCTGGAGGACCCGCCAGAGCGGCCGGTACAGGTTGGAGCCCATCAGGTCGTCGGCGTCTTCGCCGGGGGCGACGTAGACGGGGACGATGAGGGTGGCCTTCTTGCCCTGGCCGGGCTTTTGGCGCAGTGCCCGGCCGACGGCCTGGACCGTGTCGACGATCGACTCCTTGGGGTCGGCGAAGACGACGGTGTCGATGCTGGGGATGTTGACGCCCTCGCCGAGGAGGCGGGCGTTCGCGATCACGGTGCGGTGGGCCGGTTCGAGGAACTCGCCGGGGCGGCCGTCGAAGCGGTCGAGGAGCTCGCGGCGCCAGGCGGGGTCCTGGGTGCCGTCGAGGCCGGTCGCCCACAGCTCGCCCGGGTCGGGGCAGCTCGTGCCGGTCTCGTCGAGTGCGTAAAGGAGGGCGGCGGTCTCGGGGAGGGTGCCGGCGAAGGCGTGGGCGTCGGCGACGCGGTGGTGGAAGGAGACGACGCGGCGCAGGTCGAGTTCGGCCATGGCACGAAGGACGGCGATCTGCAGCGCGGCCTGACGCAGCTCGGCCTCGGTAGCCCGGTCGGAGATGCCCAGCCGGGTGCGGATGGTCGCCTCGTGAACCTCCATGACGACGACGCGGTAGTCGGCCAGGAGGTCTATGTCGATGGCCTCGGCGAGCGGGAGGCGAAAGCAAGTGTCGCCATACAGGGCGGGGTTGTCCATGGACGCGACGAGCGAGTCGTCCTCGTCGTCACCGGGCTCGCCGGCCGACCAGATCCTCGGGGTGGCGGTGAGGTAGAGCCGCTTGTGTGCGGGGATCAGCTCGTCGTCGTGGACGGCGGCCCAGCGTTTCCCCAGGTCACCGCTGGTGCGGTGGGCTTCGTCGACGGCGACCAGCGACCAGGTGGGAAGGGCGAAGCGGTGGTGGGCGTCTTGGACGCGGTGCAGGGAGTGGTAGGTGGCGAACACCGTCAGGCCGGGGTTCTGGTGGACGGTGGCGGCCAGGGCGGCCGGGTCGGTGGTGAACGCGACGGACTCGCCAGCGGTGTTGGGGCGCTTGGAGCACAGGGCGAGGACCGGGCCGCTCATGCCGGCGGTGCGCCAGTCGTCGATGGTCTGGGCGAGGAGTTCCAGGGTGGGCAGGAGCACCAGGCGGGTGCCCTGGGGGGCGACGCGGGCGGCGGTGCGGGCGGCGACGTACGTCTTGCCGGTGCCGCAGGCCATCACGACGGAGGTCCGGGCGGTGTGGCGCAGCGCGGTGTGCGCGGCGTGGACGGCCTGGGACTGGTGCGGGCGCAGCCTGATCCTGGGCGGGTCAGTGAGGGTGGCGGTCACGGGGTGGCCGGTCCTTTCAGCCGGGTACGGGCGGCGGGTCAGGTGATGCTGAACTTGATGTGGAGGAGGTCGGTCAGCTCCACCTGCTGGAGAGACTGGGCGCGGGTCCCGCCGTCGGTGAAGTACGCGTCGCGCAGTCCGTCGGCGACGATCTGGGCGAGCTCCTCCTCGCTGGCGCCGGCCTCCTTGGCCGCGTAGAGCGCGGCGGCAGTGTCGGGGTCCAGGCGCTTGCTGAGGCGCCGTTTGCGGGGGTCGTTGGTGGTGCCGCGGGGGGATGTGAAGCCGAACGTGCCGCGGACGTCGACGTTGATGCCGGTGGTGGTGACGGCGGCCTGGAACTTCTTCGCCTTGACGATGGGCTGCCAGAGCTGTTTGACCTCGGCCTCGATGAGGGCGGCGGTGTCGGGCTTGGCGGTCTTGATCTTGTCGTCGCGGTAGCGCTCGACGGTGCGCTGGCTCTTGCCGATCTTCTCGGCGACCGCGCGGGCGGCCTCGGCGCGGCTGACGCCCTTCTCCTGCTTGAGCAGGAAACGGATCCGCGCCCCGAGGCTCTTGGGGATCGGCTGGGAGTAGGCCGTCTCGGCGGCCTCTTCCAGGCGGTCTTCGATCATTCCCACGGTCAGTCAGCTTCCTTGGGGTCAGGCCACGCGGACGAGCGAGGCGTCCTTGATCTCGTTGGCGATGTTCACTCCGTCGGCGAGCAGGTCCAGCGCCCAGGTGATGGTCTGGGAGCCCTGGTGCTTGACGGAGCCGGGGTTGACGCCGAGGCGGAACCCGCCGCGTACAGGCTGGCCGTCGGGGCCGAGGAGGAGGGGCAGCGGGGACAGGCCGTCGATGGCGTAGACGACGCAGTCGTTGTTGACCGCGAAGGGGTATCGGCCCGCCGTGGTGGCGAGGTTGTTCATCTTGCGGTGCATGTTGGTCCGCGCCTTCGACAGGATCATGGCGCGGATGTCGGGCCGCCAGGTCAGGCGCTTCAGGGCCGGCCACGGGTCGCCGAAGACGTGGTGGACACCGAGGTTCGGGCGCTGGCGCAGCTTGCCGATGCCGGACTTGGCGGTGGCCTTGATCGCGTTGGCCAGGGTCACCAGCAGCGGGTCGCCGTCCTTGTAGACGGCCATGGCCGCGAGGAAGGCTTCGTCGTCGAGGTCCTTGGTGACGCCGAGGTCGGCCATCACGGTCAGGTAGGCGTCGCGCAGCGTGTCGTACCAGGGCTGGAGGTAGGGGCTGTGGGTCTCGCGGACCCACGCCTCCATCGGGCGGACGTCGGCGCCGAGTTCGACGGCGTAGGCGACGGTGGGGGTGGCGTACCAGCCGGGGCCGTCGGGGCGTTCGCCGCTGGAGGTGAAGGGGCTGGGCAGGCGCGGGTCGGTCTCGACGTGGGAGAGGTCGAGGTACCAGGAGCCGGGCAGGTCGGGGTCGAAGTCGGGGTTGCGGGGGTAGTGGATGGCCGGGCCGGTGCCGACGTGCAGTCGGCGGCACGCCGCGAGGAAGGCGACCTGCACGTCCAGGGCGGCGACGTGGGTGCACGCCCGCTCGGCGTCGGTGATCAGCTCGGCGGGGCGGACCCAGATGCATGCCTCCTCGTCGAGGGCCTCGCTGGCGGGCCGGGAGCCTTCCTCCGGGTAGTCGGCGGCGACGACGGGGTGTTCGTCGGGGGCTTCGCACGGGGCGGGGTCGACGAGGGTGTGGAGGGTGTGGGGCACCTTCGCCGAGACGTACTTGCCCTCGTCCTGGCTCCATTCGGCCTTGGTGGGCGGGCGCAGCGAGGTCATGAGTTCCTCGCCGGTGACGGCGACGGTGCCGCGCGGGGTGATGACCAGGCGGGCGTAGGTGCCGAGCATCGTGGCGAGGTCGCCCGCGGGCAGCTCGCCGGCCTGGCCCCAGACGCGGTTCTCCAGGGCGCCCCACGGGGTGAGGAAGAGCTGGATGCAGTGGCGCTTGCCGTCGAGGCGCTTGAAGATCCGTGGCCAGGGGCCGAATCCCGCCTTGGTGAGTTCCCATCCGGCCTTGGTGAGGCTCTTGAGGGCCTTGTGGTCGGCCGGCAGGCGGAGGTCTTCCTGGTCCGCGAGGTCGGTGGGCAGGCCGAAGTGGGCGACGGCGCCCTCGGTGAGGATGATCAGCGGGTCCTGGTCGAAGCCGTTGTCGTGGACCTTGGCCGCGCCCAGGCGGATCTTCCGCTTGTCCAGTGCCCACGCGGCCAGGGCCTGGAGGGTCTTGGCCGGGCACGGAACGGTGCGGCCGTCGGCGAGGTGCGCGGTCAGGGCACCGTCGGTGATGTCGAGGACGGCCAGCGGGCCGTCGGCGTACTCCGGCGGCACCGGCTTCGCGGCCGGCTTCTTCGCCGTGCGCTTCGCACGGCGGGAGGCCGGGGCGGCGGCCGGGCGGCGCGGCGCGGCCGGCGGATGGCCGGCGGGTGCAGCGGCAGCGGGGAGCGCCGGTGCCGGGGTGGCCAACGGTGCGGCGGGGGCGGCCACGGCGGGCGTGGGCGCCACCGTCTCGGGACGCGGGGCGGAGACGGGCTCGGCCTGTGTGGTGGGCCGGGTACCGCAGCGGGGCATGCCCATGGCGGCCATGGCCTGGAGGTACACGTGGCGGGGCTGGCCGTCCACGACGCTGGACGTCGGGTGCCCGCAGCGGACGCACAGCCGGGTGACGCCCTCGGGCAGGTCGATCCAGGAGCCGGGCGCGTCGAACTCCGGTACCGCCGTCTCCACGAGGGCCGGGGCGGGCGCGGTGTCCGGCCAGACGAGCTCGGGAGGGTCCTCGATGTCGAACTCGAAGTCGAGCTCGACGAGAGGGGTCGCCTCCGCGGCGACCGCATCCGGCACCGACTCGGGCTCGCCTTCGGGCTCGGGTTCCAAGGGGGCGGAGCCACCCTCTGCACCGGCGCGAGCGAGCTCGGCGGCGAAGTAGGCGAGGATCCTGGCGTACCGCTGCCCCTTCTCGCCGCGCGGTGTGCGGGGCGGGTCCGATTCCCAGGTCCACACCGTCTCGCGGCGAACGTCGTTGGCCTGGCCCATCTGGGTCACGGTCCAGCCGAACGCCTCGCGGAGCCTGACCCGTTCCGCCGGGTCCGGCAGTGGCGGCACCGGGCCGTCGAACGAGATCCGGTCGAGTACAGCCGCTACCGGGTTGCTGCCCCCCATCTCCACCTCCACCCTCAGAGTTCAAATCTAACGCGAATCTAACGCACCCGTCCCGAGGAATGCAAGCGCCCTGTTGATGTTCCAGTATGTATTGTGGTTGTTGCTTGATTTGATTTCAAGATGTATTGTCACTGACCGTTGGCCAGGGCCGCCCAGGGATGGCGGCCACGTCCGCAACGAGGCCGCACGCAACGGAACTTGCCCGTTTCCTGGCCCGCCGGGATCTTCCTCCCGCGTCCGACATGACACCCGAGGAGTACGACAGCCATGCCCTATCTGTCCCCCGAACCAGGGGAGCCCGCCGCGCCGGGGTCCCAGATCGTCGTGGAGGCCGGCGACATCCTGATGCGCCGCAGTCTCACCGATCACGCCCCCGCGGCCCAGGTCCACGTGATCGAGGCCGCCAAGGCCCTGGAGGACTTCCGCCTCGGCCACGGCACGGCACTGGAGCGCGCCGAGGCCCTCCTCGACCGGGCGATCGCAACGTTCCAGGAGCGCACCGGCGAGCACGACGAAGCGGCCTGGCAGGCCGCCGCGGTCTACATGGTCGAGCTGTGGGCGACGCGTTACAGCGCGGCCCGCCCGACCGCGTTCGACCCCGCCCCGCCACCGCCGTCCCGGCTCACCCCAGCGCATCCGCTGCGGCTGGAGACGGTCAGCCGCGAGGCCCACGACCTCCTGCTCGGCGCCGGCCGGTCCCTTGAGCGCAGAGCGCGCGGCCTGAACTCGATGGACGTGGTCCGCGCGCAGCACGGCATGCACGA
This sequence comes from Streptomyces sp. GC420, assembly GCF_009916105.1. Classification (GTDB taxonomy): domain Bacteria; phylum Actinomycetota; class Actinomycetes; order Streptomycetales; family Streptomycetaceae; genus Streptomyces. Next base: position 183 of record NZ_JAAAXQ010000465.1, on the reverse strand, counting down.
AGCCGCCCGGCTGCTCCATGCCCAGCTCGACGGGCTGTCCATGCCGCTGTGGGTGCTCATCGGCCGGTTCTGCGCCGAGATCCAGGCGGAGAACCTCCGCATCCTCAAGGCTCCCGCCCCCGGCACCACGGCCTGAGTCCCCCGTTCCCACACTCGACCCCGCGCGCGCCCGCCGCCCGGCAC
>NZ_JAAAXQ010000464.1 GCF_009916105.1 Streptomyces sp. GC420 | reverse complement strand
GAGACCACGTCGGCGTAGGAGACGATGTCCACGTCGATGGTGCGCGGGCCCCAGCGCTCCTCGCGCACCCGGTGGAAGGCCTCCTCGATGGCGTGGGCCCGCTCCAGCAGTGAGTCGGGCGGCAGGGCGGTGCTCTGCCGTACCACCAGCCTGGTGGCCAGCTCCATGCGGAGAGCGGCCTTGCCCGGATCGCGGGGGCGCAGCAGCATCTGCGCCGCCTCCTCGGCCATCTGCCGCAGCGGCTGGTGGACGGTGGTCAGAGCGGGGCTCGACCACTGGGCGAGCGGTACGTCGTCGTACCCCACCACCGAGAGGTCCCGCGGCACGCTCAGCCCTTTCAGGCGCGCCGCCTCCAGGACACCGAGTGCCTGGAGGTCACTGCCGGCGAAGATCGCGGTGGGCCGGTCGGGGCGCTCCAGCAACTCCATGGCGTGCGAGAACCCGCCCTGGACGTGGAAGTCGCCGAAGCGCACGAACCGCGGGTCGGGCTCCAGGCCCGCCATCGCCATCGCGGAGCGGTAGCCGTCGAGCCGGGCCAGCGAGCACATCATGTCCTCGGGGCCCGTGATGATGGCGATGCGCCGGTGCCCGCAGTCGATGAGGTGGCGGGTGGCCGCCATGCCGCCGGACCAGTTGGCCGAGCCGACGGAGGGCACGTCGGGCTCGGGGTCGCCCGCCGGGTCGATGATCACGAACGGGATGGCTCGTGACCTGAGCTGCTTCTTCACCTTGTCGGGCAGGGTGGAGAAGACGAGGACCACCCCGAGCGGGCGCCGCCGCAGCACGCCCTCGACCCAGTCGGGGTCGGGCGCGTGACGGGTGCCGCTCTCCGTCAGGACCACGCTGGCGTTGTTCTGTTTCGCGACGTTTTCGACGCCACGGATCAGCTCCATGGCCCAGACGCTCTCCAGTTCGTGGAAGACGAGTTCGATGAGGGGTGCCTGGGGTGTGCCGTGCGCGCGGCGGCGGTATCCGTGCGCCTCCAGCAGACGCTCGACCTTGGTGCGGGTCGGGCGTGAGACATCGGAACGGCCGTTCAGGACTTTCGAAACTGTCGAGAGGGATACGCCGGCCTGTGCAGCCACCTCGGCCAGGGTCACCCGGCCCTCCGCATCGTCGTCTTCACGCATGCTCGAAGGATAGGGCACGCCTCCGCGGTAACGGTTTGGTCGCGGCGCCGCACGCCCGTTGACCCCCTGTCGGGCCTCGCCTACTGTCCGGGACTGCAGGGACTTTCGGCAGCGACGCCGAAACTTTCGAGAGGTAGACGATGAAGATACGTGCGCGGTACCCCCGTTTGCTCGCCGGCGGCGTGACCCTTGCCCTGGCGCTGAGCCTGTCGGGCTGCGGGGGCGACGACGACAGCGCGTCGTCCGGCGGCGGAGAGATCCATGTCCTCGTCTACGGCGACGCCACGAACAAGGTCGAGAAGAAGATCGTCGAGACGTTCAACAAGACGTCCGACGTGAAGGTGGTCCTGGACACCATCCCCGGTGCCGACTACCAGCAGAAGCTGCAGACGATCATCAACACCCCGCAGGCCCCCGACGTCTTCTTCAACTGGGGCGGCGGCAGTATCCAGCCGTACGTCAAGGCGGACCTCCTGATGCCGCTGGACGACTTCATCGAGAAGGACCCCGGCCTGAAGGACAACTTCCTGCCCTCCGTCTTCAACACGGCCGTCATCGACGGAAAGTCCTACGGCGTGCCCATGCGCGGCACCCAGCCGGTCCTGCTGTTCAACAACGAGAAGGTGCTCGAGGAGGCGGGCGTGACCCCGCCGAAGACCTGGGACGAGCTGCTCGGCGCGGTCAAGAGCCTCAAGTCCGAGGGCGTCACCCCGATCGCCCTCGGCGGCGGCGACAAGTGGCCGACGCTGATGTGGTTCGAGTACCTCTACGACCGCGTCGCGGGACCCGAGCTGTTCCAGAAGGCGCTCGAGGGCGACAAGGCCGCCTGGGAGAGCGCGGACAGCAAGAAGGCGCTCGGCATGATCAAGGAACTGGTCGACGCCGGAGCCTTCGGCACCAACTTCGACTCGGTGAAGTTCACGGACGGCGGCTCGCCCGCTCTCCTGGCCAGTGGCAAGGCCGGCTTCGAGCTGATGGGCTCCTGGGCCTACGCCACCCAGCAGGACGCCGACAAGGAGTTCGCCGAGAACGACCTGGGCTACACCGATTTCCCCGCAGTCGAGGGCGGCAAGGGCGACCGGGCCAACCTCGTGGGCAACACCAACAACTTCTACTCGGTACTGAAGAAGACCAAGCACCCCGAGGCCGTGGCGGAGTTCCTGGGGCTCATGTACTCCGACCAGTTCGTCGAGGAGCAGCTGGCCATCGGCAACCTGCCCACGACCAAGAACACCGAGAAGTTCCTCGACAAGGCGGCCAACCCCGAGTACTCCACGTACCAGTTCGATCTGGTCAAGAAGGCCCCGTCCTTCCAGCTCTCGTGGGACCAGGCCTACCCGCCGGCCGCCATCACCCCGATCCACACCGCCGTGCAGCAGTTCTTCAACGGCCAGATCGACGAGGGCGGCTTCATCGAGGCCATGCAGGCCCTCCCCACCGCCTGACCCGACATGACCACACAGACGACAGGCGTTCGCGGCACCGCCGTGACCGGCAAGAGCCGTCCCGGCGGCGACGGGCCGCAGAAGTCGCGCATCGTCCAGGTGGGCCGCCCAGGATTCGCCTGGGCGGTCCCCGCCGCGGTGTTCTTCGCGCTCTTCGCCATCGCCCCGCTGATCATGGTCGCAGTGCTGTCCTTCACCAGCTGGAGCGGGCTCGGCTCACCCGAGTTCGTCGGCATGGACAACTGGACCAGGATCTTCGACGACCCGGTCATGATCAAGAGCATCTGGCTCAGCCTCCTGATCACCGTGCTGGGCGTGGCCGTCCAGACGCCGCTGAGCATCCTGCTCGGTGTCTGGGCCGCCGGGCAGCAGCGCAACCGGGCCGTCCTCTCGGCCATCTACTTCGTCCCGCTGCTGCTCTCCTCCACCGCGGTGTCGGTGCTGTGGCGGGCCCTGCTCGACCCCAACTTCGGCGTACCCGCGGAGCTCACCTGGCTGTTCGGCGACGGCAACCTGTTCGGTGAACAGGCCACCGCCATCGGCGTACTGGCCTTCGTGAGCACCTGGCAGTTCACACCGTTCCACACACTGATCTACCAGGGCGCCGCCCGTGCCATCCCCAAAGTGCTCTACCAGGCCGCGGAGATCGACGGAGCGGGCCGCTACCGGCAGTTCTTCCACATCACACTGCCGCAGCTGCGCAACTCCATCATCACCTCGATGATCCTGATGGTCGTCGGGGGGCTCACCACCTTCGAGACCGTCCTGATCCTGACCCAGGGCGGCCCCGGCACCGACACCACGATCACCGCCTACTACATGTACCAGAAGGCCTTCAAGGGCTTTGACTTCGGAGCCGGCTCGGCCATCGCGCTCGTCCTGGTCCTCGCCGCGACGGTCATCTCGCTCATCGTCGTCCGCGTGTCCGGCTACGACAAGATGCGCAGCTCCACGGAAGGCCTGTGATGAAGCGACGCCCCAACTACCCGGCAGGCGCTGGCTCACTCGTCTGGCTCTTCCTCGTCGGCCTGCCGCTCTACGTCATGCTCGGCGCGACCGTGCAGTCCAGGTCCGACTACGCCCAGAACGGCCCGCTGTCCTTCCCCGACCACTTCACCCTCGACAACTACACCGGTGCCTTCGGCGAGGGATTCGGCCGGTACCTCCTCAACACGGTGATCGTCACCGCCTGCGTCATCGCGATCGTCCTGCTGCTCGTACCGCCGCTGGCCTTCGCGATCGTCCGCAGCCGCAGCCGGCTCACCTCGGGAGTCTTCCGGCTCTTCCTGCTCGGCCTGGCCATACCGGCGCAGGCCGTGATCGTCCCGATGTTCTACCTCATCAGCAAGGCCGGGCTCTACGACAACCTCATCGGTGTCATCCTGCCCACCGCGGCCTTCTGCCTCCCCATCTCGGCGCTGATCCTCAGCGGCACCATGCGGGACATCTCGCCCGAGCTCTTCGAGGCCATGGCCATCGACGGAGCGCAGCCGCGGCAGATCTTCTTCCGGCTCGTCCTCCCCCTGTCCAAGGGCGGACTCTCCACCATCGTCGTGTTCTCCGCCCTCCAGGCGTGGAACGGCTTCCTGTTCCCCCTCGTCCTGACCCAGTCGGAATCGACCAAGCTGATCACGCTGGGTCTGTACAACTTCCAAACCGAGCACGGCATCAACATCCCCGGACTGCTCGCCGCCGTGGTGCTGTCCATGATGCCCGTCCTGCTCGTCTACCTGTTCGCCCGCCGTGCCCTGGTCCAGGGCCTCATGGGCGTCGGAGGAAAGTGACCGCCAACGTGGCAGCCCAGACGACCCCCGTCATCCCCATCTGGAACGATCCCGCCTACGACACCGACACGCGCGTCTCCGCCCTGATCTCCGCCATGACCGTCGAGGAGAAGGTCGCCCAGCTCTTCGGGGTCTGGGTCGGAGCGTCGGACGAGGGCGGCGAAGTCGCCCCCCACCAGCACGACATGGAGGAGTCCGTCGACCTCGATGCGCTCCTGCCCGGCGGACTGGGCCAGCTGACCCGCCCGTTCGGCACCGCCCCCGTCGACCCGGCGCTCGGCGCGCTCTCCCTGATGCGCACCCAGGCGCGCATCGCCGCGGCGAACCGGTTCGGTATCCCCGCCGTCGCCCACGAGGAGTGCCTGGCCGGCTTCGCCACCTGGAAGGCCACCGCCTACCCCGTCCCGCTGTCCTGGGGAGCCACCTTCAACCCGGCGCTGGTACGCCGCATGGCCACGGCGATCGGCGAGGACATGCGGTCGGTCGGCGTGCACCAGGGCCTCGCGCCCGTGCTCGACGTCGTACGGGACGCGCGCTGGGGCCGGGTCGAGGAGACCATCGGCGAGGACCCGTACCTCGTCGGCACGGTCGCCACCGCGTACGTCCAGGGCCTCGAGTCCGCCGGGATCGTCGCGACGCTCAAGCACTTCGCCGGGTACTCCGCGTCCCGCGCCGGGCGCAACCTCGCCCCCGTCGCCATGGGGCCGCGCGAGCGCGCCGACGTCCTGCTCGCACCCTTCGAGATGGCCTTGCGCGAGAGCGGCGCCCGGTCGGTGATGCACGCCTACACCGACACCGACGGCGTGCCCTCCGCCGCCGACGAACACCTGCTCACCGGACTGCTCCGCGACACCTGGGGCTTCGACGGCACCGTCGTCGCCGACTACTTCGGCATCGCCTTCCTCAAGACCCTCCACGGGGTCGCGGGCGACTGGGCCGAGGCCGCGGGCACCGCGCTGCGCGCGGGCGTCGACGTCGAACTGCCCACCGTCAAGACCTTCGGCGCACCCCTTTTGGAGGCGATTTCCACCGGCATGGTCCCCGAGGCGCTCATCGACCGGGCCCTGCGCCGCGTCCTCACGCAGAAGGCCGGACTCGGACTCCTCGACGCGGACTGGAGC
>NZ_JAAAXQ010000463.1 GCF_009916105.1 Streptomyces sp. GC420 | reverse complement strand
ACCGGCGGGTGCCGTGAAGCCTGCTCCCGCACCGACCGCCCAGCCCCGGCAACGCGCCGACCGGCGGGTGCCGTGAAGCCTGCTCCCGCACCGACCGCCCAGCCCCGGCAACGCGCCGACCGGCGGGTGCCGTGAAGCCTGCTCCCGCACCGACCGCCCAGCCCCGGCAACGCGCCGACCGGCGGGCCGGGGCCGGGGGCTCGGCCGTGGCGCGGTGGCGCAGACGGCACAATGGCCGTCATGCGGGCTGCTCGGCTGATCAGGATGGTGCTGCTCCTCCAGTCCCGGCCGTCGATGACGGCGGCCGAGCTGGCGCGGGAGCTGGAGGTGTCCGAGCGGACCGTGACGCGGGACGCGCAGGCGCTCTCCGAGGCCGGGGTGCCCGTCTACGCGGACCGCGGCAGGGCCGGCGGCTACCGGCTGATCGGTGGCTACCGCACCCGGCTCACCGGCCTCGCCCGCAGCGAGGCGGAGGCGCTGTTCCTGTCCGGGGTGCCGACCGCGCTGCGCGAGATGGGGCTGGAGGACGCCGCCTCCGCCGCCCGGCTGAAAGTGTCGGCGGCGCTGCTCCCCTCCCTGCGGGACGCGCCCTCCTCCGCGGCCCGGCGCTTCCACCTGGACGCCCCGGGCTGGTGGCAGGAGCCCCGGACTCCCGAGCTGCTGCCCGTGATCGCGCAGGCCGTGTGGGACGACCGGCGGGTCTCGGCCCGCTACCGCCGCGACAACGACGAGGTGGTGCGGGAGCTGGAGCCGTACGGCCTCGTCCTGAAGGCCGGCGTCTGGTACCTCTGCGCCCGTGTCGACGGGAGCTTCCGCGTGTACAGGACCGAGCGGTTCGCCGAGGTGACCGCATCCGCGGAACGCTTCGCGCGGGACGAGGACTTCGATCTGGCCGCGTTCTGGGAGGAGCGCGCGGCGGACTTCGCGCGCTCCATCCTCCGTACGAAGGTCGTCGTCCGCCTGACGGACGCCGGGACCCGCCACCTGCCGTACGCCACGGACAGGACCGCGGCCCTCGAGGCCCTGGAGGCGGCGCCGCCCGCCGACGGACTCGGCCGGGTCACGGTCACGCTGCCCGTCGAGTCCGCGGAAGTCGCGTACACCCAGTTGCTCGCGCTCGGCCCGGAGGCGGAGGTCCTGGAGCCGGAGGAGCTGCGGGCCAGGTTCGGGCGGACGGCGGCGCGGCTCGCGGAGCTGTACCGGTAGGCGCGGCAGCAGGCGCGGGCCGCCGAGCCTCACCGGTGGGAGGCGCCCTCACGGAGCGGCCCGGCGCGCCCCGCCCCCCGCGGGCACCGCGCCCTGCCGCCCGGCCCACCGCCCGGCCGGCCTACCGGTAGTCCTCCACCGGTGACTTCCCACCGCCGAAGACGACCTCCTTGAAGTAGGCCCAGGCGTCCGGCTGCGAGCCGTCCGCGTCGCGGAAGCCGTACTCCTTGGCGAGTCGGCCGCTGGACAGGGACTGTCCGTTCCAGCGGTGCCGGTCCGGGTCCGCGGCCAGCGCGGCGACCGCGCGGCCGACGAGGACGGGCGATTCGGAGATCGCGAACTCCGGGACCTTGGCGACCGCGTCGCGCCAGGTGTCCTCGGTGACGCCGAGGAAGTCGAGCATCTGCTCCGAGCGCAGGAACCCGGGGGTGATCGAGACCGCCGTGCCGCCCGCGTCCTTCAGGTCCTCGCCCAGGCACAGGGCCATGCGGATCGGGGCGTTCTTGGTCAGGTCGTAGAAGAAGTTCTCGCGATAGCCCTCGTTGGACTCGGCGGTGCCGTCGGTGACCTCGACGACCAGCCCGCCCGGCCGGCGCACGAGCAGCGGCAGGGCGTAGTGGCTGGTGATGATGTGCGTGCGGACGCCGAGTTCGAGCATCCGCATGCCCTTGTCGAGGTCGTACTCCCACATCTTCGGCTTCTCGTCCATCACCTCGGCGACCAGGTGCTCCCCGCCCCAGACGTCGTTGACCAGGACGTCCAGCCGCCCCTGTTCGCGGTCGATGCGCTCGACGAGCGAGCGCACCCGGTCGCGCTCCAGGTGGTCCGTGGGGACCGCGATGCCCGTGCCGCCCGCCGCGGTGACGAGTTCCGCGGTCTCCTCGATCGTCTCGGTGGGCCGTCCCACCTCGCTGACCCGGTCCCGTGTCGTGCGTCCTGTCACGTACACGGTGGCGCCCGCCGCGCCCAGTTGTACGGCGATGGCCCGGCCCGCGCCGCGCGTCGCCCCGGCGACCAGCGCGACGGTACCTTCGAGTGGTGCCTGTGCAGGCACGTCTGTTGTCATGGAACGACCGTGGCACGGATACCCGACACCCACTGTCCGGCTTTTCACGGCGAGGTGCGCGTGCGCCGTACGCCCGCGGGGACGATGCTGGTCGCGTGATGGACGAAACGGAGTTCTGGGAGCTCGTCGACAGCACCCGGGCGGACGCCGGCGGCGACCCGGAGGAGCAGGCCGACCTGCTCGTGGACCGGCTGACCGGGCTGGACCCGGACTCCGTTCTCGACTTCGCCCGCCACTTCGAGTCCCGCCACGAGCGCGCCCGCACCTGGGAGTTGTGGGGTGCGGCGTCGGTACTGCTGGGCGGGGCGGACGACGAGGCCTTCGACGCCTTCCGCTGCTGGCTGATCGGCCGGGGACGGGAGGTGTTCGAGGGCGCGGTGCACGACCCGGACGCCCTGGCCGGGCTGCTGGACGAGTTCGACGAGGAACTGGACGGGGACGCGGAGGAACTGGGGTACGCGGCGGACGACGCCTACGAGCAGCTGACCGGCCTGCGGCGTCCCGGCACCGGGACGCCGCAGGCGGCGGAGCCGCTGGGCACGCCCGTGGACCTGAATGACGACCGGGCGCTGGCGAGCCGGTACCCGAGGCTCTGGGAGTGTTTCGGGCACTGACGTGCCGACGTGCTGACGCACCGGTGCGGCCGCGCGGTCACCGGCCTGTCCCCGCCCCACCAGGCCCCTCACAAGCGGGATGCCGTCACGAGCGGGATGCCGTCACGAGCGGGGTGCGGCCGTCCGGGTCACGGCGAGGTTCCGGCCCTGGATCTCGGCCGCCTGCTGCCGGATCGCCGGGAGCCGTTCGAGGAGCGCCGCCCCCGGGCAGGACGTCTCGAAGGCGTCGATGTGCCCGGAGACGGCGTCCATCACGGCCCTCTCCCCGGCGGCGAACCGGCTCAGCCCGTGCGTGGAGACCAGCGAGACCCTGCCGCGCGGGTCGATGCCCGCGAGAGAGAGCTTCCAGGCGACGAGCCGGGCGATGGCGTCCGTCATGGCCGTCGGCACCGGTGTGCCCGCGGTGAAGGTGCCGATCGCGGCGATCCCGGTGGTGCCGTGGTTGAAGCCCTGGGTGTGGGCGCCCACGACGGGCTTCGTGACGCCGCCCGCCCGGCCCTCGTAGACGGTTCCGCAGCGGTCGACGAGGAAGTTGTAGCCGATGTCGTCCCAGTGCCGGGCGCCCGCCTGGCCCTCGTACAGATTGCGCAGCGTGTGCGGCACGTCGGCACAGTCGTAGGAGTTCGGGGTGTCGGTGTGGTGGATGAAGACAGCCGTCACGCGGCCGGAGTAGCGGGGAGCCGGCTGCGGTCTGGCCGCGCTGCCGAGCCAGCGTTCCCGGGACACGATCAGCGGCTGCACCGATCCGGGGCCGGGAATGCGGCCCCGGGCAGCGTTGAGCGTGTGGGGGGCGGCGGGCGGCACCGCGGGGGACGGCTGCGGCAGCCTTCCCGGCTCCGCACGGGGCTCTCCGGGTGGCGTGGCCAGCAGCGCGAGCGCCAGTACGGCGGGGGCACCGTACAGCGCCGCACGGGACAGGCGCATGGTGGCGCTCCTGACGGCTCCGGCGGTCCGGCACCGGACGGAGGCCGGACACTCCTGCGACCATGGTGCGGTGCGCGCGCTCACCGCGCGCGCCGGGCGGCTACGCTCCGTGCACGTCGTGCCCGTCGCTGCCTCCGCCGCCGGTTCCCGGCTCCCCGGGGTTCCCCGGCTCCCCGAGTGCGCGCCCCATCAGGACGTCGTCGACATAGGCGCCCTCCAGCAGGAACTCCCCCGGCAGGACCCCCTCGACGGCGAAGCCGGCCGACTCGTACAGCCTCCTGGCCGGTGCGTTGTGGCCCAGCACCCGCAGGGTCACCCGGGTGGCCCCCTGCCGCCGCGCCTCCTCGCACGCGGCCGCGAGCAGCGCGCGTGCGACGCCCTGCCCGCGTGCCCAGGGTGCGACGGCGAGACCCTGGATCTGGCGTACGTGCGCGTTGCACGCGAGGGGCGTCGCCCGGACGAGTCTGATGTAACCGGCGAGCAGGCCCCCGGTCTCGGCGACGAGGAAGTCCTCCGGCCGGTGGACCGAGTCGAAGAAGGGGTCGTAAGGGGGCTGCGGCCGCGCCTGCACGGAGTGCAGCGGCGACCACACCGAGCGGTCGAGTCCGGCCAGGGCCGGCTCGTCCTCGCGGACGGCGTTGCGGATGAGGCTCTCCCCCGTGCCGAAGGCGGTGGCGGAGAGTCGTATACGACTTATGGGTGACTCCGGCATGCGTGTCACTGTGTCACGGAGTCCGCCCACGGTCTGCGGCAGGAGCCCGCTGCGTGCACGATGTACGCATGCGGATCGCGGTCGCCGGCTCGTCCGGTCTCATCGGTACGGCGCTGGTGCGCTCCCTCCTGACGGACGGCCACGAGGTCGTCCGCATCATCCGCAGGGAGCCTCGTACGAAGGACGAGGTGCGCTGGGACCCGCGTCGGCAGTTCATCCAGACCGATGGACTGGTGGGCTGTGACGCCGTGGTCAACCTGGCGGGCGCCGGTGTCGGCGACCGGCGCTGGACCGAGCAGTACAAGCGGGAGATCCGGGACAGCCGCGTCCTGGGCACGGCGACCCTCGCCGAGGCCGTCGCCGCCCTCGACATACCCCCGCGGGTCTTCGTCAACGGCAGCGCCATCGGCTACTACGGGGACACGGGTTCCCGGGCGGTCGACGAGGACGCGCCGCCCGGGGACGGCTTCCTCGCCCGCGTCTGCGTGGACTGGGAGGAGGCCGCGGCACCCGCCGAGGAGGCCGGTGTACGGACGGTCTACGCGCGCACCGGCCTGGTGGTCGCGAGCGGCGGCGGCGCCTGGGGGAAGCTGTTCCCCCTGTTCAAGGCGGGCCTCGGAGGCCGGCTGGGCAGCGGCCGCCAGTACTGGAGCCCGATCTCGCTGCACGACCAGGTCGCCGCTCTGCGGCACCTCGTCGACTCGGAACGGCTCTCCGGCCCGGTCAACCTGACCTCCCCCCATCCGGTGACGAACCGTGAGGTGACCGCCGCCATGGGCCGGGTCCTGCACCGCCCCGCCTTCTTCGCCGTCCCGGAACCCGTACTCCGGGCCGCCCTGGGCGACTTCGCCGACGACGTCCTCGGCAGCCACCGCGTCCTTCCCCGCCGCCTGCTGGAGTCGGGTTTCTCCTTCGCCTTTCCGACGGTCGAGGACGCGATCCGCGCCGCCCTCCGGTAGGGGCAGGGG
>NZ_JAAAXQ010000462.1 GCF_009916105.1 Streptomyces sp. GC420 | reverse complement strand
GGGCGAGCCGGAACTCCGTCAGCTGCTGGCCGGGCTCACCGCCGTGCGTGACGGCGATTTCGGGACGCGGCTGCCGGACGGGGCCGACGGTCTCCTCGGCGAGATCGCCTCGGTGTTCAACGGCATGGTCGACCAGTTGTCGCTGTTCACCTCGGAGGTGACCCGCGTGGCCCGCGAGGTCGGCACCGAGGGCACGCTCGGTGGCCAGGCGCAGGTGCCCGGAGTCTCGGGCACCTGGGCGGACCTCACCGACTCCGTGAACGCGATGGCGGGCAATCTGACCACCCAGGTCCGTGACATCGCCCAGGTGGCCACCGCGGTGGCCGAGGGCGACCTCTCGCAGAAGATCGACGTGGACGCCCGCGGCGAGATCCTGGAGCTGAAGGACACCGTCAACACGATGGTCGACCAGCTCTCGGCCTTCGCCGACGAAGTGACCCGGGTGGCGCGCGAGGTCGGCAGCGAGGGCCGGCTCGGCGGCCAGGCGCAGGTGCCCGGCGTCGGCGGCGTGTGGCGGGACCTCACCGACTCGGTGAACTTCATGGCCGGCAACCTGACCGACCAGGTGCGCAACGTCGCCCAGGTCACGACGGCCGTCGCCAAGGGCGACCTGTCCCAGAAGATCACCGTGGACGCCCGCGGCGAGATCCTCGAACTCAAGAACACCATCAACACGATGGTCGACCAACTCTCCTCCTTCGCCGACGAAGTGACCCGGATGGCGCGAGAGGTCGGCACCGAGGGCCGCCTCGGCGGCCAGGCCGACGTCAAGGGCGTCTCCGGCACCTGGCGGGACCTCACCGACTCGGTGAACTTCATGGCGGGGAACCTGACCGCCCAGGTGCGGTCCATCGCCCAGGTGGCCACGGCCGTCGCCAAGGGCGACCTGTCCCAGAAGATCACCGTGGACGCCCGCGGCGAGATCCTCGAACTCAAGAACACCATCAACACGATGGTCGACCAACTCTCCTCCTTCGCCGACGAGGTCACCCGCGTCGCCCGCGAGGTCGGCACGGAGGGCAATCTCGGCGGCCAGGCGACCGTACGGGGTGTCTCCGGCACCTGGAAGGACCTCACCGACAACGTCAACGTCATGGCGTCCAACCTGACCGGGCAGGTGCGCTCGATCGCGCAGGTGGCGACCGCCGTCGCGCGGGGCGACCTCTCGCAGAAGATCACGGTCGAGGCCAAGGGCGAGGTGGCCGCGCTCGCGGGCGTCATCAACACGATGGTCGACACTCTTTCGGCCTTCGCCGACGAGGTCACCCGCGTCGCCCGCGAGGTCGGCACCGAGGGCCGCCTCGGCGGCCAGGCCAGGGTGCCGAACGTCGCAGGCACCTGGAAGGACCTCACCGACAACGTCAACTCGATGGCGAACAACCTGACCGGGCAGGTGCGCAACATCGCCCTCGTCACCACAGCCGTCGCCAACGGCGACCTGTCGAAGAAGATCGACGTGGACGCGCGCGGCGAGATCCTGGAGCTGAAGACGACCATCAACACGATGGTGGACCAGCTCTCCTCCTTCGCCGCCGAGGTCACCCGGGTGGCGCGCGAGGTCGGCAGCGAGGGCCGCCTGGGCGGCCAGGCCGAGGTCGAGGGCGTCTCGGGCACCTGGAAGCGGCTGACGGAGAACGTCAACGAACTGGCGGGCAACCTCACCCGTCAGGTACGGGCCATCGCAGAGGTCGCCAGCGCCGTCGCCGAGGGCGATCTGACCCGTTCCATCACCGTCGACGCCTCGGGTGAGGTGGCCGAGCTCAAGGACAACATCAACTCCATGGTCGGCTCGCTGCGCGAGACCACCAGGGCCAACCAGCAACAGGACTGGCTGAAGTCCAACCTGGCCCGCGTCTCCGGACTGATGCAGGGCCACCGCGACCTGTCGGTGGTCGCGGAACTGATCATGGACGAGCTGACGCCGCTGGTGTCCGCGCAGTACGGCGCCTTCTATCTCGCCGAGGAGAACTCCGACCACTCCGGGCTCAGGCTGGTGGGCTCGTACGGCTACCCCGACGACGACAGCCGGCCGGAGCGCATCAGGCTCGGCCGCACCCTGGTCGGCCAGGCGGCCCGCAACCGGCGGACGATCATGGTCGACGAGCTGCCCGGCGGCTATGTCACCATCTCCTCCGCGCTCGGGCAGACCGTGCCGACCGCCCTGATGGTGCTGCCCATCGTGGTCGAGGAGCAGGTGCTCGGCGTGATCGAGCTCGCTTCGGTGACGCCCTTCACCCAGATCCACCGGGACTTCCTCGACCAGCTGATGGAGACCATCGGCGTCAACGTCAACACCATCGTCGCCAACGCCCGTACCGACGAACTGCTGGGCGAGTCCCAGCGGCTGGCCGCGGAGCTCCAGGCACGCTCCGAGGAACTCCAGGTGCAGCAGGACGAGTTGCAGCGCTCCAACGCGGAACTCGAGGAGAAGGCGGCGCTGCTGGCCGCCCAGAACCGCGACATCGAGGCGAAGAACCTGGAGATCGAGCAGGCCAGGCAGGAACTCGAGACGCGCGCCCAGCAGCTCGCCCTCGCCTCGAAGTACAAGTCGGAGTTCCTGGCCAACATGAGCCACGAACTGCGCACACCGCTCAACAGCCTGCTGATCCTGGCCCAGTTGCTGGCCCAGAACCCCTCGCGCAATCTCACCCCGAAGCAGGTCGAGTACGCGGGCATCATCCACTCCGCGGGTTCCGACCTGCTCCAGCTGATCAACGACATCCTCGACCTGTCGAAGGTCGAGGCGGGGAAGATGGACATCAACCCCGAGCGGGTCCCGCTGCGCCGGCTGCTCGACTACGTCGAGGCCACCTTCCGGCCGCTCACCACCCAGAAGAGCCTCGACTTCAAGATCAGCACCGCCGCCGGCGTGCCGGTCGACCTGCTGACGGACGACTCCCGGCTGCGGCAGGTGCTGCGCAATCTGCTGTCCAACGCGGTGAAGTTCACCGACCGGGGCGGGATCGAGCTGCGCATCGAGCCCGCCGCCGACAGCGAACTCCCCGACGCCGTGCACCGCGGCGGAGCCGCCGTGGCCTTCCGCGTCAAGGACACCGGCGTCGGCATCCCGGCACAGCAACTGGAGGCCATCTTCGGCGCGTTCCAGCAGGCGGACGGGACGACCAGCCGCAAGTACGGCGGCACCGGCCTCGGGCTCTCCATCAGCCGGGAGATCGCGTACCTCCTCGGCGGGGCCATCACCGCCGAGAGCACACCGGGCGAGGGCAGTACGTTCACCCTCTATCTGCCCGTCGCCCGCCCCGGCTTCGAGCAGCCGGGGGCCGGTGCGGCCGCCGTCGAGGCGGCGCGGCGGACGGCCGGGGCGGAGAGCGAACGGGACACCACCCGGGCGGGGGACCGAAAGGCGCAGGCGCCCCCGCAGAAGCGCCGGCTGCTGGTCATAGAGGAACGTCAGCACGGACTGCTGTCCCTCGTCGCCGAGAGCGCCGTCGCCGACCTCGCGGGCAGCCGTGACCTGGGGGCCGGGCCGCACGGGACCGTCGAGGTCGTCACCGCAGTAGGCGCACAGGAGGCGGCCGAGGCGCTCGCCGCGGGACCGTGCCACTGCGTCGTGCTCGAACTCGACATGGCGGACGACGAGGCGCTGCGCTTCCTGGAGGCGATGGACGGGGACTCGGCCCTCGCCGACCTGCCGGTGCTCGCCCACAACAACCGCCGGCTGGACGCCGAGCAGGAACGGCGGCTCCAGGCCCACGCCGGCAGACGCCCGCTGGAACTGCTGTCCAGCCTGGACGAACTGCGGGAGCGGATCGCCCTGCACCTGTCGGCCGAGCAGCCCGGCGACGTGCTGCCGCTGGTACGCCCCGAGGAGCCGGAGGCACAGCCGCCGGCCGCCGTCGACGGCGGCCTCGCGGGCCGCACGGTGCTGGTCGTCGACGACGACGCCCGCAACCTGTACGCGCTCAGCGGGATCCTCGAACTCCACGGGATGCAGGTGCTGCACGCGGAGAACGGCCGCAAGGGCATCGAGGCCCTCAAGGCGAACCCCGAGATCGCGCTGATCCTCATGGACGTGATGATGCCGGAGATGGACGGCTACGCCGCCACCGCCGAGATCCGCCGTATGCCCGAGTACGCCGGGCTGCCGATCATCGCCGTCACCGCAAAGGCGATGCCGGGCGATCGGGAGAAGAGCCTCGCGGCCGGGGCGAGCGACTACGTGACCAAGCCGGTGGACGCCGACGATCTCATCAGTCGCGTCCGCAGGTGGCTGAGCGCATGAGCACCGCACCCGACGCCGGCCTCCCGCGTCCCCGGCCCGCCGCCGGGGGCACCCCGGTGAGCGAGCCGGCCTCCGCCCGCGAACCCCGCGCCGGCGCGGTCTCCGCGACCGGTCCCGGCGCGGACACCGGCCCGTCCCCCGCCACGGCGTCGCACCCGGACGAGGTCCGGCCGACCGGCAGCGGCGGGATGCCCCGCGGCACCGCTGCCGGAGCCGCGCCGGCCCAGGCGGCGGTCGGGGCCGGCTCCGAGCCTGTCCCGGCCGCCCACGGCGGTCTCGAGCCTCGGCCACCCGGCCCCGACACCGCTGCCGTCCGACGCGGAACCGGCAGCCACGGGCACGCCCGCACCCACCACCAAAGACACCCCCGGCAACGCACCCACCACCAGAGCCACCCTGGCCACCACCGGCGCCGGAGACCCGGACCCCGGCTACCCGGCCGGGACGCTGCCGGGCGACGCGGAACCGGTCCTCGCCGGACGCGATGAGCAGGGTCCTGACGACGGGACGGCCCGAGCACCCGGCGTCGGAACGGCCGACGCCCGGACGGCCGGTGCCGGGAGGGGCCGGGCGCAGGCCTCCGGCGGCTCCGTCGGCCAGGCGTCCCACCCCGGCGGCGGACGGGTCGCCGTGCCCGCGGGGACCGGCGGCCGTGTTCACGGCGTGCTGGAGATCTGCTGGCCACAGCCACTGGGGCCGCAGCCGCCGCAGATCGTCCGGCAGATCGAGGCGCTGGCCGAGCTGTGCGCGCACACGCTGGAGACCCTGCCGTCCGCCGGGTCCTCGCCCGCCGGGTCGTCGGCGGTGCCACCCGCGCTGCCGCCCGACCCTGAACTGGTGGACCTGGCCGACGCCCTCTTCGACCCGGCACTCGTCCTGCTCCCCCACCTCGACGCGGACGGCCATCTCGTCGACTTCCGGATCCAGCACCTGAACCCCCGGTTCGTGGATCCCGCGGGGCGGTCGCGCAGCACCGTCGGAGGAACGCTTCTGCTGGAGGCGTACCCGCTCGCCGCCGGCGAGGACGAACTCTTCGAGCACATCGAACGCGTGTACGCAACGGGCGAGTCGTTCCGGGCGCCGGGCATGACCTTCACCGCCCTGGTCGGCCAGGTGCCGCTGACGACCGTCGCCGACATCAGCATCACCCGCTACGGCCATCAGGTCCTGCTCATCTGGCGCACCGAGGACGAGACCGCCGATCCGGCCGAGCCGAGCAGCTCTTCGCCCTGTACGGGCGGCCGGTCACCGAGCCGCC
>NZ_JAAAXQ010000461.1 GCF_009916105.1 Streptomyces sp. GC420 | reverse complement strand
GTACTGAGATGACGGCCGACCCGACCGACCCGACCGGCCCGCTGGCCCCCGCGCTCGACGCCGCCCGCGCCGCCGGCCTCTCCGTCGCCGTCCTCGACCTCGGCGGAGTCCGCGGCAAGGCGGAGTTCATGGAGCGCTGCGCGCGGACACTGGGGCTGGCCGAATGGTTCGGCCGCAACTGGGACGCCCTCGCCGACTCCCTCACCGACCCGTCCACGTACCCGGCGGACGGCCGCGGGCTGCTCCTCCTCGTACGGGGCTGGCAGGAGTACGCGACGGCCCGCCCGCAGGAGTGGGGGACCGCCCTGGACGTCTTCGGCGACGCGGTGGACCGGGGCCGCGAGTCCGGCACCGGCCTGGCCGTGCTGCTCGCCCTTGGGCACGACGCAGTGAAGTCGGACGGATCGTGATCCACGTCCACGACGGGGACCGGAGGAAGCCGGTCGGCCCGCGGGCGGCTGCCGGAGGGACTTTCTGCGGAGCCGTTGGAGGATCGGACGACTGAGGTACCGGGCGTTCTGGACGATCGGCCCGGAGGGTTCGTACCGGCCCGCGTGGGAGAATGAAGTACGTGCTGTTCCCCGGCTGCTCTGCCGGGGCCCTTCGATTTCCGGGATGCCCGCACGTGCGATTCCTCAATGACATCAAGCCTCCGTACGACCTGACGTACGACGACGTGTTCATGGTGCCGAGCCGGTCGGCCGTCGGCTCCCGGCAGGACGTGGACCTGGCTGCCCCCGACGGGACGGGGACGACGATCCCCCTGGTCGTCGCGAACATGACCGCGATCGCGGGCCGCCGGATGGCGGAGACCGTGGCCCGCCGCGGCGGGCTCGTGGTGATCCCCCAGGACATCCCGATCGACGTCGTCACCGAGGTCGTCTCCTGGGTCAAGACCCGGCACCTCGTGCTGGACACCCCGATCGTCCTGTCACCGCACCAGACCGTCGCCGACGCCCTGTCACTGCTGCCCAAGCGCGCGCACGGCGCCGGAGTCGTGGTCGACGCCGACGGGCGGCCCGTCGGCGTCGTCACCGAGCACGACCTGACCGGTGTGGACCGCTTCACCCAGGTGTCCGAGGTCATGTCGCGGGACCTGCTGCTGATCGACGCCGACATCGACCCGCGCGAGGCCTTCAACCGGCTGGACGGCGCCAACCGCAAGCTGGCCCCGGCCGTCGACGCCGAGGGCCGCCTCGCCGGCATCCTGACCCGCAAGGGCGCCCTGCGTGCCACCTTGTACACCCCGGCCACCGACGCACGCGGACGGCTGCGGATCGCCGCCGCCGTCGGCATCAACGGCGATGTGGCGGGCAAGGCCAAGCAACTCCTCGACGCGGGCGTGGACGCCCTCGTCGTGGACACCGCGCACGGCCACCAGGAGTCCATGATCAGCGCGATCGGGGCTGTCCGCGCACTCGGCCCGCGGGTCCCGGTCGTGGCCGGCAACGTCGTGGCCGCGCAGGGCGTGCGCGACCTGATCGAGGCCGGCGCCGACATCGTCAAGGTCGGGGTCGGCCCCGGCGCCATGTGCACGACGCGGATGATGACCGGCGTGGGCCGGCCGCAGTTCTCGGCGGTTCTCGAATGCGCCGCCGAGGCGAAGAAGCTCGGCAAGCACGTCTGGGCCGACGGCGGCGTGCGGCACCCGCGCGACGTCGCGATGGCGCTGGCCGCCGGAGCCTCCAACGTGATGATCGGCTCCTGGTTCGCCGGGACGTACGAGTCGCCGGGCGACCTGCAGCACTCCGCCGACGGACGTCCGTACAAGGAGTCGTTCGGCATGGCCTCGGCGCGTGCCGTGCGCAACCGCACCAGCGAGGAATCGGCGTACGACCGGGCCCGCAAGGGCCTGTTCGAGGAGGGCATCTCCACCTCGCGGATGTTCCTCGACCCGGGCCGCCCGGGCGTCGAGGACCTGATCGACTCGATCATCGCGGGCGTTCGCTCGTCCTGCACCTACGCGGGCGCCGGCTCGCTGGAGGAGTTCGCCGAGAAGGCGATCGTGGGCATCCAGAGCGCCGCTGGGTACGCCGAGGGCAAGCCGCTGCACGCGAGCTGGTAGGCGCGGGCCCGGCCGGAGCCCGCCCGGAACGGATGGGACGGCCTCCGCCCCGGGCCGGACCGCCCAGGACCGGCACCGTCCCCCCAGGACCGGCACCGTCCCCCCAGGACCGGCACGGTCCCGCACCGGACCGGGGCCGGACGGGCCGCCACGCAAGAGTGCCGCGGTACCCGTGCAATGAACGCACGCGTGTCGCGGCCGCGCGCAATGATCGGTCGCCGATGCGCAAGGTTGCTTCATTACGGACGCGAATGCCCAGCTCATAGGGTTCTGCGACGTACCCGCAGAGCTCGATGAGGAGTCGCCGAGTGTCCGATCACGGCACCACCGCACCACCGCGCACCGACCACCCGGGCGCTCCACCCGCATCACCGGCCTCGTCGCCCTACACCGCGGCGGGCGGTCTCGGCACCCGCCTCATGCGCCGCAAGCCGGTGGAGCAGCTCGTCGCGGAGGGCGGACGGGGCGACGGCGGATTCCTGCGCCGCACCCTCGGCATGTGGCAGCTGACGATGATCAGCATCGGCGCCACGCTGGGCACGGGCATCTTCGTCGTGCTGGGCGAGGCGGTCCCCAAGGCCGGTCCCGCGGTCACCGTCTCCTTCGTGATCGCCGGACTGACCGCGCTGTTCTCCGCCCTGTCCTACGCCGAACTCGCGGGCACCATCCCGGTCTCGGGCTCCTCGTACTCGTACACCTACGCCACCATGGGCGAGCTCGTCGCCTGGGTCTGCGGGTGGTGCCTGATCCTCGAGTACGGAGTGTCGGTCGCCGCGGTCGCGGTCGGCTGGGGCGAGTACCTCAACGAACTGCTCGACGGAACCCTCGGGTTCACCATCCCGGCGGCGCTGTCCGCACCGCCGGGCGACGGCGGGCTCTTCAACCTGCCCGCACTGATCGTGGTGCTGCTGGCCATGGCGTTCCTGCTCGGCGGGGCCAGGGAGAGCGCGCGGGCCAACACCGTGATGGTCGCGGTCAAGGTCGCGGCACTGCTGCTGTTCTGCCTGGTCGGTCTGCAGGGACTGCGCTCCGGCAACTACGAGGACTTCATGCCGCTCGGCATGGCCGGTGTCAGCGCGGCCGGCGCCACGCTGTTCTTCTCGTACATCGGCTTCGACGCCGCCTCCACCGCGGGCGAGGAGGCCAGGAACCCTCAGCGGGACCTGCCGCGCGCCATCATGCTGTCGCTGGTCATCGTCACCGCGCTGTACGTGCTGGTCGCGGCCGTGGCGGTGGGCGCGAGCCCGTGGGAGAGGTTCGGCGGCTCCGAGGCGGCGCTCGCCGGGATCATGAACGAGGTGACCGGGCAGAGCTTCTGGGGCACGCTCCTCGCCGCCGGCGCGGTGATCGCCATCGCGAGCGTGGTGCTGACAGTGCTGTACGGACAGACCCGGATCCTCTTCGCGATGTCCCGGGACGGGCTGGTGCCGAAGTTCTTCGCCCGGGTCCACCCGCGCACCGGAGCCCCGCGCGCCAACACGGTCGTCGTCTCGCTGTTCTGCGGGGTCCTGGCCGCAGCCGTGCCGCTGGGGCAGCTGGCCGACGCGACGAGCATCGGCACCCTGTTCGCGTTCGCACTCGTCAACGTCGCCGTGGTGGTGCTGCGGCGGACCCGGCCGGACATGGCCCGGACCTTCCGCGTGCCGTTCTCGCCGGTGCTGCCCGCGATCGGCTTCGCCTTCTGCTGCTGGATGATGCTGAGCCTCGGCGCGGCCACCTGGCTCGTCTTCGGACTCTGGATGGCGGCCGGTCTCGTGTTCTACTTCGGGTACGGCATGCGGCGCTCGCGCCTGGCAACCGGCTCGGACTCCCACACCTCACAGAAGTGAACCACCCGCAGTGCGACTGAACGATCTCGACGAACGCATCGTCCACGCCCTGGCCGAGGACGCCCGCCGTTCCTACGCGGACATCGGCGCCGAGGTCGGCCTGTCCGCGCCCGCGGTGAAGCGGCGCGTGGACCGGCTGCGGGCCGAGGGCGTCATCACCGGGTTCACCGTACGGGTGGACCCGGTGGCCATGGGCTGGGAGACCGAGGGCTACATCGAGATGTACTGCCGGAGGAACACCTCGCCCGAGGCGATCCACCGCGGACTGTCGCGCTACCCCGAGGTGGCGTCGGCGTCCACGGTCACCGGCGACGCGGACGCCCTCGTCCAGGTCTTCGCCGCCGACATGCGGCACTTCGAGCGGGTGCTGGAGCGGATCGCCGGGGAGCCGTTCGTGGAGCGCACGAAGTCGGTGCTCGTGCTGTCGCCGCTGCTGCGCCGCTACACGTCGGGGTCGCCCGCCTGAGGCGCGCCGCGGGCGCCCCGGCCCCGCCCGCGGCGTCGTGCCCGCCCGCTGCGTCGTACAAGGCGCGGATCCGTGCCGGTCCGCGATCCGTGCCGGTCCGCGGCCCGGGCGCCGGGCCCGCGCAACGAATCGCCGGAATGCCGATCCGAGGCACAACGAATCGCACAGGGACCCGCAACGGACACGCCTTGTCGGGGGTCGGGGCGAACCGTACCTTCGAATCATTCCCCGAACGGTCTTCTCACCGAGGTATGTCCATGCTGCGCACCGCCCTGCTTCAGAGTTCCGGCACTCCGGGCGATGTCGCCAAGAACCTGGAGGCGCTGGACGCAGCCGCGGCCTCCGCGGCGGCCGGGGGGGCCGGGCTTCTGGTCGCCCCCGAGATGTTCCTGACCGGATACGCGGTCGACGTTCCCGCGCTGGCGGAACCGGCGGACGGTCCGGGGGCCCGCGCCGTGGCGGAGATCGCGGAACGGCACGGGATCGCCGTCCTGTACGGCTACCCGGAGCGCGCGGGGGAACGGGTCTTCAACTCCGCGCGGCTCGTCGGCCGGGGCACGTCCGCCGGATACCGCAAGACGCATCTGTACGGGTGCTTCGAGCGCGAGTCCTTCACACCGGGGGACAACCCGGTCGTGCAGGCCGAACTGGACGGGCTGCGGATCGGGATCATGATCTGCTACGACGTCGAGTTCCCGGAGAACGTACGGGCCCACGCGCTCGCGGGGACCGATCTGCTGCTGGTGCCGACCGCCCAGATGCATCCGTACCAGTTCGTCGCCGAGTCCCTGGTCCCGGTGCGGGCCTTCGAGAACCAGATGTACGTCGCGTACGTCAACAGGGTCGGTCCCGAGGGCGGGTTCGACTTCGTGGGGCTCAGCTGCCTGGCCGGGCCCGACGGCGTCGCCAGGGTGCGGGCCGGGCGCGCGGAGGAACTGGTGATGGGGGACGTCGACCCCGGCCTCCTGGCGGCCTCCCGCAACACCAACCCCTATCTGGGCGACCGCAGGCCGGGTCTCTACGGGGCCCTCGTACGGTCCTCCGACCGATGAGCCGCTGAGCTCCTTTCCGGCCTCGCGCCCACGGGCAGCCGGGCCGCCCAGCCCTCCGGGCCCCGGACCCGTGAACGCCGGACCCGTGAAC
>NZ_JAAAXQ010000460.1 GCF_009916105.1 Streptomyces sp. GC420 | reverse complement strand
CTCCATACGGAGCGAGCCGCCCGGAAGCGGGTAGACAAGGGGGAACGAACGACGGTCGACCGGCGCCGGACGGCGACGACCACCGGCAGACGGCGCGGACGACCAACGGCAGACGGCAGACGGCGCTCGGGAGGCACGGCATGAGTACGGACCTGTGGGTGGTGGCCGCCGTGGCGGGGGTGCTGGTCGCCGCGATGCTCGCCCTGGCGGTGACACTGGTGGTCAGGATGGTCCGGGCGCGCCGGACACTGCGCGCCGCGGGCCTGCCGCTGGAGAAGAGGGCGCTGTTCTGGGGCGCGGTGGTGTATCTCGTCTCCCCGGTGGACCTGCTCCCCGATCCGATGCTGCTGGACGACATCGGCGTACTCCTGCTGGCGCTGCGCTCGCTGAACGCCGCTGCCGCGCGGGTGCGGCGGACCGGGGCCCCGGGGCGGCCACCGGTCCAGAGGCCGGGGCGGCCGACGGGCCGGGCTCCGGATCGGGCGGCGTCGGGGAGGACCGCGGGCGGCTCCGGTCAGCCCGCCGCGTAGCGTTCCCTGAGCTCCACCTTGCGCACCTTCCCGCTGACCGTCATCGGGAATGCGTCCAGGACCTCCATCCTGCGCGGGATCTTGTAGTGCGCGAGGCGGTCCTTGCAGTACGCCGCGATGTCGTCGAGCGACGGCGGGTCGTCCGCGTCGCGCGGCACGACGCAGGCCAGGATCTCCTCGCCGTAGGTGTCGTCGGGCACGCCGACCACCTGGACGTCCGCGATCTTGGGGTGGCCGTGCAGGAACTCCTCGATCTCGCGGGGATAGATGTTCTCCCCGCCCCGGATGATCATGTCCTTGATACGGCCGACGATCTGCACGTAGCCGTCATCGCGCAGCACCGCGAGGTCGCCGGTGTGCATCCAGCGGCCGGGGTCCACGGCCTCGGCGGTCTTCTCGGGTTCCTCCCAGTAGCCGAGCATCACGCTGTAGCCGCGGGTGCACAGTTCGCCCGCCGTGCCGCGCGGCACCGTCACCCCGGTGGCCGGGTCGACGACCTTGACCTCGATGTGCGGCAGGACCCGGCCCACGGTGCCGGTGCGGTGCTCCAGGTCGTCGTCGCGCCGGGTCTGGGTAGAGACCGGCGAGGTCTCGGTCATGCCGTAGCAGATGGACACCTCCGCCATGTGCATCTCCGAGACCACCCGCTTCATCACCTCCACCGGGCAGGGCGAGCCCGCCATGATGCCGGTACGCAGCGACGTGAGGTCGTACGTCGCGAAGCCGGGCAGGTTCAGCTCCGCGATGAACATCGTCGGGACGCCGTACAGCGAGGTGCAGCGCTCCCGCTCGACCGCCCTCAGGGTGTCGGCCGGGTCGAAGGAGGGCGCGGGAATGACGACGCAGGCGCCGTGCGAGGTCGCCGCGAGGTTGCCCATCACCATGCCGAAGCAGTGGTAGAAGGGGACTGGCAGGCAGACCCGGTCCTGTTCGGTGTAGCCGACGAGCTCGCCGACCCAGTAGCCGTTGTTGAGGATGCTGTGGTGGGAGAGGGTGGCGCCCTTGGGGAAGCCGGTTGTACCGGAGGTGTACTGGATGTTGACCGGGTCGTCGCAGGACAACTCGGCCTCACGGGCGGCCAGCTGATCGGCCGTCACTCCGACTCCGGAGACGATCAGCGCCTCCCAGCTCGGGTCGCCGATGTAGAACGTCTCGCGCAGCCGCGGGCAGTTGGGCCGCACCTCCTCGACCATCCGCCGGTAGTCGCTGCTGCGGTGGGCCAGTGAGGCGATCAGCACGGAGATGCCGGCCTGTTTCAGCACGTACTCCAGCTCGTGCGAGCGGTACGCCGGGTTGATGTTCACCATGATCGCGCCGATCCGGGCGGTGGCGTACTGGACCAGCACCCACTCCGGGCAGTTGATCGCCCAGATCCCCACCCGGTCGCCTTTGGAGACCCCGTTCGCGACGAGTCCCCGGGCCAGTTCGTCCACGGCCCGCCCGAACTGCTCGTAGGTCCACCGCCGCCCGGACGGCACGTCGACCAGCGCCTCCCGGCCGGGATGCGCGGCGATCGCCCGGTCCAGGTTCCGGCCGATCGTGTCGCCGAGCAACGGGGTGGGTGCGGTGCCGTGGGCGTAGGAAAGGGCGGAACTTCCGGGGCGTACGGACCCTTGCGGGGCCTCTTGCGGAGCCAGGTGTCCTCCGGTGTCCGGGGACCCTTCGGTGCGGGGGGTGGGGGCCGGCATGTGTCCTCCTCATTGCGGACCACTGATCCGGCATCGTCGTGCCGGTGACCCATGTCTCACCACCCCCGAACGGGGGTGACACCTGCCCGGCGGATAAACCAACAATTGCGGTGACGGTCATGGCGGGTTTCCCGAGGATCCCTGCATAAAATCACCGGTACATGACACAGGAGGGGGGCCGCGGCCGTGGAACGGGTCTTCGAGGGGCCGGGCAGACCCCGTTCCGGCAGGGTCGTCGGCCGAGGTGACGTGCTCGCACAGGCCCAGGGGCACCTGTCACGCGGGGGCAGCCTCCTGCTGTACGGTCCGGCGGGCATCGGCAAGTCCACGGTTCTGCGCGTCCTGGCCGAAGAGGCCGAGCAGGCGATGCGGACGGCGGACGGTGCGGACGGCACCGCGGGCAGTTCCACGGCCGGGGCCACGGCTGGAGCCACGGCCGGTGATCTCCCCGAGAGACCCGTGACCGTGCTGCGCTGCTCGGCCACCGAGACGGAGTCGCACCTGCCCTTCCTGGCCCTGGTCGACCTGCTCGGCCTGGTCGCGGACGAGGTGGCCGACCGGCTGCCCGCGCCGCAGCGGGCCGCGCTGGAGTCGGCGCTGACCGGCCGGGCGGAGTCCTCGCTCGGCCAGGACGCGCTGGCGCTGCGGCTCGCGGTGCTGTCCGTGCTGCGCGCGCTGGCCGCCCGGGGGCCGGTGCTCGTCGTCGCCGACGACCTGCAGTGGATGGATCCGGCGAGCGCGGAGCTGCTGGCCTTCGCGGCGCGCCGCGTCGGCGGGCTGCCCGTGCGGATACTCGGCGCGCTGCGCACGGACAGCGACCCGAGAGACCAGCAGGAGCGTCATCTGCGTGCCTTCCCCCAGGACACCCTGACGCTGCGGGTGAGACCGCTGACCCGGCCGCAGGTCCACGAACTCCTCGCCGACCGCGGATACACGGGCCTGCCGCGTGCCGTCGTCCGCGACATTCACCGCACCAGCGGCGGAAACCCGCTGTTCGCCCTGGAGTTGGGCCGGGCACTGACCGAGCGCAGCACCCCGCCGCGCCCCGGTGAGCCGCTGCCGGTGCCGACCTCGCTGCGCACCCTCGTGCTGAACCGGCTCGGCATGCTGTCCGCGGAGGCCCGCAGGACTCTGCTCATCGCGAGCGCCGGCGCCAGGCCGACGCACGCGATGCTGCACAGCGCCGGCCGGGCCGACGCGGAGGCCGAGACCCGGCAGGCCGCCCTGCTCGGACTGGTGGAGACGGACGGTGACGGCGGGGCGATCCGGTTCGCGCACCCGCTCATATCCGCGGCGCTGTACGCCGAGGCGACTCCGGAGGAGCGCAGAACCGCGCACGCCGCGCTGTCCGCTGCCGCCTCCGACACCATCGAACGGGCCCGCCACCTGGCGCTCGCCACCCCGGGCGAGGACGCGACGGTCGCCGAGCGGCTGGCCGAGGCGGCGGCCGAGGCCCGGGACCGGGGCGCACCCTCCGTCGCGACCCAGCTCGGCCTCCTCGCGGCCCGGCACACACCGCGGGGCGCGCGGCCCGGGGCCGACGAGCGGCGGCTGCAGGCCGCGGAGGACGCCCTGACGGCGGGCGAGACGGAACTCGCCAGGTCCACGGCCCGGGAGGTGCTCGGCAGCGCGACGGACCCGGCCCACCGGGTGCGTGCCTGGATGGTCGTCATCGACTCGGCCGGTCAGGCGATGGCGGAGGTGGACGACATCTTCCCCAGGGCCCTCGCCGACGCGGGCGACGACCCGCGGCTGCTGGCCCAGGTGCGCTACCAGCTGGCCTGGCGTGCCCTGCTCGTCGAGGGCGAGATGGCCAAGGGCCGGGAGGAGGCCGCGCAGGCCGCCGAACTGGCCGCGAAGGCGGGCGACCGGCGTACCGAACTGCTGGCCCTGACCTTCAAGGCGCTCAACGAGACGCTGATGGGGCACCCGGACGCGGCGGCAACCGTCGAACAGGCCCTGTCGGAACCACAGGACCCGAGGGTGGCCTGCGACCACAACGGCCCCGCCTACGCGCGGTTCCGCTGGCTGGTGATGAGCGACCGGCTCGACGAGGCGCGTACGGCGATCACCGCCCTGCTGGGTGAGGCACGGCAGCGCGGCATGGTCGAGAGCGAGGCGCACTTCCTGCGCGGCCTCGCCGAGACGGAACTGCGGGCCGGTCACTGCGGCCCGGCCCTGGACCTGGCGCACGAGAGCCTGCGGCTCGCCGAGGACACCGGGATCGGCGAGGGCGCGTCCTTCATGTGTGCCTCGCTGGCGGAGGCCGCGGGCGGCAGCGTCGGCCGTGCGCTGACCCTGGCGAGGGAGGCCGTCCGGCGCGCCGAGGAGGACGGCGACCTGGTGTATCTGTCGCGCGCGCTGTGCGCGGAGGGGCACGCCCATCTCGTCGGCGGCGACGCGCAGTCGGCGGTCCGCGCGCTGCGCCGGGTGCGCGAGCTGGAGCGGGACCTCGGAGTGACTGATCCGGCGCGCGGCCGCTGGCACGGCGATCTCGCGGAGGCACTGGTACGGATCGGGGAGCCCGGCGAGGCCCAGGAGCTCATCGACTGCACGCGCGCCAGCGCACGGCGGCTCGGTCGGGAGAGCGTGCTCGCCGTGCTGGACCGGGCGGAGGCGCTGGTGGTGGCCGCGCGCGGCGATCTGTGCGGCGCCGCAACACGGCTGGCGGCGGCCCGCGAGCGGCTGGCCGGGTTCGGCTACCGGCTGGAGGAGGCGCGTGCCGTGTTCTCCCTCGCCCAGGTGGAGTCGGAGCGCCGGGACGCGGCCGCCGCGCGCACCGCGCTGGACGAGGCGGCCCGGTTGTTCCGCCGCTCCAAGGCCCTGCCGTGGCTGCAGAAGGTGGGGGCCGCACCGGCCCCGGAGGCGGCCACCCCCCCGGAGCTGGTGGCGCTGGCCTCGATGGAACGCCAGGTGGCAGCCCTCGTGCTGGAGGGCGCCACCAACCGCGAGATCGCGGCCAGCCTCTTCATCAGTGTGAAGACCGTGGAGGCCACCCTCACCCGGGTCTACCGCAAGCTGGGCATCCGCTCGCGCGTCGACATCGTCCGGCTGGCCGCGGGCCGCCGGGCGGGCTGAGAACACTCCCGGCATCAACTGCCGTACCAGTAAGGGTTTTCCCTATCGGGTCCCTCAAGGGGGTTCCCTCATTGGGACGTTGAAGATGCAACTCCTAACATAAGTGCCAGGTAAGAACGGTCCCGCACTCGCGGCCCCCGACAGCGCAGTCGTCAAGGGCCGTGCCGTATACGCGCGTAGCACCCGCTCGGCCCCACCCCCCACATCAC
>NZ_JAAAXQ010000045.1 GCF_009916105.1 Streptomyces sp. GC420 | reverse complement strand
ACTCCGCACCGTGCGCTGCGTGGTGCTCCGCTGCTGACCGGGTGCCGGGCGCTCTCCCGCGCCCGCCCCTAGTCACGTGCTGTCAGCAGTGCACCGTCAATACGCATCAGGAGGAGTGACATGCCCATCGACCCTTACGCGGCGGTGAACGCGATGCTGCGCGCCGAGGTCTGCAGGCTCGAACCCGAGGAATTGCGCGAGCAGGGCGAGCCGGAGAAGGGCTCCGGACCCCCCGCGCGGGAGGCCGCCGTCCCCGAGCGTGCGGTGAAGGGCCGAGGCCCGGAGCACGACGGCTGATCTTACGACCGCCGCCCCTGCCGGGGCCGGACGGCCCCACGGGCCGTGCCCGGTCCCGGCAGGGGGCTGGCCGGGCCGGACGCGTCAGGGGCGGAGGAGGTAGGGCGTCGTGGTGGTGAGGGGGACGAAGCCGAGGCGTCGCAGGATGGGGCTGCTCTGGTCGGACGCGTCCACCTGGAGATAGCGGTAGCCCCGCTCCGCGGCGAGACGGGTGCGGACGGCGACCAGGGCACGGTAGATGCCGCGGCCCCGCCACTCCGGCACGGTGCCCCCGCCCCACAGGCTCGCGAAACCGGTGCCCTCGTGGAACTCCATCCGGGACGCGCACACCGGCCGGTCCCCGGCCATGGCGACGAAGGCCGTGAACGACTCCGGGTCGGCGGCAAGCCGGGCCAGCAACTGCGTCCTGAGCGCGGAGCCGTCAGTGCCGAAGGCCCCGTCGTGCACGCGCGTCATCAGGTCCACCCCCGCCGGGTCGGTCACCGGCACCAGCGCGATGCCCTCGGGCAGTTCGACGTCGGTGGGCAGATCCGCGATCTCGGCGACCATGAGGGTCTCCTGGGGCTCGGGCTCGAAGCCCGCGGCGAGGAGCCGTACGGCGAGGTCCCCGGGCCGGTCGTGCGCGTACAACTTCCACTCGAACTCCTGGCCGAGCCCCTCGAAGTGGCGTACCTGTTCCGCGATGGCCGCATCCGCGGTCGTCTCGTCCAGGCCGGACCAGATCACCGCCGCCCAGCCCTCGCCGACCTCGCGCACCACGTCCCCCACGAGTTCGACGCGCGCGTGGGTCCCCCCGCTCCGTGCGCCGCGCCTCATCCGGTCGTCGAAGAGTGCGAGCACCGCATCATGATCCATTTTCACAGCCCATCACTCCCGGGCCGCGTACGGCAACCGGTTTTCCGACCGCCGGGACGGCCTCAGCCCTGCGCCCACGCCCCCCCTCGGCGCGGGAGCGCCACCCGCCGAGACGTCCGCGGCGCCCGGCCCGGAGTGAGCGAACCCCGTCCGGGAGTGAGCGAACCGGGGCGCGGCCGGGCCGAGGGGCCCGGGCGCCCGCCCGAGCCCGACGCGAACTCGGTGGTGCGGCAGCTCAAGAAGGCGCGGAGGGGGCGTGGTTCCGCGCCACGCCGTCACGCCACTCGGTCGATTTTCCGCCACCCTCCCCTCCTCCACACCGAGTTGTGGAATTCGCGCCGGGAACCGCCTGACTCGTAGGGCATCCATGCCACGCGTGGCGCATCGGCACGTGCTCCCACAGCGGCCGGGCGCACGCTGGTTGGCCTGATCCGTTCGCTCACCGGTCACCGGCGGCGGGTGACTGTCAGACCCCTCCGGAAAGCTGGTCGCACCACATCGGACGAGCGGGACGTTCCGGAGAAGCGCTCCGGAGAAGGGCAGGCCGGCGGTGACCGAGGCAGAGCGCAGGGCGGCACAGGCTTATCTCCGGGTGCTCCGGGCGGTGCGGGCCGTGGTGGACGACGATCCGGACCGTACCGCCGAGGCCGCCCATCTGCTCGCCGCGCCGGTGGGCGAGGCCGACCGGGCGCTGGAGGAGGCGGGCCTGCGGGGCAACGAGGCCCGCCTCTTCGGGCTCGTACGGCAGTTGCAGCCCGGCCCGCTGTACCCGGGGCCCTATGAGGAGGCCGCCGTGTAGCCGTGGCCGCCTCCTCCGGCACCCCGCGGACGGAGGGCGCCCGCCCCGCTCGCCCGCTGGGGGGAGGACGCCGCGGCGGCCGGAGGCGGACCCGGCAGTGAGACCGAGGGCGCGGCAGCGTCCGGCCCGGTCGGCGATGCGTCCAGCAGGCACGGAGCGAGGAGGAGGGCCCGATTTCGGCGAGCACGGCGGTGGTGCGGCACACGATCGGCCGACCGCGGTGATCGGTCCGGCGGTGCTGTCCGGGCGGTCCGGGCCGCGGCGGCCGGGCGCTTCGCCGTCTGTGACCGGTGCGCATGGACGCGCACACGGGAGATGTGCGCGTCCGGTGGAAGCGGCCGGAGCGTGTCTTCGGGCGAGGCCGTCGCGCCGTCGTCGGCGTGGTGGCCGGCACATCGGCGCGGTGACGCCGGGTGCCGTGGGCCGGCCGCATCCGGCGCGCCGGGTCGCGCGTTGCACCGGGTGGCCCCTGCGGTGCTCCGGCCGCGAATGCCCGTCCGGCTCCGGCGGCCGAACCGCGTGCGGGGCCGCGGGATCCACGCCGCCACCGGGGAAGGCGCGGCACCGCACGGGGGCGGCGCCTCGACCGGCGGCGGGAACGTCAGTCGTGCGGGACCACGGCCACGGGGCAGGGCAGGTGGTGCAGCGCGGCGTGCGCGACGGGCCCCAGCCTCCCGCCGAACGGTGCGGAGTGGCGCCGCTTGCCGACCACGACGAGCCTGCTGTGCGCCGCGGCGGCCAGCAGGACCTGGGCCGCCGTACCCGTCTCCACGTGTTCGGTGAGGGGCACGGTGGGGAACTTCTCCCGCCACGCGGCCAGTTCACCTGCCAGCGCCTCGCGTTCCTGTGCCTCGAAGCGCCCCGGCTCACCGCTGGGCCCGGGGAGCAGCGTGGTCAGGGGCAGGGACCGGACGACCCGCACGGGCGTCCCGTCGGGCTCGGCCGAGGCGAAGGCGAAGTCCAGCAGGGCGTGTGCGGCCGGTCCGTGCGCCGACAGGCCGACCGTGATGGCGCCGTCCTCGTTACCCAGGACGTCGTCGTCGCCCGGAACCGGAACCGGAGCCGCACCGTGCGCGCCGGCAGCGGCGCCTGCCCTGACCGTGACCACCGGGCAGCCGGCGGCACCGATCACGTGCAGGCTGACGGATCCGAGCAGGAACCCCACGACGGCGCCGTGCCCCCGGGAGCCCACCACCAGCATCCCGGCGTCCTCGGCATGGTCCAGCAGTGCTTTCGCCGCCGGGTCCGCGACCAGTTCGGTGGACACGGACAGCCCGGGGTGGAGCCGGGTCAGTTCGGCCGCGGCGGCGTCCAGCACCTCGCGCCCGTAGAGCTGCTTGTTGTGGCCCTCCTGGGCGATGGGCGCGTTCAGCGGCTGGGACGTCCACGAGTGCAGCAGAAGCAGCGGCGAACGCCGTGCCGTCGCTTCGCGGGCGGCCCAGCGTGCCGCGGCCAGGCTCTCGCGGGAACCGTCCAGACCGACGACGACGGGACCGGGCATGGGGAACCTCCAGATGCCGCCGCGGCGTGCCGCGTCCGGCTCTCGTCCTGACTTGTTTCGGATCTTCAGTGTCCCGGGCGGACGGGCCGGCCGCGAGGGCCATTGGTCCTGCGGCGTGGACCGCAGTTGGTCCGGGGCAGGGACCAACGGCCCCCTGGCAGCGGCCCGGGGGCCGCGGGAGGCTTGGGGCGAGGGCCGGGGACGAACACCCCGGCCGCCGCCGCGGCGACCCGGTCTGCCGCGCCCCGGCCGGGACCGGGTACGGTGCGGGCTGATCAGTAAACAGTACGCAAAGCGCGCAGGCAGGCGCACGGACATGGGAGAGACGAGCATGAGCGTTCCGGTCGTGGTGGGAGTGGACGGCTCGCCCTCGAGCCTTCTCGCGGTGGAGACCGCCGCGCGTGAGGCGCGGCTGCGCGGGGTCGGGCTGCGCGTGGTGCACGCCTTCATCTGGCCCGCCATGCACGTGCCGCTGGGCCCGTCGCCGCTCGGCCCCGCCGAGGGCGGGCTGCGCAATCTGGCGGACACGACGGTTGCGGACGCCGTGGAGCGGGCGCGGACCACCGAGCCCGAGGTGGAGATCGAGTCCGCCGTCGTCACCGGTGAGCCGCTGTCGGTCCTGGAGGCGGAGTCGCGGAGCGCGGCACTCGTCGTGGTCGGCAGCCGCGGCCTCGGCGGGTTCACCGGGCTGCTGCTGGGCTCGACGGCCGTGCACCTGTCCGCGCACGGCCGCTGCCCGGTGCTCGTGGTGCGCGGCCGGCAGGAGCCGGCCGGCCCGGTGCTGCTGGCCGTCGACGGTTCCCCCGCGGGTGAGGCGGCGGTGGCGTTCGCCTTCGCCGAGGCCTCGCTGCGCGGCGCGAAGCTGGTCGCCCTGCACACCTGGAACAACTGGACGGGGCCGGTCGCGACCGCCCCCGGCGACCCGCTGCCGCTGGTGTACGACGAGACCATGCTCCGCGACGAGGAGGAGCGCGTGCTCGCCGAGGCGCTGTCGGGCTGGCAGGACAAGTTCCCCGACGTCACGGTGGAGCGCCGGCTGGTGCAGGCGCACCCCCGCCAGGCCCTGATCGAGGCCAGCGAGAGCGCCCAGCTGCTGGTCGTCGGTGCACGCGGCCGCGGCGGGTTCACCGGGCTGCTGCTCGGTTCCGTGAGCCAGGCCGTGCTGCACCACGCGCACTGCCCCGTCGCGGTGGCACGCTCCGGGCGTGACTGAGGATGAGCGGGCATGCAGCGGCGGAGGACACACCCGTCGCACCCCGCTCCCCCGAAGCGGCGCCCGCCGCGTTCACTGACGCCTACCGCGTCGAGAGCGCGGCGGTTGCCGCCGCGCTCGGTGTCGACCCGGCCCTCGGCCTGAGCACGGCCGAGGCCGGGGTGCGTACGACGGAGTACGGCCCGAACGAGCTGGCGCAGCCGGCCAGGCGCGCGCAGTGGCTGCGCGTGCTCGACCAGTTCCGCAGCTGGCTGATCGGGATCCTGATCGGCGCCGCGGTCGTCGCCGGAATCATCGGCGAGGTCGGCGACGCGCTGGTGATCACCGTGGTGCTGCTGGTCAACGCCACGATCGGCTATCTGCAGGAGCGCCGCGCCGAGCGCAGCCTGGAGGCGCTGCAGCGGATGCTGGTGGCCACGGCCAGGGTGCGCCGGGACGGCGAGGTGCGCGAGATCCCGGCGCGGGCCCTGGTGCCGGGCGACGTGGTGCTGCTGGAGGCGGGCGACCGGGTGCCCGCCGACGGGCGGCTGACGGTCGCGGAGTCGGCCGAGGCCGGCGAGGCCGCGCTGACCGGCGAGTCGCAGCCGGTCGCCAAGACGACGGCGGCCGTCGACCACGACGGCGAGGAGCCGGTGGCACCCGCCGAGCGGACCGGCATGCTGTTCATGAACACGGCTCTCACCCGGGGCCGTGCCGAGATGGTCGTCACGGCCACCGGCATGCGCACCGAGGTCGGGGCGATCGCCGAGGCGCTGCGCACGGGCGCGCAGCCCCCCAGCCCCCTCCAGGTGCAGATGGACAGCCTGGGCCGGCGGCTGGCGATGGTCAGCGGTGTGGCGGTCGCCGCCTACGCCGTCAGCGCGCTCGTCCGCGGCGCCGCTCTGTCGGACGTGGCGCTGCGGGCGGTGGCCCTGGCGGTCGCGGCGATCCCGGAAGGGCTGCCGGCCATCCTGGCGCTGACCCTGGCGCTCGGCGTGCACCGCATGGCCCGCCGCGGGGCGATCGTCAAGCGGCTGGCCTCGGTGGAGTCGCTGGGGGCCGCGACCGTCGTGTGCAGCGACAAGACGGGCACCCTGACGCTGAACGAGATGACCGTACGGGCCCTGTGGTCCGGGGGGCGGCTGTACGACGTGACCGGTGAGGGCTACGGCACCTCCGGGGAGGTACGCCTCGCCGGTGCGGACGGGCCGGCCCTGGAGCCGCGGGACGCGCAGGCGCAGGCGGAGGCGCTGCGCGAGGCCGTGCTGCCGTTCGCCCTGTGCAATGACGCGCGGCTGACGCCGGACGGGGTCATCGGCGACCCGACGGAGGCCGCCCTGGTGGTACTCGCGGCGAAGACGGGGCTCGACGTGGACGCGCTGCGCGCGCGGGTGCCCCGTACGGGCGAGGTGCCGTTCGACGGCGGCGCGAAGTACATGGCCACCTTCCACGCGGAGCCGGACGGCCGTACTCGCGTCCACGTCAAGGGCGCGGTGGACGTGCTGCTGGGCCGCTGCACGAGGGTGGCCACCGCCGGCGGCACGGCAGCGCTGGACGCGGAGCGCCGCGCGGAGATCGTAGCCGCCGCGTCCCGGCTGGGCGGCACGGGGCTGCGCGTGCTCGGCTCCGCCACCGCGGTGGTGGACCGGCCGCCCGCCCCTGCCGGGCCGGGCGCGGCGGGGGTGCCGGCCGACGGTCTGCCGGAACTGACGCTGACCGCGATCGCGGGCATCGCCGATCCGCCCCGGCGGGAGGCGGGCGAGGCGATCGCGCTGTGCCGCACCGCCGGCGTGGCGGTGAAGATGATCACCGGTGACCACGCCGACACGGCGGCGGCCATCGCCCGTGAGCTGGGTATCGAGGGCGAGACCGTCACCGGCGCCGACCTGGACCGGATGACGCAGGAGGAGCTGGCCGGGCGCGTCGACCGCATCGCGGTGTTCGCACGGGTCGCCCCGGAGCACAAGGTCACCATCGTGCGGTCGCTGTCCGCGAAGGGCCACATCGTGGCCATGACGGGTGACGGCGTGAACGACGCCGCGGCCCTGCACGCGGCGCACATCGGAGTGGCCATGGGCATCACCGGCACCGACGTCGCCAAGGAGGCGGCCGACATGGTGCTGACCGACGACAACTTCTCCACGATCGTGCGGGCGATCCGCGAGGGCCGCTCGATCTACGACAACATCGTCACCTTCGTCCGGTTCCAGCTGTCGACCAACATCGGGGCGATCCTCACGCTGCTGGCCGCCTCCCTGATCGGGCTGCCGGCCCCGCTGACGGCGGTGCAGCTGCTGTGGATCAACATCATCATGGACGGTCCGCCCGCGATGGCCCTCGGTGTGGACCCGGCCCGCGGCGACGTCATGCACCGGCCGCCCCGAGGGTCGGGGGAACGGATCCTGACGGCGCGCCGGCTGGCCGCCATCACCCGGACAGGCGCGGTCATGGCCGTCGGCACGCTGGCGGTCCTGGCGTCCGCCCGGCACTACACCGACGCTGCCACCGCGGCGACCATGGCGTTCACGACCTTCGTCCTGTTCCAGCTGTTCAACGCTCTGGGCGCCCGGTCGGAGGCGGGACCCGTCGTGGGCCGTCACCAGTTCCGCAACCGGACGCTGTGGCTGTGCCTCGCCGCGGTGCTGCTCATGCAGATCGCCGCCGTCCATGTGCCGTGGGCCCGTACGGTCTTCGACACGGTTCCCCTGGACGCCGGGCAGTGGCTGGTGTGCGCCGCCACCGCCTCCACCGTGCTGCTGGCCGAGCACCTGACGCGCGCCGTGACCGCCCGGCGCGACGGCCGGGGACGGCAGGGGAGCGGCGAGGACCCCCGCGTGCGCGCGGCGGCCTGACCTCCCGGCGCCGCGGGCCGGGAGGTCGGCGGCGCCAGGAGGTCCGCCGCGCCAGTAGAATTGAAGAGTTCTTCAATTCGTCAGTTGCTGCGGCGCGGGCGGGCGAAAGGTGATCGGGGTGGCGGTTCCGCTGTACGAGGCCAAGGCGGAGTTCTTCCGGATGCTGGGTCATCCGGCGCGGATACGTGTGCTGGAGCTGCTCCAGGACGGGCCGATGCCCGTACGGGACCTGCTGGCGGCCATCGAGATCGAGCCGTCGAACCTGTCGCAGCAGCTGGCGGTGCTGCGCCGCTCCGGGATCGTGACGGCCACACGCAACGGCTCCACCGTGACGTACGAGCTGGCGGGCGGCGACGTCGCGGAGCTGCTGGCGTCCGCGCGGCGGATCCTGACCGTGCTGCTGGCGGGGCAGCAGGATCTGCTCGACGAACTGCGTCAGACCGGGGGCACGCCCGTGCGGGGCGGGGCCTCGTAATGGGAGTCGGTCGCTTTCTGCCATGGCGGCGGCATCTGCCCGTAGCTCCGCGCGAGCACGCGGCGGCCGCGCCGCGGCGGTACGTGTTCACCGTGCCGACCGAGCCGGGATGCGTCGCGCTCGCCCGGCGGACGACCGCCGCCCGGCTCCTGGAGCTCGGCATCACCCCGAGATCCGCGTTCGCGGACACGGTGCTGCTCGTCGTCAGCGAACTCGTCACCAATGTGCTCCGGCACGCGTCCGACCACTCGCCGGCCGCCGAGGTGGGCGTCACCGCCGGAGCCGGCCGGCTGGTCGTCGGGGTCGCCGACCGGGATCCCCGCGTACCGGCCCTGCCGGCCGGAGGGACCGGGCGGGGGTTGCTGACGGTCGGGGAACTCGCCGCGCGGTACGACGGCGAACTGAGCATCCAACCGGCGGCGCACGGCCCGGGCAAGACCGTCCTGGTCCGCTTCGCCATGCCCGACCCGCGTCTGCGGTGACCGCCACCGCCGGGCGGCGCACCGTGCGCCCTCCCACCGACCGCGTTCCGACGCCCCACCCACCGAAGGGACTTCGCATGGCCGACGGCACCGAGAGCACCGGGCAGCAGGAAGGGAAGCGGCCCGATCCCGCGATATCCCGGACGGGCGGCGAGAGCGAGAAGTGGCTGGAACGCGGCCTCGCCCTGAGGGTCTTCGTCTACGTCTTCGCGACCCACCTCTTCGCCGGATTCGTCTACCTGCTGTTCTACCTGGGCGAGCACGCGCAGAAGTGACGGCCAGCAACGAGTTCCCGCGCGGTCAGCGGCCTCCTCATCACGCGAAGGCGTGAACACGGCCGGAACACGCCGGCATCGGAAGGCGGTACGGCCACGGATTCGGGCGCCCGGCGCGTCCGGCGACCCGGAACGCCATCCGCGCCCTGATCGGACGGCGGGCCTCGGCGGGCGCCCTCGCCGGTCACGGCAGTCACAGCAGTCACGGCGCGGCAGCGTGATGTCCGGCGTGCCGCCGCCCGCCGACGGCGTCCGCCGACGGCATCCGCGGCATCGCCGCGTACCGCTCGGTGCGGCCCCGCTCCTCGGCGGGCCGTGGGAACTCGCAGGACACTCGGAGACCCGGGTCCGGCTCGCGGCGGGCCGCAAGCGGCCCGGCCGCCGAGTCGCCCGCGCACCGGGCTCTGTCTCTGCGGCCAACGCCTGCCGCTCGCCGGCGGGGTGGGGAGCAGCAGCGCCGGACACGACCGGCGAGGGGCGTGGCCAAGGTGGGGCCGGGTGCCGCCGACAGCGGTGAGCCCGCGTGCTCCACCGGTGGGAGCGAGGCACCCGGGCGGCCCGGCGCGGCCCGGCGGTGGGGCCACCGCGGCCGCCCCACCGCCGTAGGACTCGGGGTGAGGCGGCCGTCGTTCACCAGGGCGTCGCCCGGTGGTGGGCCGTCGTCACATCGTCACCGGAAGGTGCCCGCGGCGGCGCTCCCCGCCCCGGAGACTCCAGTGGTCACTCCCGTGGTCACTCCCGTCCCGCCGCTCACGACGCCGGCCCCGAGGACCCGCTCTGGGCGGCCCGCAGGTCGGCGAGCAGTTCCGCCTGGCCCGCGAGAACCCCGGACAGGATCGTCCGCGCCACCGTCAGGAGTTCGGCGACGTGGGGGTTCGTCAGCGAGTAGTACACGGTCGACCCCTCCTTGCGGGTGACGACCAGATTGGCCCTGCGCAGCACGGCCAGCTGCTGCGACAGATGAGCCGGCTCGACCCCCACCTGGGGCAGCATCTCGGCCACCGCGTGCTCGCGCTCGCTCAGCAGTTCCAGGACCCTGATGCGCACCGGGTGCCCGAGCGTCTTGAAGAACTCGGCCTTCAGTTGGTACAGCGGTGCGCTCATCGGACGCTCCTCACCGTTCTCCGCGACCCGTACTGTTCCGGTCGCCCGTCGGCGCGCCCCGACCACTCCATCGTCAACAACATACGAACATCCTCGCGTGCGCGGCCCCTCCGGCCGAACCCGCCCGGCGGAACCGGGCCCCGGGCCGGGGTGACACCGGCCGTCCGTCAGGCAGACCAGCCGCTGGTGCGCCACTCACGGCGGTCCTCCGAATCTTCGTCCCGGCCCGCGTGCGCGGTCAGCGCCGCGGCCAGGTCGCTGTGGACGGGGATCTCCGGGCAGGAGCCGTCCGGGACGATGGAGCCGCTCGCGGGGATCGCCGCGAGTTCCAGGGGACGGCCGTGCTCGGCGCAGCGGCGGGCCGCGCCGGCGATGGCGAGCTGCCCCTCCGCCGACCAGCCGCGCAGCTCGCTCAGGTCGACGATGACCGGTCCGGTGCCCCGGGCGATCACCCAGCCGACCGCTCCGGTGAAGCGGGCGGCCGCCTCCCGGCCGAGGAATCCGGCGACGGCGAGGATGCCCAGATCCGGTTCCCTGGTGTAGCGCCATTCGATGGTCATGTGCGTTCTCGCCTTTCGCGGGCGGCTCGTTGCAGGGGAAGGGTGATCCAGACGCTCTTGCCGTTGCCGTCGGCATCGGGCCGTACGACCGCCGTGCCGCCGAGTCCGAGGACGAGTTCGGTGACGGTGGCCAGGCCTCCCCCGTCACCGCCGGCGGCCACCGGGCCGCAGAGCGGGGGCCGGTACGGGTGGCGGTCGTGGACCGCGAAGGCCAGGGTGTCCTCCCCGGCCGCATAGGTGATCGTGGTCTGCGGGGAGAGGACGGCAGCGTGCCGGACGCTGTTGGTGACCAGTTCGCTCAGCACGAGGAGGGCAGGTCCGACCGCGGGGTGCGCCAGGCTGATGCCCCAGTCCGAGAAGGTCATCTCCGCGGTCTGCCGGGCGACCCGGACGGCGCCGGGGATCGTGGGAAGGGTGAGCACGTGCCGGCGCGGCAGAGCGGCGGGGCCCCGCGTCATCGCTCTGCGCCGTCCGCGCGGGTGAGCCGGAACCCCGCCACCGTCTGCGGCCGGATCCGCACCAGCGTGTCGTGCGGGCCGTGGCTCCAGCCCTTCAGGGTGCGCCGGTAATGGGCCGCCTCGTCGCGGTCGGTGATCGTCTGCGCGGCACCCGAGGCGGTGACCGTCCAACCGGTACCGGTCGCCGCGCGGATCTCGTCGACCTGGTAGGTCACCGTCGCCGGGACCGCCCCGGCGGGCGCGGGGACGCGTACGATCAGACACCCGAACTCCCACACGTGCCGGGCCGGGCGCACGACTCCCAGATCCCGCTGGAGGTAGACGAGCCGCCCGAGGGTGCTCCCTTCCAGCAGCCAGACGGCTTCGGCGCCGGAAACCTCGACCATGCGCAGTGGCGCGGGAGTGGTGCTCATGGGGCGGTGTCCTCTTCGAAGCGCGGCTTGAGCCGTGCCCGCCGGCTACTAGCGGGCACAGCCATCACAGCATGTAATGAATTGCTAATTTTAGCAATTCAGGGGGATCGATTGAGAGGAATCGTCCGGGATGGGTGAGATTTCGTACAACGGCGCCACGCGGGACTCGAACTATCGTCCGCACATCGCCCGTGTGCCCGCTCCCCGCGCGGGGGAGAAGCACGGTGTGGACGGTGAGCGCGCGACGGGACCGACGAGACGCCTGGTACTGACGACGCTCACCGCCACGGCGCTGGGCACCTTCGCCGCCGGCTGCGACACGCAGGACAAGCCGTCGCAGGACAAGCCGGGCGAGGTGCGCTCGCCGTTCACCGGCCGGGCCGCGACACCCGGCCCGGTACTGGCCGTGAAGATCGACAATGTGGCCGCCGCCCGCCCCCAGACGGGTCTGGACGCCGCGGACATCGTCTATGTGGAGGAGGTGGAGGCCGGGCTGACCCGGCTGCTCGCCGTGTACTCCTCGCGACTGCCCGACGTCGTCGGCCCGGTGCGCAGCGCCCGCGAGTCCGATCTGGAACTGCTGCGGCAGTTCGGCCGGCCCGCCCTCGCCTTCTCCGGGGCGCAGTCCGCGCTGCTCCCTCTGATCGACGCGGCCCCGCTGTATCCGCTGCCGCCGGACAAGGCACCCGCCGCCTACTTCCGCGGCCAGGACCGTGCCGCCCCGCACAATCTCCTGCTGCGCCCGGAACGCGCGCTGAAGGCCGCCCCGGACGCGAGCGAGGCCGGGGACATCGGCTTCCGCTTCGGAGCGGCGCCGGTCGGCGGGACGGCCACCTCGGGGCACACCGTCCGCTTCCCCGCGGCCCGCTACGCCTTCACCTGGTCCGCGGACCGCGACCGGTGGCTGATCGCCATGGACGGCACGGCGGCCCGCACCTCCGGCGGGGACCGGCTGGGGGCCGCGACGGTCGTGGTGCAGTACGTGACGGTGCGCTCGTCGCGGTTCCACGACCGCTGGGGCAGTGTCTCGCCGTACAGCGAGACCGTGGGTTCGGGCGACGCGCTCGTGCTGCGGGACGGCAGGGCGCACGAGGCGCGCTGGTCGCGCACCTCGGCACAGAGCGGCACCCGGTACACGACCCCCGGCGGCGAGGAGCTGGCCTTCGCCCGGGGGCCGGTGTGGGTGGTGCTCGCACCCCGCTGACCCGGCCGACGGCACAGGCAAGCGGCGCCGGCGGGCGGCACGGGTGACCCGACGGGCGGCACGGGCGCGCCCCGCCCCGCCCGGCCGCGGCGAACCGGGGGCCGCCGGTCTCCGCCGGTGTCCGCCGGGCCTCCTCCGGGCCTCCTCCGGTGTCAGTCCTTGAGGGCCGTCGCGACCTCCTGGGCCGTGGCGACGCTGGACTGCGGGTTCTGGCCGGTGATCAGGGTGCCGTGGACGACGACCCTGCTGCCCCAGGCCGGTCCCGCGTCGACGATCGCGCCCAGGTCGCGCAGCCTCGACTCCACGAAGTACGGCAAGGAGTCGCCGAGCCCGCCCTGACGCTCCTCCTCGTCCGTGAACACGGTCAGCCTGCGTCCCGCGAAGACGAAGCCGCCGTCCTCACGCACCGCGCTGAGCAGCGCGGCGGGGCCGTGGCACAGGGCGGCGACGATCCGCCCCTCGCGCTCGAAGGCGTCCAGCAGCCTGCCGAGGTCAGGGTCCCCGGCGAGGTCCTCCATGGGGCCGTGGCCGCCGGGGAGGTAGATCGCGTCGTATTCGGACGCCTTGGCGCCGGCGAGGGCGAGGGGCTCGGCCAGTTCGGGCCCGAGCGAGTCCAGGTAGCCGCGGAAGCGTTCGGCGTCGGCCTTCTCGACCCCGCCGCGCTCGTCGAGGCTGATCGGGTCGACGGTGGGCCGTACGCCGCCCGGCGTGGCGATGTCGATCTCGGCTCCCGCCTCGCGCAGCACCCGGTGGGAGGCGGCGACCTCCTCGGCCCAGTAACCGGTGGGGTGGGCGGTGCCGTCGGCCAGGGTCAGGCTGTCGGCGCCGGACAGGACCATGATGCTTGGGCGGCCCGGGAGAGCTGCTGGCCGCCCGTGTGCTGCCCTCACTGGCCCCGCTGGCGCCGCGCGGGCTGCGGCTGCGCGTGACCCTCGGCCTGGCGGACGACCTGCTGTCCGCGCTGTTCGAGGCGCGGCTCGACCTAGTGGTGTCCGCCGTCCTTCCCACCGCGCAGAATCTTGGAGAGCTGCTGGCCGCCCGTGTGCTGCCCTCACTGGCCCCGCTGGCGCCGCGCGGGCTGCGGCTGCGCGTGACCCTCGGCCTGGCGGACGACCTGCTGTCCGCGCTGTTCGAGGCGCGGCTCGACCTGGTGGTGTCCGCCGTGCGTCCCACCGCGCGGAATCTTGTCGTCTCGCCTTTCACCGACGAGGAGTTCCTGCTGGTGGGGCCGCCCTCACTGGCCCGCACCATCGACGCTGGACTGCTGGCCGAGTCACCGGTGAAGGCACCGGCCCACCTGCCGCTCGTCGCGTACTCAGCGGAACTGCCCGTCGTACGCCGCTACTGGCGCAGCGAGTTCGGCCGCCGCCCGCCCAACGAGGTCTCCGTCGTGGTGCCCGGTCTCCGGGCGGTCCTGGCCTCGGTCGTCGCGGGAGCGGGAGTGTCGGTGCTGCCCCGCTACCTGGCCGACCCCGCCCTCGCCTCCGGGTCGGTCGAGATCCTGCACCAGCCGGAGGTCCCGCCGCTGAACACCCTCTACCTCGCCACGCGCACCGGCTCCCTCGCCGACCCCTCGGTCGCCGCGGTCCACGAGCGGCTGATGGACCGCTCGCGGGCCTGGGGCCCGCTCTAGGCATGCCGCCCCCGGACATGAGACGGGTCGATCCTGCCTGTCATGGCCCGGCCAGATGCGACATCCTGGTGTGCGTCGGCGAGCGCTGCTGCGTGGAGAGGGCCGGAGAGGGCTTGCGGGTGCCTGGGGGGCGACGTGACCAATGGCGGCACAAGGCCGGGCCAGGTCGTACGGGACCGGTGGCGCCTTCGCGCCCGCCTGACGCTGTGGGCGGGGCTGAGCCTGTCGGCGGGCGCCCTGGGAGCGTGGGCGTACGCCCGCACCGGTGCCTCCACCGCGGACGTCGTCCGCGACCTCGCGGTCGGATGGTCCTTCGCCGGGGCCGGTCTGGTCGCGTGGTGGCGCCGGCCGGCCAATCGCACCGGCCCGCTGATGCTGGCGGAGGGGCTGACCTGGTTCCTGGGCAACCTCCAGGGCACGAGCGTCCCGCTGCTGTTCGCCGTGGGCGCCTGGTGGGAGGCCCTGAACATGGCCGTGCTCGCCCATCTCCTGCTCGCGTTTCCCGACGGACGGCTCGGCACGCGCTTCGCGCGGTCCGTCGTGACGGCGGGCTACGGGCTGACGGCCGTGGGCGGGCTGCTCCGGGCCGCTGTGTACGACCCCGCGGCCAGCGGCGGATCCACATATCTGACGTGCGCGGACTGCGGTCCGAACGCGCTCCTCGTCGTCCACGACCCGGCCCTGTTCGACGCCGTCGACCTCGGCTACCGCTGGCTCGGCGCCCTGATCACCCTCGCCTGCGTGGTGGCCCTGGTGCGGCGCTGGCGGGTGAGCTGCCCGGCCCGCCGCCGTGTCCTGCTCCCCGCCTGGGCGGCCGTGGCCGTCGCCGTGGCCTTCATCGGCTGGGAGGCCGCCTACGCCCTGGCCCCGGAGTTCCCCGGGCGGCCCGGGGCCGGGACGGTGCTGCTGCTGTCGGACCTCAGCCAGGTGTCCGTCCCGATCGCCTTCGCTGCCGGACTGTTGCGGATGCGGCTGCACCGCGCGGCGGTCGGCGGCCTGGTCGTCGAGGTCGGCGCGCATCCGACACCGCACCTGCTGCAGAGCGCCATCGCACGTGTGATGGGTGATCCCTCGCTCCGGCTCGGCCTGGGCGCCGGCGCCCCGGGAACGTACGTCGATCCGGACGGCCGCCCGCTGCCGCTGCCCGCGCCGGACTCCGGCCGCACTGCCACGGCGGTGGAGAGCCGCGGGAAGCCGGTGGCCGTGCTGGTCCACGACACGGCGCTGCGGGAGGACCCCGGGCTGGTGACCGCGGTGGCCGCGACCGTGCGGTTGTGTCTGGAGAACACCCGGCTCGGAGCCGAGATCGCCAGACGTACCGAGGAGGCACGGGCCAGGCACTCCCGCCTGCTGGAGACGGCCGAACGCGAGCGGCGCCGGCTCGAGCGCGACCTGCACGACGGGGCGCAGGCACGCCTCGTCTTCGCCCTGATGGCGCTGCGCAGGCTCGACGCGGGTCTGTCGCGCGGCGCGGACCCGGTCCTGCGCGGCACCGTGGCGGAGGCCGACCGGCTCCTGCGGCAGGCGCTGAGCGATCTGCGGGACATCGCCCACGGCATCCACCCGGCGGTTCTCGAACGGGAAGGCCTCGGTCCGGCGGTCACCTCGCTCGCCGAGCAGTCGGCGATCCCCGTGGTGGTCGCTGTCGAGCCCCGCCGCCTGCCCCCGCTGATCGAGTCGACCGCGTACTTCACCGTCTGCGAGGCGCTGTCCAACGCCTCGAAGCACGCGGGTGCGCGGGCGGTGAGCGTCATGGCACGGGTCACCGGCGGCAGGCTGGTCGTGGAGGTGACCGACGACGGTTCGGGAGGGGCGGACCGTGCGGGCAGCGGGCTGCGCGGGCTCACCGACCGGGTGGCGGCCGTGGGCGGCACCCTGCACGTCGAGAGCGCCGCGGGGAGCGGAACCCGGATCCGGGCGGAGCTGCCGTGCGCGTGATCATCGCCGAGGACTCCGTGATCTTCCGGGAAGGGCTGGTACGTATCCTGACCGAGGCGGGCGTCGTCGTGGCCGGCCAGACCGACGACGTCGGCCGGCTGCACGAACTGGTGAGCACGCACCGTCCCGACGTGGCCGTGCTGGACATCCGCCTGCCGCCGACCTTCACGGACGAGGGGCTGCGTGCCGCGCGCGACATCCGTGAGCGCCATCCGGGCGTCGGCGTCCTCGTCCTCTCGCAGTACGTGGAGACCGGCAGTCCGCTCCGGGCCCTGGCACGTGACCCGCGGGGGTTCGGCTACCTGCTCAAGGAACGGGTCGCGGACATCGACGAACTGACCGACGCACTCAAGCGGGTGGCCGACGGCCAGTCGGTCGTCGATCCGGAGGTGGTCACCCGGCTCCTCGGACGGCGGCGCCCCGCCGGTCCGCTGGACGAACTCACCGACCGCGAGCACGAGGTCCTGGCCCTGATGGCCGAGGGCCGTTCGAACGAGGCGATCACCCACCGTCTCGGGGTCAGCGGCAAGACGGTCGAGACGCACGTGCGCAACGTCTTCGCCAAACTCCGGCTGGAGCCCGGCCGGCAGGACCACCGGCGGGTGCTGGCCGTGCTCGCCTACCTCCGGCGGTGAACCCCCTCCGCGCCGGAGGTGAACCGCGTCGGCGTCTCAGGGTCTGCCCTGATGTGCCCTCCCGCGGGTGCCCGTACGTTCGGATCCGTCAGTGAGACGGACACGACGAACGCGGG
Organism: Streptomyces sp. GC420; assembly: GCF_009916105.1. Classification (GTDB taxonomy): domain Bacteria; phylum Actinomycetota; class Actinomycetes; order Streptomycetales; family Streptomycetaceae; genus Streptomyces. Next base: position 13,748 of record NZ_JAAAXQ010000045.1, on the reverse strand, counting down.
GGCCGACATGGTGTCACGTGAATCCGGCGGGGCGGTCAGGAGGCTCGCCGCCCTGTGCGTGTCGGCGGTCATCGGCGCACTCGCGGTGGCGGGATGCGGCCCGCAGCCGGGCCGGCCCGCGTCCGACGGCGCGAAGGACCCGGGACGGCTCCGGGACCTGACGTACGCGGAGCAGATAGTCGTCGAACGCCGCGAGGAGGAACTCGTCAGGAAGTGCATGGAGAAGGCGGGCTTCCGGTACTGGATCGGCCCCGTCGCGGGTGTCGCCGACCGGCAGGGCAACGGCTACGTGCTGGACGACGTCGGCTGGGCGAAGCAGCACGGCTACGGCGGAAGGCTGGACGAGCGGGCCGAGCGGGCCCAGCTCGGCGACCGCAACGCCGCATACGCGAGGTCGCTGTCCAGGGCCGAGGCCCGCCGCTACGACACGGCGCTCGACGGCACACCGTCCCGTGGTGCGGTGAGCGTCGAGCTGCCCCTGGGCGGCGTCGTCCTGATGCCCCGTGACGGGTGCCGCGCCACGGCCATGGACCAGTTGTACGGCGACTTCCCCGCCTGGTTCCGCGCCAAGAAGACGGTGGGCAGCCTGACCGCCCTGTACGCGCCGGACATCGTCGAGGACCCGCGCTTCGTACAGGCGCTCGGCCAGTGGGCCGAGTGCATGCGCTCCGCGGGCCGTCCTTACGCAGACCCGCAGCTGATCCGGCGGAAGCTGCCCGGTCTCACCCGGGGCATGAGCCCCGCCGCGGCACACGCCGTCGAGGTGGAACTCGCGGTCGCGGAGGCCACCTGCGCCACCCGCACACCTCTGGTCCGCACCGCGCGGGCCCTCGAGAAGGAGTACCGGGCCGAGAAGCTGCGCCCGTACCAGGACGACATCGCCGCCTTCCGGCGCATGAACCTCACGGCGCTGGCCCGCGCCGGAGCGGCGGCGGGCTGAGCGCCCGCACCGAAGGCTTCCGCGGCGGTCGAAGCCGCGGAGCGCGACCGGTACCGGCCAGTGCCGGCCGGTACCGGCATCCCGTAAGACCCGCGGCAGGACCCCGCGGCAGAACCCGGCAGAAGAGAAGAAGGAGATCCGTCATGCGCAAGACATTCGCCGTACTGGCAGCGCTCGCCCTCGCGGGCCTGGGAGCGGCCGTGCCCGCAGCGGCCGCGCAAGCGGCCCCCGCCGGGGCTCTCGCCGACTGCGGCGACGCCTGGCCCAACGCCACCTCCGGCTACTTCTACGCGTACTCCGGCACCTACTGCAGCGGCTACCTGGGGAAGGCCGCGGGGAACGACTCCGACTGGGGGGACAGCAGCGGTTCGTTCCAGGGCAGCGACACCAACAGCGCGAGTTCCGTCCTGAACAAGGGCACCTCGGGCATGGCCGTCGCGGTCTACAACGGCACCGGCACCGACTGGGGCGGCGGCTACGCCTGCCTGGCCCGCAGCGAGTACTACGCGAGCAACCTGAGCGACGACTCCTTCAGCAGCGGCGCCGGGGTCAACAACGGCATCAGCTCCCACCGGTGGGCGTGGAACTCCGAGTGCTACGGCCATTTCCTGACCTGACCGCGCCAGGTCCGGTCCGCCTCGGGGGAACCGGACCGGAGCGCGGCGCCCCGGCACCGGTCACCCGGTGCCGGGGCGCCGCGCGTCCGCCGGGTCCTCTCAGCCGCCGGCCGACAGGACGCTGTCCGGCCCGAGTTCGCGGGGCGAGGTGTGTCCCGACAGCGCGAGCGTCAGGTCGAACTCCGCCAGCACGGAGCGGATGACGTGGTCCACGCCGGCCTGGCCGTCGAGGGCGAGGCCGTAGGCGTACGGACGGCCCAGCAGGACGGCGCGGGCGCCGAGGGCGAGCGCCTTGAAGATGTCGTCGCCGGTGCGGATGCCGCTGTCGAAGAGGACGTCGATCCGGTCGCCGACGGCCTCGGCGATGGCGGGCAGCGCGTCGGCGGCGCCGATGGAGCCGTTGACCTGGCGGCCGCCGTGGTTGGAGACCACGACGCCGTCCATGCCCGCGCTGGCGGCGCGGCGGGCGTCGTCGGGGTGCAGGACGCCCTTCAGGACGATCGGACCGTCCCAGTGCTCACGCAGGAAGGCGAGGTCGGCCCAGGTCTTGGTGGGGTCGGCGAACATCTGGACGAAGTGCAGCACGGCGGCGTTCAGGTCCTCCTCCGGCGGCTTGGCGAGGCCGGCGCGGAAGGCGGGGTCGGCGAAGTAGTTGGCGGTTCCGATCCCGCGGAGGAAGGGCAGGTACGCCTGGTCGAGGTCGCGGGGCCGCCAGGCCAGCAGCCAGGTGTCGAGGGTGACGAAGAGCGCGGTGTAGCCGGCGGCCCTGGCCCGCTTCAGGAAGCTCAGGGTGACCTCGCGGTCCTTGGGCCAGTACAGCTGGAACCACCGCTCGCCGGCCCCCGCCGCCTCGGCGATCTCCTCCAGAGTGGTGCTGGACGCCGAGGAGGCGATGACGGGCACGCCCTGCGCGGCCGCGGCCCGCGCGGCGGCGGGTTCGGCGTCCGGGTGGAGGATCGACAGCACGCCCACCGGGGCGAGGGCGAGCGGCGCGGGCAGGGTACGGCCGAGCACCTCGGTCGTCAGGTCGCGCTCGTGGACGTCGCGCAGCATCCGGGGCACGATCCGCCAGCGGTCCAGGGCCTCGCGGTTGGCCCGCTCGGTGCTGCCGCTGCCCGCGCTGCCCGCCACGTATCCGACGGGGCCGGGAGCGAGCCGCCGCGCGGCCAGTTCCTCGAGCCGGGTCAGGTCCGTGGGCAGCCTCGGCACCTCGTCGTTCAGCCCGTTGAGGTAGATCTCGTACTGGTACGCCGACCAGTCCTTGCCGCTCATGACGCCGTCCTCCCCTTTGAGGATCCGCAGGGCTTCCGCGAACCCGGCGACCCGCGAACCTGCGAACCTGTGAACTTGCGAAGCTGTGATTCTGCGAAGCTGTGATTCTGCGACCCGCGGACGTTCCCGCGACCGCGACCCGGGACGGCGCCGCGGCCGGCCTAGCGCTCCGAGTGACCGAGACTCCTGCCCGGCGCCACCCGGTCCCGTACGACGCGCTTCACTGCGGTGGGTTCGGGGAAGCCCTGCTCGCGCCGGTCCCAGACCGTCTCCTCGCCGACCCGCACGGTGAAGACGCCGCCCTTGCCCGGCACCAGGGCCACTTCGGCGACGTCGGTCTCGAAGGTGGTGAGCAGTTCCTGAGCCAGCCACGCGGCGCGCGGCAGCCATCGGCACTGGGTGCAGTACTCGATCCGGATGCTCTTCTTCGCGGGGGCGGCCGGTTCCATCGGTTCCATCGGGTTCGTCGGGTTCGTCGTCATGGGACAGCTCCAGGCGCTCGGTCCGTCGGGACCATCATGGTCAACGCGCGGCCCGGGCGGAACGCGGGGGCGCCGTCCGGGTCCGTACGCCGGCCGGGCGGGGCCTGCGCCGGTCGCCGCCGCGGGCGAAGAAGTCGGCGAGCGGCAGGGTGGCGGCCCCGACGGTGACGGCGTCGGGGCCGAGCAGCCCGAGCTCGATGCTCGTACGTCCGAGGGGGTGCCGCAGCGCGTAGCGGGCGGCGTGCTCCCGTACGGCGGGCAGCAGCCGGGGGCCGAGGAGCAGCCCGGCCCAGCCGCCGATCAGGATGCGGTCGGGGCCGAAGAGGTTGATGAGGCCGGCGATGCCGGCGCCGAGGTATTCGGCGGTCTCGTCCAGCAGCGCGGCAGCGATGGGGTCCGGCTCGCCGCTCGCCGGGTGGGCCGCGTCGAGGAGCGCCGCGAGGGCGGTCTCCTCGCCTGCGCCGTCGGGCGGGTGGCCGCCCGCCTCCGCCCAGCGCTCCAGCAGCGCCTCCGCGCCGGCGTAGGCCTCCAGGCAGCCGCGCGCCCCGCAGCGGCAGCGGCGGCCGCCGACCCGCAGGGTGGTGTGGCCCCACTCGACGGCCCCGCCGTGCGTCCCGCCGCAGTGAGCGCCGTCGGTGACGACGCAGGCGCCGACGCCCGAGCCGATCAGGGCGACGGCGGCGTCGCGCGCGCCGCGGCCCCCGCCGAACCACATCTCCGCCTGGCCCAGGGTCTTGGCGCCGTTGTCGATGAAGAAAGGCACCTCGGCGGGGAGTTCGGAGCTCTCGCGGAGCAGCGCCTCGAGCGGGACGCCGTCCCAGCCGATGGTCTGGCCGTGCACGACGGCGCCCGTGTCGCCGCCGTGGTCGACGATGCCGGGCACTCCGACACCGACGCCGACGAGGTGGCCGGTGCCGGTGCCCGCGGTGTGCAGTGCCTCGGTGATGCCCTCGCCGATGTGGCCCGCGATGCGGGGAACGTCGTAGCCGTGGTGGGCCAGGGGCCTTTCCGAGCGGGCGAGTTCCGTGAGGGAGAGGTCGAAGAGCCCGACCCTGACGCGGGTCTCGCCGACGTCGACGCCGATGAGGTGGCCGCTGGCGGGGGCGACGCGCAGCAGGGTGCGGGGACGGCCGCCGTCGGAGTCGACGGCACCGGCCTCCTCCAGGAGTCCCTCGGCGGCGAGCTCGGCGACGACGTTGCTGATGGAGCCCGAACTCAGGCCGGTGACGGGGCCCAACTCCTGCCTGCTGAGCGGCCCTTCGAAATACAGCCGTCGCAGGACCGCCGACCGGTTGCCCCGCCGCAGGTCACGCACTGTTCTCTGGTTCCGCTCGGCCATGTGGCTCCTTCCGTGCTCGCAAGATACCCGGGAACGCCGAGGCCCGGGTCCGGGCCAGGACCGGGCCAGGACCGGACCGGCCCGGCCCGGGATTCCGGACCGCACACGGAGCGCTTGTCCGGGGCGACGGCGGGTAGCCGGATGCCATGGGACTCGTCGAAACCTCCGTACTGGTAATGGACTGCTCCGAACCCGAGAGGCTGCCCCGCTTCTACACGGCGCTCCTCGACGGGGAGGTGTACGCGGGAGCGGGCACCGACCGGGTCGAGATCGTGGGCAACGGGGGCACGCACATGGCCTTCAGGAGGGATCTGAACGCCACTCCCCCGAGCTGGCCCCGCCCGGACGACTCACTGCAGACCCACCTCGACCTCATCGTGGCCGAGGGCGCGATGGACGAGGTGGAGCGCCGGATCATCAGCCTCGGCGGCCGGGCGCTGTCCACGGCGGACACCGTCGGACCGCAGGGCGTACGGCTCTACTCGGACCCGGCAGGCCACCCGTTCTCGCTGCGCACCTCGCGGGTCTCGGGCCCGAAGACCGGCTGACGCGCGTCGGCGTCGGGCTCACCGGGACGCGCCCCTCGGTCTTGCGCGTACGTGCATGCGCTCGCCCTGCCTGCCGAAGAGGCTCAGGATCTCGGCGGGCTGCCCGTCCACTCCGCTGAACCAGTGCGGCACGCGGGTGTCGAACTCGGCGGCCTCGCCCGGCCCCATGATCAGGTCGTGGTCGCCGAGCACCAGCCGCAGCCTGCCGCCCAGGACGTACAGCCAGTCGTAGCCCTCGTGGGTGCGCGGGTCCGGCTCCGGGCCGCGGTCCGGGACGATCATCTTGAACGCCTGGAGCGGTCCGGGCACCCGGGTCAGGGGCACCACCGTGCCGCCGGCCGGGCCCTTGCGCGGTGCCAGCCGGACCCGTGGATCACCCACCTCGGGCGCGCCCACCAGTTCGTCCAGCGGTACCTGGTAGGCGGTGGCGAGGGGCAGCAGCAGCTCCAGGCTCGGACGGCGCTGACCCGACTCCAGCCGGGACAGGGTGCTCTTGGAGATGCCGGTGGTCTCGGCGAGCGCGGCCAGCGTGATGCCACGCTCGGCGCGCAGCCGCCTGAGCCGGGGCCCGACCTGGGTCAGGACGGCATCGAGGGCCGGTGACTGGTTGTTCATGGGCGCATTCCACCGCGTCCGTCCCGGAAACCGCAACAGGAGTTGCCGTTCCATCCGGGCGGGGTGCACGCTTCCCGGCATGAGCCCACACCACCCTTCGGAACACGGGAAAGACGCCGTTCACGGCAACGGCGGTGGCCACGGCGGCGGCAACGGCGGCCGTCACGGCCACGGTCACGGCCGTGGAGCGCACGGCCACTCGTCGCACGACACCGACATCGACTGGGAACGCATGGCGCCCCAGCTCGAGAGCGGCGCCGAACTCCAGCTGCCCGGGCTGCGCGACACGGCGGCACGGCTGCGCGGACTCCTCGGCCCCGGCCGGGAGGTGCGGCGCGTGCTGGACATCGGAAGCGGCCCGGGAGTGATGACATGCGTACTCGCCGAGGCCTTCCCCGAGGCAGAGGCGGTCGCCGTGGACGGCAGCACGGGCCTGCTGGACCTCACCCGGAAGCGGGCCGAACGGCTCGGCCTCGCCGGGCGGGTGAGCGTGCGTCACGCGGAACTGCCCGACGGCCTGGACCAAGGGCTCGGCACGGCGGATCTGATCTGGACCAGCAGGACCGTGCACCATCTGGGCGACCAGCAGCGCGCCCTGGAGTCCCTCGCCGCGGTCCTGCGGCCCGGCGGCCTGCTCGCCCTGTGCGAGGGCGGACTGCCGATGCGCTTCCTGCCCCGTGACATCGGCATCGGACGGCCGGGCCTGCAGGCCCGGCTCGACGCGGCGGGCGACGAGTCGTTCGAGGCCATGCGCGCAGACCTGCCGGGCAGCACCCGCGTCGTCGAGGACTGGCCGGCGCTGCTCACCCGGGCCGGGCTCGTTCCCTCGGACGCGTTCTCCTTCCTCGTCGATCACCCGGCGCCGCTGCACGAGCCGGCCCGCGGCTATCTGCACGGGTATCTGGCGCGGGTGCGGGACATGGCGGACGAACTGCTCGACGCGGAGGACCGGAAGACGCTCGACCTGCTCCTCGACGCCGAGGCGCCCGAGGGTGTCCTGCGGCGGCCCGATGTCTTCCTGCTGACCGCGTCGACGGTCTTCACGGCGGTACGGCCGGCCTGAGGGCCGCACCTCGACCTACGGGGCACGGAGCACGTGAGCCCCGCCGCGCCCGAGCGCAGCGGGGCTCCCATACCCCCGTACCGGCCGCGGCGGCGCTGGGAGGAAGGGCAACGCCGCCCGGACCGGACTCTGCGCCGCTTCCGGGCTGTCACGCGAAACGTTCAACCGCACCCGGAACAACGCGCGAACGGCCGCCGAGGTTATGGCCCGCCCGCTGTTCACCCGATCCGGTGAGGCCGGGGTCTCGGCGACGTGGGACATCGCGGAGAGACCGTGTCCCGTGCGGATGCGGTCCCGGCCTTCAAACGGTCCGGCAGGGTGATCCAGTTGCCGTCCCGGCGCCCCGGGTGTCCTCTGGAAATCACCCGACGAGGGAAAGGAGCCGGCCATGCAGGCACACGCGGCACACGCCCGGGCGCACCAACGGGCACACGTCTCCGCGGGCTGGGCGACACCCGTCACCATCGGTGTCGTGTACGGCCTGTACGCGTGGTTCCTGGCGAGGAACGAGCAGTACACGGCCGGCGCCGCGATCGTCGGTGTCGTCTCGGGCGCCGTCATGGCACTGTGCCTGTACGGGCTGCACACAACCCGGTCCCGGGTGATGCCGGAGCTGAGAGGCCTGGCCTACGGCGCGCTCGCGGGCATCGGCATCGGATACCTCTACAGCCTGGGCGGCGGCTCCCTGCTCGCCACGTCCATCATGGGGCTCATCGTCGGCCTGTGCGTCGCCGTGGCCGCGATCTACCGGTTCACCACCCGGCCCGACTGAGCCGACGCCGTGAGCCCGTGAGCCTCCGGCGCCCGCCCTCCGACCGGAGGGCGGGCGCCGGGGCCCCGGTGCGCGCCGTCGCGCCGCGCGGGGCCCCGGGACGGAGTCCAGGCACAGGCAGTCGTGCCCGCCCGCGCGTACGCGGACCGGGCATTGTGCCGGGCAGGAGCCCACGACATGGCCTGGCGCCGTCATGGGCTAGCGCCGTTGGCGAGGCTCCCTGGTCATGGACTCCAGCACCCGACGGGTCTCGGGGCCGTAGGCACCGAGGGGATCGTCCGTGATGCCGTTGATGCCCTGGAACCGCGCGACCGCGGTCCACAGCCTGGCGTCGTACTCGCCGTCGGCCCGGCCCCGGTACGCGCCTATCTGCGCCAGCCGTTCCTGAAGTTCGACGACCTCCGGGCCGCGGGAGCCCACCTCCAGGACGGGCGCGGAGGCGGCCGTCGGGGACGGCCGCCGCGAGGGCGCCCGGGACGGCTGCTCCGGGGCGGCCGGGGCCGCGCGCGAGGGCGAGGCGGCGACACCGGCGGCGCTGGTGGCCGCGGCCGGGGAGGCCGAAGGGCTCGCCGAACGGCTGGGTGAGGCCTCGTCGCGGGTGGCGCTCGGCGAGGGTCCGGCGCTGCGGGTGGGACCCGCGGGCACGGACTCGGTGACCTCGGGATCGGGCAGTGCCTCATCGTCCTCCGTGCCGCCGAGTGTCCACGCGGCCAGGGCACCGAAGCCGATCACGACGACCGCGGCACCCGCCGAGATCACCGCGGTCACGGGGCGCTTGCCCCGCTGCCGCCGCGCCGCGCGGCCGCCCGGCGCACCGGCTCCGCCCCGCCCCTCCGGCGCGTGGGCGAGCAGCCCCAGATCCTGGGTCCAGGGCCCCGCCCCTGCGCTGCCGGGGAACGGCTCGCCCCCGACGGGGAACGGCCCCGCCGGGACGGGGAGGTGACCGGCTGCCGCGGGCGGCGCCTCACCCTCTGCGGGAAACGGCCCGGCCTGGACGGGCACCACCTCTCCCCGGACGACGGGAAACGGCCCGGCCTGGACGGGCAGCGCCTCGTCACCGGCGGGAAACGGCCCGGCCTGGACGGGCAGCGCCTCGTCACCGGCGGGAAACGGCCCGGCCTGGACGGGCGGGGAGCCGGGCACGGGTACGGAGCCGGGCGCGGGCGGGCCGAACCGCTCGGGCGGAGTGCCGTCCGGGTGCCGCTCCCCGACGGCCGGTTCCGGGACCGGTTCCGGTGCCGCTTCCCGGGCAACCGTGTCCCGGACGGCAGCCTCCTGACCGGCAGCCTCCTGGCCGACAGCCTCCTGGCCGACCGTTCCCTGGCCGACCGTTCCCTGGCCGGGCGCAGCCTGCACAAACGATTCGCCACCCGGGACCGCCACCGGCTCGGGCGCGGCACCGCCAGAGACGTGCTGCCCGCCCTCCGCGGGCTCCGGCAGCTCGACGTACGGGCGCGCGCGCAGCGAGCCGTAGCGGTCCACCACAGTCACCGTCTCACCGGAGCGACACGTGCACGCGGGACCACCCGCTTCCGTCCGACCCGTACGGCACGACGGACACCGATCTTTCACCGAACCCCCACCCGACGCGGAATGGCAGTGATTATGCAGCCCCCGCGAGACGGCCGCACACCGGTCCCCCGAGCCGTGGGCGCACGCACAGCCGACCCTCAGCCGAGCGGGGTCACGCTCCCGGACAAATGCCTCCGCCCGGACTCCTCGCCGCACACCTCGAAGGCCCACCCCTGCCCGTCGCCGACCGGGAAAGGGGCGGAAGGCGCGGCCGGGGCGGCACGGAATCGCACCTCCCCGGGCAGCAGCAGCGGCGCGCGGAAGGCGACCTGCGCCTTGAAGGCGCCGGGCAGGACCTCGTCGAGGGCGGCGAGGCACCGCGCCTTGGTCCACATGCCGTGGGCGACGGCCCCGGGAAATCCGAACGGCCGGGCGGCGAGCGGGTGCAGGTGGATCGGGTTGCGGTCCCCCGACACCGCGGCGTAGGCCCGCCCGGTGGAGGCGGGCACGCCCCAGCGGCCGTCGATCACCGCGCCGCCGGCGAGCTCGCCGTCCGTCTCCGCGCCGCTGTCCACCGGGCGGGGGCCCGGCCGAGGTGCGCCCGAACCACAGCGGTACAGATAGGTGCTGACGGACCGCCAGACGACGTCCGGACCGGCCGACGCCTCGGCGACGACCTTGAAGGCGGTGCCCTTGGGATGGCCGTACGGCCGTCTGACGCCGACCTCGTAGGAGAGCCATTCGGCGGCGGACAGCGGGCGGCGCTGTTCGATCCGGTTGGCGATGTGGACGAGCCCGAGCAGGGGGAAGGGGAAGTCCCTGCGGGTCATCAGAGCCATGGCCAGCGGAAAGGCGACGAGATGCGGGTACGTCGCGGGCAGCCGCTGCCGGTCGGGGAATCCGCACACCTCGGCGTAGCGGCGCAGCCGGACCCGGTCGGCGGGGGCCGCGCGCAGGGCGAGCCTGATGTCGGGCACCGAGGCGGCTCCCCCGGTCGCGCCCCGGGGCACGAGCGCCCTGGCGTAGAGCCCGAGCAGGCCGGGGGCGCGGGCAAGTTCCTGCGTGCGCACCCCGCTCACGCTTCCTACGGAACCCGCACGCTCACCGGCCATTGATTTCCTCCTGACTCCGGAGTAAGTCTACTGATCGGTAAGAACTTTGGGTATGGAAGTCTCGTAACGCTAATCCGTCGGACGGGAGCCGCTCATGGGCGTGCGCAGGGATCTCGGGCGGGCCGGGGCGCGCGCGGATCTGGCCGTACGCGTGCGCCACGAGGTGATCCGCGAGGACGGCGCGGTGCGCGAGGTGCGGGCGGCCCCGCCGGTCTCGGGAAGCATCGCAGACAAACATGCCCGATCCGGTCCCCGCATCGCCGGGGCCGGTGGATGTGACCCGTGACCGTCCTGCCGTAGGGGACAATCGGGAGCATAAGCAAAGCCGTATCGAACCGAGTCGACAAGCTCGGTCGTTCACGGCCGAGTAGTTGACTGAGAAGAACGGCCCAAGGTGAAAAAGCGGCACGCGGTGGAGGCCGCGTACGCCGGTGAGATCGAGGCGGTCTACGGCGGCCGGCCGGCCGTGGGCGGGGCCCGGGAGGACGGCGGGCGGCACGGGGCGTGATACTGGCGGCGTGATCTTCGACAGTGTTCAGCGCCGGCTCCTCGGCGACGTCCTCGACCTCGGGCGGGACCACGGGCTCGCGGTGACCGGCGGCCATGCAGTGCGTGCGCACGGACTGGTGGACCGGGCGGGACCCGACCTCGACTTCGCGACGGAGAGCCCGGTGCCGATGGGCGAACTCGCCGTCTCACTGCGGGATGGGCTCGCCGCCCGGGGCCGCCGGGCCGAAGTCCTCGAAGTGGTGCCGCTGATGGCGCGGCTGCGGGTCACCGAGGAGCCCGGCGGGGAGCCCGTCGAGGTGCGGGTGATGAAGGAGGTCCTGTGGCGGCCCCCGGTGCAGACCGGAATCGGCCCGGTGCTGGATCTGGAGGACCTGGTCGGTACGAAGGTCAGGGCGCTGGCCGACCGGGGGCTGGCCAGGGATGTGGCCGCGGTGTACGCGGCCCGCGACCGTTTCGGCCGCGGTGACCTGGAGCGGCTGGGCGCCCGCCACGACGAGGCGTTCGACCTGCGGGATCTGAACGGCCGGCTGGAGCGCCTGGAATGGGTCGACGACGGAGCGTTCAGGGCCTGCGGCCTCGATGACGAGGAGATCGGGCGGCTGCGGGCCTGGGCCGCCGACTGGCAGCAGGACATCGCGGAGCGGCTCGCGGAACCCTATGACGAGGGTGCCGAGAGCGACGAGGAGCCGGACGGCGCCGAGGAGCCGGAGGGCTGAGCGGCACTGGGCGGCCGGGGTACGGGGCCCGGCGGCGGCGGGGGCCCCGGCCGGCCGGGGAGACCGGCGCGCCCCGCGGCGTGGGGGGCAGGGGCGCGCCGGCGCTGTGGGTCCGGTTCAGCGGATGGGCATGCCGGACAGGGTCCGCGCGATCACCAGGCGCTGGATCTCGCTCGTACCTTCGAAAATGGTGTAGATGGCGGCGTCGCGGTGCATCCGCTCCACCGGGTACTCGCGGGTGTAGCCGTTGCCGCCGAGGATCTGCACGGCCTGTGCGGTGACCTTCTTGGCGACCTCGCTGGCGTACAGCTTCGACATCGATCCCTCGGCCGAGGTGAACGGCTTGCCGTTGACGGCCATCCAGGAGGCGCGCCACACCAGCAGCCGGGCCGCGTCGATCTGGGTGCGCATGTCGGCGAGCTGGAAGGCGACACCCTGGTTGTCGATGATGGGGCGGCCGAACTGCTCACGTGTCTTGGCGTAGTCGAGGGCCACCTCGTACGCGGCGCGGGCGGTGCCCACCGCCATGGCGCCGACGGCGGGGCGTGAGGCCTCGAAGGTGGCCATGGCCGCGTTCTTCACGCTCCCCCGGCCGCCGCTCTTCGCCTTCTCGCGGGCACGGGCGAGGCGCTCGTCGAGCTTCTCCTTGCCGCCGAGCAGGCAGTTGCCGGGAACGCGGACGTTCTCCAGGACGACCTCGGCGGTGTGCGAGGCGCGGATGCCGTGCTTCTTGAACTTCTGGCCCTGGGAGAGGCCGGGCGTGTTCGGCGGGACGATGAATGAGGCGTGCCCCTTCGAACCGAGTTCGGGGTCGACGACGGCGACGACGACGTGGACGTTGGCGATGCCGCCGTTGGTCGCCCAGGTCTTGGTGCCGTTGACGACCCACTCGTCCTTTGCCTCGTCGTAGACGGCGTGGGTGCGCATGGAGGCGACGTCGGAACCGGCGTCGGGCTCGGAGGAGCAGAAGGCAGCGACCTTGACGTCGTTCGGGTCGCCGTACATCTGGGGGATCCAGGTGCCGATCTGTTCCTCGGTGCCGTTGGCGAGGACCCCTACGGCGGCCAGACCGGTGCCGACGATGGACAGCGCGATGCCCGCGTCGCCCCAGAAGAGTTCCTCCATGGCCATTGGGATGCCGAGGCCGGTGGGGTCGAAGTACTGCTGGGCGTAGAAATCGAGGGAGTAGATGCCGACCTTGGCGGCCTCCTGGATGACCGGCCAGGGTGTTTCCTCACGCTCGTCCCACTCGGCCGCGGCGGGGCGGATGACGTCGGCGGCGAAGCCGTGCAGCCAGTCGCGGACCTCTTTCTGGTCGTCGTTGAGTTCGAATGCGAACTCCGCCATGTCCCCTCCAGCAGTGCGTGACCCAAGATGTTACTAGCGGTAACAGCAGTCTGTTACCGGCCAGTAGAGCATGTCAACTCCCGTCCGCCCCTCGAACGGCCCCGGAGACGGGGTGTTACTTTGCGCGTGCGTGACCGAAACTTACGGGCGGGGAGAAGAACCCATGGAGACCACTCAGCAGACCGATCACGAACGTTCGGCCGAACGTCGGCGCCGGGAACTGCTGGAGGCCGCCGACCGGGTGGTGCTCCGCGACGGGCCCGGGGCGTCGATGAACGCCATCGCCGCCGAGGCCGGCATCACCAAGCCCATTCTCTACCGGCACTTCGGCGACAAGGGCGGCCTCTACCGCGCCCTTGCCAAGCGTCACACCGACGCCCTCCTCGACTCCCTGCGCGCCGCCGTCGACGCGCCCGCCGACCGGCGCGAGCGCGTCGAGGCCACGCTGGACACCTATCTGGCGGCGATCGAGGCCAGGCCCCAGGTCTACCGCTTCCTGATGCACCCGGCGGAGGACCGGCCCGAGGTTCAGGAGGTCACCGAGCAGGGTTTCGACGTGGGCCGCCACTCGGCACCCCTGCTGCGGCGGCTCGGCGAGGAACTGGCCAAGGTCATCTACGACCGGGTCGACCTCGGTCCGGCCAGCGAGCAACTGGCCCGCGTATGGGGCCACGGCATCGTCGGCATGATGCACGCGGCAGGCGACTGGTGGCTCGGCGAACGCCCCTGCTCCCGCGAGGAATTGGTCAAGTCGCTCGCCGACCTCCTGTGGGGCCGGCTGGCCGTCGCCGCCGACCGCGTGGACGGCCCGGGCTTCTGACCCGCCCATCACACCCTCCCGCCGCCTCGGACGGCTGCCCCAAGATCCAGCACCGCCGACAATCGAAGCGCGGGGAGCAAAAA
>NZ_JAAAXQ010000459.1 GCF_009916105.1 Streptomyces sp. GC420 | reverse complement strand
CCCCCGAGCCGTCCGGGGCCCCCACCCCGGTCCCGCTCCAGCAGGCACCACTGGTCGGCCGCGTCCTCCACCGGCGCCCGCGACCGGGCGGCTGAACGAGACCTGTTCCTCGGGTTCCTCGGGTTCCTCGAGCCGCCTGAGAGCGGTGATCTCTCCCTTGTAAACTTCCACCTACAGGGGTGAACCACGGGGCAGATGTCCGGGCACCCCTTTGTGCGCTGTCTGCGCCACGGATGAGAAGCGAGAGCCAACGGGGAGACCATCCAATGTCCGAGGCACGAACCGACACCACCGACGTGCGTCCGCAGGAGGCCTCGGCCTCCTCGGGCTCCGGGAGTGGCAAGCACCGGGGTGCTGCCGCCGCAAGCGACCAGCAGGCGCCGGGGAACGGCCGTCACCGGCGGCCGGGGGGCCAGCAGTCCTGAGAAGGGAGACGGGCGGGCACGGGCGCACGGCGCGCGTGCCCGCCCGTCTCCGTTCCGGGTGCCGTCAGGCGCGGTGCCCGAGAGTGAGGATCTCCGGGGCCGCGAAGCTCTCGCCCGGCGGCCGCCCCGCGTAGTACGGCGTGAGCAGTCCGTCCAGTTCCTCGTAGCCGAACATCTCCTTGGCGGTGTCGAACACGGCCGCCACTCTGGGGCGTTCGACCACGGCTACCATGCCGCCGTGGACCACGAACAGCTGGCCGTCGACACCCCCCGCGGCCGGTGAGGCGAGATAGCCCACGAGCGGGGCCACGTGCTCGGGGGCGAGCGGGTCGGGCGTTCCCCCGCCGGTGTCCGCCGCGGCGCCGAAGACGTCCTGTGTCATCCGCGTACGGGCACGCGGGCAGATCGCGTTGGCCGTGACCCCGTACTTGGCGAGCGCGTTCGCCGTGGAGGTGGTGAGGCCGACGATCCCCCCCTTGGCCGCCGCGTAGTTGGGCTGCCCGGCAGAGCCGGCGAGGAACGCCTCGGAGGAGGTGTTGACGATCCGGCCGTACACGGGCGCACCGGCGGCCTTGGCCCGGTCGCGCCAGTGCGCGGCGGCGAAGCGGGTCGTGTTGAAGTGGCCCTTGAGGTGGACGCGTATCACCGAGTCCCATTCGTCCTCGGTCATCGAGAAGACCATACGGTCCCGCAGGATGCCCGCGTTGTTGACGAGGATGTCGAGCCGGCCGTAGGTGGAGACGGCCAGTCCGACGAGCTCGCGCGCCACGGCGAAGTCGGCGACGTCCCCGAGGTGGGCCAGGGCCCGTCCGCCGGAGGCGCGGATCTCGGCGGCGACCTCCTCGGCGGGGGCCGCGGACGCCTCGCCGGAGCCGTCTCGGCCCGGCTGCCCGTAGTCGTTGACGACGAGGTTCGCGCCGAGTGCGGCGAGTTCGAGTGCCTCGGCGCGGCCGAGTCCGCGTCCCGCGCCGGTGACGATCGCGGTGAGGCCGGCGAGCGGCCGGGAGGCTGAAGGACCGCTGCCGTGGTGCGGTGTCTGCGGCATGGTGAGGGCCCTCACATCTCGATGCAGGTGCGCAGCGCCTCGCCGGAGCGCATCTGGCCGAGTGCCTCGTTGATCTCGGCGAGGGGCACGCGGTGGGTGATGAGGCTGTGCAGGTCGATCCGGCCGGCCCGCCACAGCTCGATGGTCCGCCGGTAGGAGCGCAGCACGTCCCCGCCTCCGTAGAGGGAGGGCAGGATCCGCTTCTCGTCGAAGAACAGCTCGAACATGTTCAGCTGGAGGTTGTCGTCCATGGCGCCGGCGCCGACGATGCACAGGGTGCCGCCGCGCCGGGTGTTCTCGTACGCCGTGCGGGCGGTGGCGGACTTGCCGACGACCTCGAAGACGTAGTCGAAGCCCTCGCCCGCGGTGACGCGCTGCCTGGCGTCGGCGAGCGCGTCGGGGGCGACGACCTCGGTGGCGCCGAACCGCAGCGCGGCCTCGCGGCGGGAGGCGACGGGGTCGACGGCCACGATCTGTGCGGCGCCCTGGAGCCGGGCGCCCTGCACGACGCTGATGCCGACGCCGCCGCACCCGATGACGGCGACCGAGGAACCGGCCTCCACCCGGGCGGTGTTGATGGCCGCGCCCAGTCCCGTGGTGACTCCGCAGCCGATGAGGGCGGCGATGTCGAAGGGCACGTCGTCCGGTACGGGCACGGCGCACCCTGCGTCGACGACGACCTCCTCCGTGAAGGTGCCGGTGCCGGCGAAGCCGAAGACGTCCCCGCCCGGCCGTTTGAAGTTGGGCGTTCCGGCGTTCATGAACCCGGCGAGGCAGAGTTCGCTCTGGCCGCGCCGGCAGGCGGCGCAGTCGCCGCAGGCGGGCAGCCAGCAGACCAGGACGCGGTCGCCCGTCCCGAGGCCGGTGACACCGTCACCGACGTCGAGGATCTCCCCGGCGCCCTCGTGGCCGGGGACGAAGGGGGCGGGCTGCGGCAGCACGCCGTTCATGGCGGAGAGGTCGGAGTGGCAGAGCCCGGTGGCCCGTATCCGGATCCTCACCTTGCCGGGGCCGAAGCCCACGGCCTCGACGTCGTCGAGGACTTCGAGCTTGTCCTGCCCCACCTCGTGCAGTACGGCTGCGCGCACCTTGGACTCCCTTCGGCCGGTATCGCCAATGCTGTGCTGCTCCTGCGGGTGCTCTCGCCGGTGTGCTGTCGCGGCGCTCCGACTGGTCGTGCTCCGACTGGTGGTGCTCCGACTGGTGGTTGTGCTCGGGCTGGTCCTGCTCCGACTGGTGGTGTGTGCTCTGTCTAGTGGTACTCGACGGTGGTTCCGGCGAGGACGGGCGCGTCGTCGCGGTCGGCAGCGGTGACGTGCGCCAGGACCTGTCCGCGATCCGGCTCCTCCCACATCCGGATGCGGAGGGTCTCGCCGGGGAAGACGACACCGGCGAAGCGGGTGGAGTATCCGCCGACCCGGGAGACGTCACCGCCGAGCACCGTGTCGACGACCGCCTTGAGGGTCATGCCGTAGGTGCACAGGCCGTGCAGGATCGGGCGGTCGAACCCGGCGCGCTTGGCGAACTCCGGGTCGGCGTGCAGGGGGTTGCGGTCTCCGGAGAGGCGGTAGAGCAGCGCCTGGTCCTCGCGGGTGGATCTCAGAACGGTCCGGTCGGGGGCGCGGTCCGGTGGCCCGGGCCGGGCGGAGGGTCCGCGTTCCCCGCCGAAGCCGCCCTCGCCGCGTACGTAGATCTGGGTGTCGCCCGTCCACAGCGGTCCCTCGTCGTCGTGGACGTCGGAGCGCAGCACGAGGACGGCGGCCTTGCCCTTGTCGTGGACGGCCTGGATCCGGGTGGTGCGGACCGCCTCGCCCCTGACGGGGATGGGGCGGTGCACGGTGATGCTCTCCCCGCCGTGCAGGACCTGGGCGAGGTCCACGTCGATGCCGGGGGCGGCGAGACCGTTGACGGCCTCGGCGCCGCCGGCGCCCGCGACGGTGGCGAAGCTGGGCAGGACGTGCAGCCGGGTTTCGAGGGTGTAGCGCAGTTCGCCGGGGTCGGTGGCGGGGACGCCCGCGCCGATGCCGAGGTGATACAGCTGGACGTCCTTGCTGTCCCAGGTGATCGTGGCACTGCGGGGCGGGGCCGAGACGGCCCTGGCGGCGTCGATGGGCATCGGCTGCTGCTCCTTGACGAACTGGAGTGGCTGAGGCTGGTGGTGGCCGGCGGCTCGGGCTCTGCGGTGGACGGGTGGCGGCGGTCGGCGGGATGGCGGCGGCGGAGCGGAGGGGAAGACCTCGGTGCGGCCGTCCGCACCGTCGGCCGCACCGAGGTCGTTTCGGGTCGGCCGGGCGCCGCCGCGCGCTCCGGTGGCCGCCGCGGCACTCGTTCTAGAACGCGTTCTAGGCCGATGGCTCACATGTATAACGCAGCCCGCTGTGCTTGTGAAGACAGCTGACGGTAAGTCAGATACCCGTCATGCCCGTCATGCCTCCTCCGCACGGACCTCCCCGCCGGCCTCCGCACGCGCCTGCGTACGCGCTTCCGTTCGGGTTCCCGTACCCGCCCTGGTGCGGGCCCTCGCACGCGGAGACACGGGGCGCGGCAGGGCAAGCAGCAGGAAGGCCGCACAGCCGAGGAGGATGCCCGCGGCGACCCGGAAGGCCAGCGCGTACCCCTCGGTCAGGGCCTCGGAGCCGGTGCGCCCCGCCGTGCGGGAGGCGGCAACGGTGGAAAGGACGGCCAGACCGAGGGCGCCGCCCATGGTCCGGGAGGTGTTGACCAGTCCCGACACCAGCCCGGCGTCGCCGGGGTCCGCGCCCGACGTGGCGAGCGACGCGAGCGGGGTGGCGCTGAGGCCGGCGCCGGCCATCATCAGCACACCGGGACCGAGGATCGCCGTGGCGAAGGACCCGTCGGCGTCCATGGTGCTCTGCCACGCGAAACCGGCCGCGGCGACGAGGACGGCCATGACCGCCAGGTTGCGCGCACCGGTCACGAGCATCAGGCGCGGGGCCAGTTTGGATCCGAGGACGACGGCGAGGGAGCTGGGGACGAGGGCGAGTCCCGCGTCCAGCGGCGAGTAGCCCAGCACGTTCTGGGCGTAGACCGTCATGAAGAACCACATGCAGAACATCGCCGAGCCGCACACGAACATCCCCGTGTTGGCGGCCCACACCGCGCGTGTCCGGAAGACCTTCAGCGGCATCAGCGGCGCCTTGGTGCGCGCCTCGACCACCAGGAAGGCGGCGAGCAGCAGGACTCCGGCGCCCAGCGGCGCCAGGGCGGGCGCCGAGACCCAGCCCTCGGCCTCGGTCTGCACGATCCCGTACGCGAGGACGGCGAGACCGGCGGTGACCAGGACGGCGCCGGGCAGGTCCAGACGCCGCCGCCCGCCCTCGTCCCGGCCCTCGGCCAGGCACACCGCCGCGACCGCCAGCACCAGCGCCCCCACCGGCACATTGATCAGCAGCGTCCAGCGCCACGACAGCCCGTCCGTCAGCAGGCCGCCGACGAGGCCCCCGGCCGCGCCGCCGCCCGCACCGACCGCCGACCAGGTGCCGATCGCCCGGGTCCTGGCCGGCCCCTCGGGCACGGCCGAGGTGAGGATGGTCAGCGTCGCGGGGGCGAGCACGGCCGCACCGAGCCCCTGGCCCGCGCGGGCCGCGACGAGCTGCCAGCCTTCCTGCGCGAGCCCGCCCGCGAGCGAGGCGGCGGTGAACAGGCCGAGCCCGGCGAGGAAGGTCCGCTTGCGTCCGTACAGGTCCGCCGCCCGGCCGCCGAGCAGCATGAAGCCCGCGAAGGCGATGGCATAGGCGTTCAGCACCCACTGCAGTCCGGTCGCGCTCAGGCCGAGGTCGGTGCGCATCGAGGGCAGGGCCACATTGACCACGGACACGTCGAGCACGACGAGGAACTGGCCGGCGCAGGCGGCGAGGACGACGGCCCAGGTGCGGGGGGCCCGGCGGACGGGGAGGCGGGTCTGTGAGCGGGCTTGGACCATGCCCGCCATGCTCGCAGCCCCGGGCCGGGCGGCGCATCGGCATAAGGCCCTGCTCGCGCCACACCGCTGGTACCAGGGCTGGTACCAACTCTGGTACCAGGA
>NZ_JAAAXQ010000458.1 GCF_009916105.1 Streptomyces sp. GC420 | reverse complement strand
GGCAATGGTCGACCAGGGTGCCGGACCCGTGCCGTCGCTCCATGCCCGGAGCGCCGTGCGGTCGAAGCAGAGGATGCCGCACCGCTCGGCGTACTCGACGGCGGGGGCCGTGAAATCGCTGGTGGTCACCACCGCCGCGACGTGGGCGTCGTGCACGGAAGCAGGTGCCGCCGAAGCGCTGGAGGTCCTGGGAGCCGACCTTGTTGGATCCATGTCGGTCCCCGACACCGACCCGTTCGGGCCGGCGCCGTCCGTTCGGTGCACCCGATGGCGATGGGGCGGGGTCCGGCGGGGAGGGCCGGCGAGCCCGCAAGGTTGTCGTGCAGTTCGCGGGCGCCAGCGGGTGTTCAGGACGACGGCCGCGCAGCATTGTCCTCAGCAGCGGCGCGCGCACGGGGTTGGTGCCGGGATACTGAGCCGTGTGAGGTCCCGGCCAGGTCGACCGCTTCGAAGCCTTCGCGACGCATCCGCGCAACCCCCCAGGCGCCGAGCGGCCCGAGTGCTTGATTGAGCGTGCGCCCGTGCTCAGTCAGGGAGTACTCCACCCGCGGCGGGACCTCGGCATAGACATCCCGGTGCACGAGACCGTCCTCCTCCATCTCACGCAAGTGCTGCGTCAGCATTTTCTCGCTCACTCCCGGCAGACCGCGACGGAGCTCTGCGAAGCGGCGTACGCGATGGGCGTCGAGTTCCCAGAGGATCAGTCCCTTCCACTTGCCGCTCACGACGTCGAGCGCGGCATCGATGCCGCAGATATAGGGCCCGCATCTCGGCGCCTTGGCCATCACTGATCCCCTTACGAAAAGGTAAGTACCGCAGAAAATAGTGGGTACTTCCGAGAGTAGTGGCGCTCTCCGAGCATGGAGGGGTGAACGAACAACAGGACCGCACCACCAGGCAGGGCAGCGCTGTCACCGTGATCGGGCTGGGCCCGATGGGCCAGGCTATGACCCGCACCCTCCTCGCCGCCGGCCACCCGGTCACCGTCTGGAACCGCACCGCCGGTCGGGCCGACGGCGTCGTGGCCGACGGAGCGACGCTCGCGGCGACACCCAGCGAGGCGGTCGAAGCGAGCGACCTCGTGATCCTCAGCCTGACCGACTACCAGGCGATGTACGACATCCTCGGCAGCGCAACCGAATCGCTCGCCGGCCGGACGCTGGTCAACCTGAGCTCTGACACTCCCGACCGTTCACGCGAGGCGGCAACCTGGGCGGCCGGCCACGACGCCACGTTCCTCACCGGAGGTGTCATGGTCCCCGCCCCGATGGTCGGCACGGAGGCAGCCCACGTCTACTACAGCGGCCGCGACCAGGTGATGGAGAGCCACCTGGCGGCGTTGGCACTGCTCGGAACACCGAAGCATCTGGGCGAGGACCCAGGCCTCGCCCAGATGATGTATCAAGCCCAACTCGCGGTGTTCCTCACCACCCTGTCCGGGCTGATGCACGCCACCGCGATGCTGGGTACCGCAGGAATGAAGGCCGGGGAAGTGCTACCGGAGTTGCTCTCCTCCGCCGACTCGACCGGCGACATCCTGAGGGCTGGTGAAGAGAACCCCGGCGCCGCGCTCGACGCTGGAGAGCATCCCGGCGACCTCAGCACGGTCACCATGATGGGTGCGACGTCCGACCACATCGTCGAGACCAGCACGTCACTCGGCCTCGACCTCGCGCTCCCACTGGCCGTGCAGGCCCACTACCGGCGCGCGATCGAGGACGGACATGGCAGCGACAACTGGACCCGCATCATCGACAGCATCCGAGGACCTCGCTGACCAAACGCGGGACCGGTGATCCCGGTTCGGCCGGAGACGCCGACGCGCCGAGGGCGGGGAGGGCCGTCGTCAGACGGGTCTGCCGTGGGGCGGCAGTGCGAGGTCCGGGTGATCCGGGTGGTCCTGATGATCCCGGTCGTCCGGGTTCCGCCCGCGGAGCAGCTCCGGCACGTCCCGCGGCGCGGAAGGCGTCGGGCCATGCGTGGTGCGGCGGATCTCGTCCACCGCGAGACCGATCATGCGGGCGGCCCGGGGAAGGTCCCTCAACTGCTCGCGCAGGGCCTCGAGCCCCGATGCCAGGTCCTGGGCGGGTACGCCGCGCGCGTCGAGGACACCCGCCGTCCAGCGGATGAAGCCGAGGAACAGTTCCGTGTCGTCGGTGTAGAGGGCGGTGGCGAGGAAGTCGGCGATGTGCGCGATGTCCTCGGTGGTGCGCTCGCGCTGGGCCTCGGTGTACCCACGCGTCGCGGGGACGGTCTGCTCCAGCGCGGCCATGGTGCCCCTGACCAGGGCCGGTGCCGCGCCCTTGACGAGCGTGTACTCCTGGTCGGCGAGGTGCGGCAGGTCCTCCGCCG
This sequence comes from Streptomyces sp. GC420, assembly GCF_009916105.1. Lineage (GTDB taxonomy): Bacteria > Actinomycetota > Actinomycetes > Streptomycetales > Streptomycetaceae > Streptomyces. The sequence continues at coordinate 3,163 of NZ_JAAAXQ010000458.1, read as the reverse complement.
GCCGGTGGTCCGTCCCTGCCCCGCCGCTCCTGGCCGGCAGCCCCTCGGCAAGGAGTTCCGCCGCGGCGCGGGCGTCGGGCGCCCAGGCATCGGCGCCGAGCAGGCGGGCGTGGCGGCCGTCGGCGCCGAAGGCGGCTCCTCCGACCAGGACGGGGACACCGATGGCCCGGCAGGCCGTGATCGTGGCGTGGGTGCCGGGCAGCCGGGTGGCGATCGAGCTGGACAGCGCGACGGCGTCGCACGCGGTGCGGTGCAGGTGCGCGATCAGGTGCGGTGCGGGGACCTGGGCGCCGAGGTAGTCCACGCGCCAGCCGCGCAGCCGGAGCACTTCCGCCAGCAGCCGCGCGGGCAGCGCGTGCCACTCGCCTTCGACGCAGGCGACGGTGATCCGGCCGGTGCCGCCGCCCGGGGCCCGCTCGGGGACGGCGGCGCGCCACGCGGGGTGGTGGGCCAGAACGGCGATGACACGGTCGTTGATGGCGGTGGCCGCGTGCTCCGCCGCAACGGTCATGCGGTTCGCGGCCCACTCCTCGCCGACCCTGCGCTGTACGGCGCCGACGACGTCGAGCAGGACGCTCTCCGGGGCGACACCCGCGTCCAGCGCGCCGAACGCCGCGTCCACGGCGGTGCGTTCGTCGCCGTCGGACACCGCGGACCAGAGCCTGTCGGCCCACGGCCGGGGGTCCTCGCCGGCTGTGTTCACGGTCATGGCGTGGCTTCTTCCCCGCCGCGTCCGCTCTCAGGACCGTGATTCGCGCCACGTGGCGCGGTGATCGCGACCACGGCCATGTCGTCGTGACCGCCGGCGCCGATCCACTGGTCGGCGAGCATCAGGACGTGTTCTACGACCGCTTCGGCGGGCATGCCCGCGCAGTCCCGCAGGGCGCGTTCGAGGCGTTCTTCACCGAACATGCCGTCGCCGAGCGGACCGCCCCGGGCCTCGGTGATGCCGTCCGTGTAGAGCACGCAGGTCTCCCCGGGGGCGAGGGTGACGGTGCAGCTGGTGGAGTGGACCTCGGGGAGTACCCCGACGAGTGTGCCGCGGGTCACGGCCGCCTCCACGGAGCCGTCGGCGCGCACGACGAGCGGCGCCGGGTGCCCCGCCGAGGTGAGGCGTACCCGGACCGAGTCGCCGATCCGTCTGGCGGAGGCGAGCGCCAAGGTCGCGAAGCGGGTGTGCGAGGAGGCGAAGAGCGCGCCGTTGAGCAGGCTCAGGACCCTCTGGTGGTCGCCCGCGAGCGGCAGCAGTGCCTGGAGCGTGTTACGGATCTTGCCCGTCATCACCGCCGCTTCCAGGCCCTTGCCGCACACGTCGCCGAGCGTCACGAGGGACTCCTCCTCGGCGGTGGCGGCGGGGTGCAGGTCGTAGAAGTCCCCGCCGACCCGCTCGCTGCTGCCGGCGGGCCGGTAGCCGCCCGCGAACTCGACGCCGTTCACGTGGTGGAGGGAGGGCGGCAGCAGTTCCCGCATCAGGGTGTCGGTGATGGAGGCCTGCTCGGCGTACAGCCGCGCGGCCGACATCGCCGCCCCGGCCCGCGCGGCGAAGAGCCTCGCGAAGACCTCCTCGTGGTCGTCGAACGCCGCCCGGTCTGTCCGGCGCATCAGGATCAGCGCGCCCGCCGGTACTCCGTGCCCGGGCAGCGGGGTGACGACGACGGAGCCGAGATGGCCGAAGCCGGCGGGCAGCAGCCAGTCGGGCGCCGCGGCGGGGTCGATCCAGCGCGAGGGAACCGGTGGGAAGCCGCGCAGTGCTTCCGCCAGTCCCGGCACCGTCTCCGGGGCTTCCGTGGTGCTGGTGATCCTGGTGGGTTCGCCGCCGCGCACGCAGGAGGTGATCACGGTGCGGCGGCCTGCGGGCGGGGCGACGACCATCGCGGCGTCGGCGAGGTACCGGGCGGCGAGCCGCGCGGTCACGGCCATGCAGCGCTCCAGGTTGAGGGAGACCAGTAGCAGGCTGGAGGCCTCGGCGAGGAACTCGGTGCGTTCGCGCTCCCGGTGCAGTGCCTCCTGGGCCGCGCGGTGGGCGGTGTCGTCGGTCAGCCACCACACGACGTCGCCGTTCCCGGCGTGCGAACGGTGCGCCTCGAAGAACCGCTGCCTCACCCACCCGTGCACCGGCGCCTCGGGGCCCGCGAGCCCCGGCCGTGCCGGGTCGTGCCGGCGGTGGTGGGCGGACGACAGCCAGTCGGGCACCACCTCCTCGAAGCGGGCCCCGGTCCGTGCGCGCGGGAAGACGGCACGCGCCGCCGCGTTGGCTCGGCGCACCGCGCCGTCGGCGGCGACCACGAGCATCGGGCAGGGAGCAGTCTCGTCGGCCGCGGCGGTCATGGCACCGGCTGCCGGCTGGGTACGACTGGCGGCAATCTCCACACGTCTAGGGCCCGCTGCGCGAACCCCTCACCTCTCCGGACTGGGCGGGCAGGACTGTTTCCCCCGGGCAACCATCTCTCATGCTCCGTGAGGAGCACGATCCCGGCAAGCGGCGGACGGCGGCCCGGGCGGCCGGTCGGGCGTACCGCTGCCCGGTCCCACAGGCCGGGGCGCCCGTTCCTTCCGGTCGGGTGCCGGGTCGCACCGGTACGGGTACTGCTTCAACCCTACGGCCGGGGGCAGAAGAAGCGGCATGATGCCCCTCGCCGCCGTCGTACCGTCGCCGTACTTCCCCGTCATGGCGCTGCTCGTCGTGCTCGGCGTCATGTGTGTCGTCCTCGCCCTGCGCACCGAACGGGCGGAAGGCGCGGACGGCGCGCCGACGGACCGGGTGATGTGATGACAACCGTCTCTCCCGACGCCCGGGACGCGCTCGGCGGGGAGGGCCCGCAGGCACTCGCCGAGCGCCGCAAACAGCGGATAAGACGCCGGCTGGAGCGCCTGATCGGGATCGCCGCCACCGAGGGGAACCGGCTGGTCCCCCTGCGCAACGGGGACGAGATCTTTCCGGCGATGCTCCGCGCCGTCGAGTCCGTGTTTCGGGCCGGTCCGGCCGCCGGTTCGAGCGACGGGTCGGGCCGGCCCGGACGCCGGTTGGAGCGCGGCGGGTCAGTAATCCGGTCGCCTGACGGCGACACCCTGTGTGCGTGAAAATCGGTGTGTGGTCGTCCGGCGGACGTCGTGTCGCCTTGGCGCGTTCCGAGCCCGTGGGTCAGTAGGACGCTGGGGGTCC
>NZ_JAAAXQ010000457.1 GCF_009916105.1 Streptomyces sp. GC420 | reverse complement strand
GGGTGGCGGTGGTCGGCGGACGCCGGCAGGGCGGCCGTGGCCACCAGGGCGCAGGCGGCCAGGGCCGACGCGGTCATGCGGTGTGCCGTGGGCAATGCGGACATGAGGCTCCCTCAAGTCGGTGCGCCGCACCCCGGTGCTCCGGGGCGCGCCGCGATCGTGCGGGTCTGCCCGGCGCGGTGGCCGGACGGCCTCACCCTGCCGACCGGTCCGGGGTGCATGCGGAGGGCGCGATTCGTGTTACTTGATGCGGACATATCCGTAACGCTCGCTTGTAGGGGGCACGCGATTCCTCCGCGTACCGACGGATACCCGGTGCCCAGTACACGGACCCGGTGTTCGCCGCGCCTGCGCGTCGCGACGACGCGGAACGCCACCCCGGGCGCCACCCCGCGCGCCACCGGGGCCCTCGCCCGAAAGTGGGTAACAGCACCGGGACGACGCCGGGCCACGGCCGCTCACCGGCGGTTATTCGCTGGATCGGCCCGTGTACCGGCTCCTACAGTGACCAATCGCGACATCGGCGACAGCAGCGAGGAGCGGGAACATGCGGACGCACTACCCCCGCACACCGCACCTGCCCTGGTCGCCGGGAGCTGCGTCGGACGACGTGCGCGCCGGTGACCTGACGGGGCTGGCCGGGCGCGAGGTCGTGGTCACCGAGAAGCTCGACGGCGAGAACACGACCCTCTACTCCGACGGACTGCACGCCCGCTCGCCGGACTCCGGGCACCACCCCTCGCGCGCCTGGGTCAAGGGCCTGCAGGGCCGGATCGGCGCCGCGATCCCGCCGGGATGGCGGGTGTGCGGCGAGAACCTCTACGCCAGGCACTCGATCGCCTACACGGACCTGGAGAGCTGGTTCTACGGGTTCTCCGTCTGGGACGGCGAACGGTGCCTGGACTGGGACCGCGGTGTCCGGTTCCTGCGCCGGCTGGGAATCCCCGCCCCACGGGTGCTGTGGCGCGGCACCTTCGACGAGCGGGCCCTGCGCGCGCTGCGACCCGACCCGGCGCGCCAGGAGGGATACGTCGTGCGCACCGCCGAGGGCTTCGGTCAGGAGGACTTCGGGCTGCGGGTCGCCAAGTGGGTCCGCCCCGGACACGTCACGACCGGCACGCACTGGATGCACGCCGCCGTCGTGGAGAACGGCCTGGGACCGGCGGCCGCTCTGTGGGCGGTGCGCGGCGCCGCCGCCCCCGGAGTGCCCTCCCTGCTGGCCGCCGTGGGCATGGGCGCACAGGACACCGAGGGCACCGACGAGGCCGTGGCGGACGTGTCCGCACGGCTCGACGCACTGGGCAGGACAGGGGACGCCCGGCTGGCGGGCGTCCTGGCCACCCTGCTGCACGGCACCCACCGCGCCGGGCTCGCCACCCGGCTGATCGCACCGCTCGGCATGGCGCAGGCGCGCCGCGTCGCCGACCTGGCCGGCCTCCACACCCTCCTGCACCGGCCGTTTCCCGACGAGGACCGCAGGCGCGGACTGGCGGGACTGGCGCCGGCGGCGGACCTGGGCGTGCTGCACGCGGTCGCCCGGGCCGTCCTGGCCGGCCGACCGGGCGAGGAGGCGGCCGCGGCACGCGAGCAGGCCGACTGGTCCGCGCTGCACGCCGAGGACGCGGGGCTGCTCGGCGAAGCACCCCTGGAGCCGCTGCGGGCCGCGCTGCGCGACGCGCTCGGCGGCCTGGACGGCGACGCCGCCGACCGCTGCTGGGCCGAGGCGCGCAGCGCCTGGGCCGGAGGCCGGATCACCACGGCCGGCGAGGCGGTCGCGGCGACCTGGCGATGGCGCGGGGGCACGTTTCCCCGGGTGGTGCACCTGGTCGGGCCCTCGGGCAGCGGAAAGAGCACGTTCGCGGGGACACTCCCGCCCGGCTGGGTCCGCGTGTCCCTCGACGAACTGCGCTCGGCCCGGGGCTCCCGGGCGGACCAGCGGGCGAACGGGGACGTCCTGCGGCAAGGGCTCGACCGCCTCGACACCGCCCTGGCCGGCGGCGCGACAGTGGTGTGGGACGCCACCTCCCTCACCCGGTACCAGCGTTCCCTGGTGCACACCGTGGCGGGTCACCGCGACGCACTGGTCACGCACGCCGTCGTGCTGGTCGAGGAGGACGAACTGAGGCGGCGCAACAGCGGCCGGACGCACGCGGTGCCGCCGGAGACCCTCGACGCCCAGCTGCGCCGGTTCTCCCCGCCCAGCCCCGGCGAGGCACACCGCACCTGGTACGTCGGGGCCGACGGCACCGTCGACGACGTCGCCGGCACCCTGGACGGAGAGGACTCCTGATGCGCACCAGCGACGAGATCTACCACCAGGTCCGCTGGGACCCGCGGTTCGACCCCGCCAGATTCGTCATGGGCATCACCCAGCGCGGGGCCGCGCCCAAGCGCGTCCCGCTGCCCGCCTTCGTACCGGGAGGCGACATCCCGTGGCACCGGGTGCTGTTCATCGAGGCGGACGGCGAGACGGTCTGGGACCGCGCCACGGGCCTGGACCGCGTCGGCACCTCGGACGCCGGGCGCGTGACGGAGCGGCGCCGCCTGCGGGCACCGCTCTTCACGGCCACGACCCCGCACGCCTGGGACCCGGCGGCCGGGTGGCGCCCCGCGCCGGGACCGCGGCCGCGGGCCGCCGCGCCGGCACGGACGGCGGCCGGTCTGCGCGTGCTGACCTGGAACACCCTGTGGGACCGCTACGACGGCGACCTCATCGGCACAGCACGCCGCAGGCCGTCGCTGCTCGCGGCCCTGGAGGACGCCGACGCCGACGTCATCGCACTCCAGGAGGTCGAGGCCGGGCTCGTCGACCTGCTGCTCCGCGCGCCATGGGTGCGGGGCGGCTACACCCTCGGCTCCGACCCGGCAGGGCACGAGATCCCGGACAGCGGACTGCTGCTGCTCAGCCGGCTGCCCGTACGCGAGGCCGGACTGCACGTGCTCGGCCCGCACAAGGCACTCACCGCCGTCACCGTGGAGACGGCCGCGGGCCCGCTCGTGGTCGCCGCCACCCACCTCAGCAGCGACCACTCCGACAACGGCCGGGACCGGCGGCGCGCGGAACTCGCCCGCATCGCCGAGGGACTGGCCGGCGTCGACGGCGAGCTGGTCCTGCTGGGCGACTTCAACGACGGCGACGACGGCCCCGAAGGCCCCGCCGCCACCCTCGGGCTGCTGGACGCATGGACCCAGGCGCACGGGCCCGGCGACCGGACCCCCACCTTCGATCCCGCGGCCAACCCGCTGGCCGCCGTCTCCTCGCTGTCCGGCCGTGCCTCCCGGCTGGACCGGATCCTGCTGCGCCCCGGCCGGTCCCGCGTGAGCGGGGCGGCACTGCGCGGCGACACACCCCTCGCGGACGGGCTGTTCCTCTCCGACCACTACGGGGTGGAGGCGGAACTCCGCCTGGAGGCGCAGGAGACCGGGCCCGGGCCGGCTGGCCTCCCGGGTACGACGGGCGTCCTCGGCACCCCGGGCGTCCCCGAGGTCCTGGACGTCCCGCCCACGGCCCGCACGGCCGTGGCGTGGATACCGCCGGAGGAACTGTGGCCCGCGATCCAGGACGTCCGACGCGAGCACGACCCGGCGTTCCACCGCTGGCCGCCGCACGTGAATCTGCTCTTCGGCTTCGTGCCGGAGTCCGAGTTCGAGCGGGCCGCCCCGCTCCTCGCAGGCGTCGCGGCCGCGACACCGGCCTTCACCGCGCGGCTGGAGGGTGTGCACACCTTCGGCCACCGCGAGGACGCAACCGTGTGGCTCGACCCCGCCGCGACGGGACGCACGGCATGGTCGCGGCTGCGCGGCGCACTGGAGCCGAGGTTCCCCCGCTGCCGGGGCCGCGCCGAGGGCTGGACACCGCATCTGACCCTGGGCAGGACCCGGGACCCGCAGGCCGCCGAGGCGCACTGGGCCGCCCGGCTCGACAGCATCCGCGGGGCGAGGGCACGGGTCGGGGAACTGGTCCTGCTCTCCCGCCGCGGCGAGGAGCCGATGCGCCCGCGCGCCACCGTCGAGCTGGGAACCGGCGAGATCCGGTGGCACACGGAGAACGGCAGCGCAGGGACGCCGGCGGGGACGGATGCCGGGACGGCGGCGGGACCGTCCTCGAGCGCGGCCGCCGGGCCGGCCGTGGAGACCGGAACCCTCGACGCCCCGGCGGCCCGGACCCTGCGGCGGCTCTCGGAGGCGCTGGCCGACGGAGTGGTGCACGTCGTCGGGTCACGCCGGATGGGCTGCGCCCTGCCCGGATCCGACCTGGACCTGGTGGCGGCCCTGCCGGGCGGGCCCGACATGGCGGACGTCCGCGCCCGGGTGACCGCGGCGCTGCCGGACGCGGACCGGGTCCGGTACGTCACAGGCGCCCGAGTGCCGGGCCTGCGGCTGCGCGCCGGTGAGCTGGACGTCGACCTGAGCGTGGTGCCCACGGGGCACCTCGCCCCCGCCGAGGCGGTGGCCCGCCGCACCGAGCTGGGGGAGGCGGCCGCGACCGCCCTGAGCGCGGTGAGCGACGCGGACGCCGTGCTCGCCGCCGTGGACGGCGCACACGCACGCTTCGCCCGCCTCGCCGGGCAGGTGAAGGCCTGGTCGAGGATGCGCGGTCTCGACTCCGCCCCGTTCGGCGGTGTGCCGGGCCTGGCCTGGTCCGTGCTGGCGGCCCGTACGACGTACGAGGCCGGCGGTCTGGAGGGGGACGACCTGCTGCGGCAGTTCTTCGGTTCCTGGGCCGCCTGGGACTGGGCACGGCCGGCCGGCCTCACGGCCGCCGCCCCCGGCGGAGAACCGGGGGCGATGACCGTGATGACCCCGACCGATCCGGTCCGCAGCTGCACCGCTCAAGTCGGCGTGTGTTTCCGGGACCTCCTGGTCCAGGAGCTCTACCGGGCCTGGGACATCCTGGAGACGGCGGCGGCCGGCACGGACCCCTGGCCCGCGCTGACGGCGCCGCCGCCCCTGCACCGCCGGCACGCGGCCTGGGCGGTACTGACCGTACGCGCGCACGGCACCGCGGAGTTCGAGGACACCCTGGGCCGCGTCCGGGGCCGGATACGGGCCCTGCTCACCGAGCTCGAAGAGGCCGGGACGGCTCAACTCCACGCGTGGCCACGCCCGTTCGAGGCCGGGCAGGACCTCGCGCGCTTCGCGATCGGCCTCGGCCGCACTCCGCCGGACGCGGCCCGGCTCGGCGGGATCGCCGAGAGGTGGCGCCGTGGCCTGCCCGGAGTACGGGTCGAATGGGCCGAGTGCGGCGCCGTGCCGACCCTGCGCTGACACACGGATCCCCACCCCGAGCTGCCCGGAGGGTGCCGAAGGGTTCCACCGCCGCACACCCGCCCGCACCGGAATGCTCGCCGAACCCTCCCGGGCAGGAACCGGTTTCGCTCCCCCTGCGGCTCATCACTGATCACTCGTCAAGTGCCCGGCTCCGGTGGCCGGCCGGCCCGGTTCCCGGTCCGTTCCCGGGCCGGCCACCCACCTCCCGGTGCCGCGGGTGACGCAAAGCCCCTCCGCACGCGCCGTTCCGCGGCACCGGGA
>NZ_JAAAXQ010000456.1 GCF_009916105.1 Streptomyces sp. GC420 | reverse complement strand
GGGTGGGACGACTGGGCCCAAGGCGCCGTCGCGGCCGTCGTCGCCGCGGTCACCGCCCGGCTCGCGCTCACGCTGGCCGCGCGGCGCGGGGTCCCCGCGGCCAGGCCCGAGGGGCTCGGTGCGGCGGTCGCCTCCGTGGTGCCGGTGCCGGCCGCGGCGGCGGCGGCCGTGACCGTGCTGGTGGGCTGCGCGGCGCTGGGCCTGCCCTTCGTGGCGGCTTCGGTCGTGGGTCTGGGCGCCGCCGAGTTGCTGCTGCGCCGCTGCACGGTCCGCTTCGGCGGGGTGACCGGCGATGTCTTCGGGGCGCTGGAGGGGACCGCCACCACGGCCGTTCTCGTGATGCTCACCATGTTCTGACGGCCCAGCGGCCGACGGGCGTCGGCGGCCCGCCGGATGAGTCCGCCGGGTGAGTCCGCCGGGGAGGGCGGGTGTCAGCCGTCCGCCTGCCCCGCCGCGGCCGGGCAGGCCCTGCGCCAGGGGCCCAGTTCGTACTTCTTCAGCATCGAACTCAGCCCGAGCCTGCGGGACTCGGCGCAGAACTCCCGGGTGGGCAGTTCGTACTCGACGTGGAAGACGGCCTTGCCCGCGCGGACGAACGGGGTCAGTGCGGCGCACTCGCCGTACTGCACGCACTGTTCGTTGACGGCGAAGTCGAAGTCCTTCACGAGCCTCGGGATCTGGGCGAGGTCGTTCTTGAGGCCCACCGCCATGCCCCGTTCATGGGCGAGGCGGGCGATGAGCCGGTTGTAGCGGAGCTGGTCGGCGGCGGTGAGGGGGAAGCCGGTGCGGTTGCGGTAGCCGTCCATGTTGTCGGGTTCGACGGCGTCGAAGCCCTTGTCGCGGCACATGTCGAGGCGGGCCGCCATGATCGGTCCGAGGACGTCGGTACGGCGGACGTCCAGCCAGCGCTCGCCCTCCCAGCCGTTGCCGCGGCCGAGGACGGACTCGGGGAAGTCGCCCGCGTCGGGCCTGAACTCCTCCCAGGCGCCGGTGGACAGGTAGCAGATGACCTTGCGTCCGCGCCGGTGCAGATCGGCGACGGCGGACGCGGGACGGTCGAAGCCGTCGATGTCGTACACGGGTACGTCGACGGACGGGTCGAGGCGGCCGCTGAGCTGCCACTGCCAGTCCAGTCCCGGGTGCGGCCGCCAGCGCTCGCGTCCCGTTCCGGGGTCCTCGGAGGCCGGGGCGGTGCAGCCGGCAACCGCGAGCAGCAGGACCAGCAGCAGCGACAACGGCCGCGGTGGGGACGGGAAGACCGTGCGCCGGCCGGTGCGCGGCTGCCGTGGTGGGCCGGCCGGAGGCCGCGGCGCCCTGCCCGGCCGCGCGTGCGCCGCCGGCCCGTGTTCCCGGCCGGCCCGTCCTGCCCGGCGTCCCCGCTCCACGCACCCTCCCCAGGTGGCCGACCCGCCTCGGTCCGGCCCGACACAGCACCGTACCGGCCGTGCCGGTCCCCCTGAGCGCGGGCGCCGTTCGGGGCCCGCGGCCCGCGCGCACGCGCCGCCCCGCATGCCCGGGCCCCGCCGGTTCCCGGACCACCCCGCGCGTCCCCGAACCCGCGTAACCCCACCGGGCTCCGGTCGGCACCCACGGCGGCGCGGCGCCGGGAACGGCGACGACGCGTACAGCGGCGGCGACGGCATGCGGGGGGGCTCGGGGCGCCGGACCGCACTCCGCCCCGGACGCCGGGGCCCGGCTCCCGGACCGCGGCGCGGCACCGCACGGCGCGGCACAGCGCGCCGCGGACCGAGGGGAATCCCTGCATCCCGCGCCCGTATGACCCGGCAGCAGCCCGGGGGAGCCTTGTGCGGAGGGCGGTGAGCGTAGGCTCATTTCCGGCGCTCGTTGGGCCGGAATACGATGCGCCGGGCACGGCCGCCCACCCCTTCGGCCGACAAACTCAACGGAAGCGAGACCTCACCACCGTGACTGCTCTGACTCTCAGCACAGCCGGCGCGGCGACGCTGCGCGCCGACGCCCTCGTCGTCGGGGTGGCGAAGGGCGCCAAGGGCCCCGTCGTCGCACCGGGCGCGGAGGCCGTGGACAAGGCGTTCGACGGCAAGCTGGCCACCGTTCTCGAGACCCTCGGCGCGAGCGGCGCCGAGGGCGAGGTGACCAAGCTCCCCGCGCCGTCCGGCATCAAGGCTCCGGTCGTGCTGGCGGTCGGCCTGGGCAGCGCACCCGAGAAGGACGAGACGTTCAGCGCCGAGGCGCTGCGCCGCGCCGCCGGTGCCGCCTCCCGTGCGCTGGCCGGCTCGAAGAAGGCGGCCTTCGCGCTGCCCCTGCTCGACGGCGCCGCGGACGTGGCGGCCGTCGCGGAGGGCGCGCTGCTCGGCGCGTACGCCTTCACCGCGTACCAGGAGAGCAAGAACGGCAAGGAGGGCAACGGCAAGGCCCCCCTCGCCGAGGTCGCCCTGCTCGGCGCGAAGCCGCGTGACAAGGAGCACAAGGCCGCGGCCGAGCGTGCCCTGGCGGTGGCCGAGGAGGTCAACCGCGCACGCGACCTGATCAACACCCCGCCGAACGACCTGGACCCGGCTGCCTTCGCCGCCATCGCCACCGAGGCGGGCAAGCAGCACGGCATCAAGGTGCAGGTGCTCGACGAGAAGGCGCTCGCCAAGGGCGGCTACGGCGGCATCCTCGGCGTCGGCGCGGGCTCCGCCGCCCCGCCGCGGCTGGTGAAGCTGTCGTACACCAGCTCCCGGGCGAAGAAGCACCTGGCACTGGTCGGCAAGGGCATCACCTACGACTCGGGCGGCATCTCGCTGAAGCCGGCCGGCCACAACGAGACGATGAAGTGCGACATGAGCGGCGCCGCCGCCGTCTTCGCCGCCGTCGTCGCGGCGGCCCGTCTCGGCCTCGAGGTCAATGTCACCGGCTGGCTGGCGCTCGCCGAGAACATGCCGTCCGGCTCGGCCACCCGCCCCGGCGACGTGCTGCGCATGTACTCCGGCAAGACGGTCGAGGTCCTCAACACGGACGCCGAGGGCCGGCTGGTCCTGGCCGACGCGCTCACCAGGGCCTCGGAGGAGAAGCCGGACGCGATCGTCGACGTGGCGACGCTGACCGGCGCGATGGTGCTGGCGCTGGGCAACCGGACCTTCGGCATCATGGCCAACGACGACGCGTTCCGCACCTCGCTGCACGAGATCGCCGAGGAGGTCGGCGAGCAGTCCTGGCCGATGCCGCTGCCAGCCGAGCTGCGCAAGGGCATGGACTCCTCCACGGCCGACATCGCCAACATGGGCGAGCGGATGGGCGGCGGCCTGGTTGCCGGCCTGTTCCTGAAGGAGTTCGTCGGCGAGGGCATCACCTGGGCCCACCTCGACATCGCGGGGCCGGCCTTCAACGAGTCGGGCCCCTACGGCTACACGCCGAAGGGCGGCACGGGCTCCGCGATCCGCACCCTGGTCCGCCTGGCCGAGCGCACCGCCTCCGGCGACCTCGGCTGAGCGGGGCCCGGCCCCGCCGGGTCCGGTACGAGCGGATTGAGAAGCTGATGCCACAACGGCCGTACGGGTTTCGCCCACGACGAAATCCGTACGGCCGTACGCGTGAGTAACCCCGATGGCGCCGCCCGGCGCCGTCTCAGAGCCCGGCCCCGCGTCCCAGCCGCTCCGAACAAGTGCGAAGATGGGTTCTCGGCAGGACAGGGCCCCCACCACAGGGCCGACGATGAAGCGGCCGAAACACCAGCCGCCGCCCGGTCATGGACGACCGGCGCCGGCGCACATGCATGGAGGACGTGACGTGGCGAACGACGCCAGCACCGTTTTCGACCTAGTGATCCTCGGCGGTGGCAGCGGCGGTTACGCCGCGGCGCTGCGCGGAGCGCAGCTGGGCCTCGACGTCGCCCTGATCGAGAAGGACAAGCTCGGCGGCACCTGCCTGCACCGTGGATGCATTCCCACCAAGGCCCTGCTGCACGCCGGCGAGATCGCCGACCAGGCCCGTGAGAGTGAGCAGTTCGGTGTCAAGGCCAGCTTCGAGGGCATCGACATCGCCGGTGTCCACAAGTACAAGGACGACGTGATCTCGGGCCTCTACAAGGGCCTGCAGGGTCTCGTCGCCTCCCGCAAGGTGACGTACATCGAGGGCGAGGGCCGACTGTCCTCCCCCACCTCCGTCGACGTGAACGGCCGCCGCATCGAGGGCCGCCACGTGCTCCTGGCGACCGGCTCCGTGCCGAAGTCCCTGCCCGGCCTGGAGATCGACGGCAACCGCATCATCTCCTCCGACCACGCCCTGGTCCTGGACCGCGTCCCGCAGTCCGCGATCATCCTGGGCGGCGGCGTCATCGGCGTCGAGTTCGCCTCCGCCTGGAAGTCCTTCGGCACCGACGTGACGATCGTCGAGGGCCTGAAGCACCTGGTGCCGGTCGAGGACGAGAACAGCTCCAAGCTTCTTGAGCGCGCCTTCCGCAAGCGCGGCATCAAGTTCAACCTCGGTACGTTCTTCCAGAGCGCCGAGTACACCGAGAACGGTGTCAAGGTCACCCTCGCGGACGGCAAGACCTTCGAGGCCGAGGTGCTGCTGGTCGCCATCGGCCGCGGCCCGGTCTCGGCCGGTCTCGGATACGAGGAGGCCGGAGTCGCCATGGACCGGGGCTACGTCCTGGTCGACGAGTACATGCGGACCAACGTGCCCACCATCTCCGCCGTCGGCGACCTCGTGCCGACGCTCCAGCTCGCGCACGTGGGCTTCGCCGAAGGCATCCTGGTGGCGGAGCGGCTCGCCGGCCTCAAGGCCGTGCCGATCGACTACGACGGTGTCCCGCGGGTGACGTACTGCCACCCGGAGGTCGCCTCCGTGGGTATCACCGAGGCCAAGGCCAAGGAGATCTACGGCGCCGACAAGGTCGTCGCTCTGAAGTACAACCTGGCGGGCAACGGCAAGAGCAAGATCCTGAAGACCGCCGGCGAGATCAAGCTCGTCCAGGTCAAGGACGGTGCCGTGGTCGGCGTCCACATGGTCGGCGACCGCATGGGCGAGCAGGTCGGCGAGGCGCAGCTGATCTACAACTGGGAGGCGCTGCCCGCCGAGGTCGCGCAGCTCGTCCACGCGCACCCGACGCAGAACGAGGCGCTCGGTGAGGCCCACCTGGCCCTGGCCGGCAAGCCGCTGCACTCCCACGACTGATCAGCTCTCCCGATGGGCCGTGCACCCCTAATCCGCAAAGTTCGTTAGGAGCAACCGAAACCATGGCGGTTTCCGTAACACTGCCGGCGCTCGGTGAGAGCGTGACCGAAGGCACCGTCACCCGCTGGCTGAAGGCCGAGGGTGAACACGTGGAGGCCGACGAGCCGCTGCTCGAGGTCTCCACCGACAAGGTCGACACCGAGATCCCCGCCCCCGCCTCCGGAATCCTCGCGTCCATCAAGGTCGCCGAGGACGAGACGGTGGAGGTCGGCGCCGAGCTGGCCGTCATCGACGACGGCAGCGGCGCCCCCGCCGCCGCCCCGGCCGCGGAGCCCGCTCCGGCGGCCGCTCCCGAGCCCGAGCCGGTCCCGGCCCCCGCGGCCGCCGACCAGACGGCCCCGTCC
>NZ_JAAAXQ010000455.1 GCF_009916105.1 Streptomyces sp. GC420 | reverse complement strand
CGCCAGGACAGACGGGGCCGACGGGCCGGAGGGGTTGCGGACCCGTCTGGAGGAAACCGGCTACCTCGTCGACGAGGGACTGGCCGTCGCCTGCTTCCTGGCGCTGCGGCTGCACCGGCCGCTGTTCTGCGAGGGCGACGCCGGCGTGGGCAAGACCGCGCTCGCCTCGGCCCTGGCCCAGGCGCTCCGTGTCCCGCTGATCCGTCTGCAGTGCTACGAGGGCATCGACGCCTCGCAGGCGCTGTACGACTGGGACTTCCCGCGCCAGCTGCTGCACCTGCGGGCCGCCGAGGCAGCGGGGGTGACGGACCCGGACCGGCTGGAGGACGAGCTGTACAGCAGACGGTTCCTCATCGCCAGACCACTGCTGCGGGCGCTGGAGACCCCTTCGGTGCTGCTCGTCGACGAGATCGACCGCGCCGACGACGAGTTCGAGGCGTTCCTGCTGGAGCTGCTGTCGGAGTACACGGTCAGCATTCCCGAACTCGGCACGGTGCGGTCCGAGTCGCCGCCCGTGGTGGTGCTCACCTCGAACCGCACCCGGGAGGTGCACGACGCGCTGAAGCGCCGCTGCCTCTACCACTGGTTCGAGCACCCCGGCTTCGCCCGCGAACTCGCCATCGTGAGAAGGCGGTTGCCGCAGGTCGCCGAGCGGCTGGCCGAGCAGGTGACGGCAGTCGTGCAGGAGCTGCGCTCCCAGGACCTGCTCAAGCCGCCCGGGGTGGCCGAGACCATCGACTGGGCCGAGGCGCTGGACGCGCTGGGGGCGAGCGAACTGGACGCGGAGCTGGCGGTGGCGACGCTCGGCTCGGTGCTGAAGTACCGCGAGGACGCCGAACGGGCCCGCGCGCTGGACCTGTCCTCGATTCTCGCGGCGCGCGGGGCGTGAGCGGCGGTGGACGCGAGCGCGGTGGCCGACGCCCCGGCCGTACTGGTCGGCTTCGCGCGGGCGCTGCGCGCGGCCGGCGTGGACGCCGGCCCCGACCGCGTCCAGGCGTTCCTGCGCGCCCTGGACGTGCTCACGCCCGGACGGCGCACGGACGTCTACTGGGCGGGCAGGCTCACGCTGTGCGGCACGCACGACGATCTGGAGCGCTACGACCGGGTGTTCGCCGCCTACTTCGGCACTGGCCGGCGCCGGGCGGGCGCGCCGCGCGCCGCGCCACCGTCACGGCTGCGGCTCGTCGCCCGGGAGGCCGGACCCGCCGGCGAGGCCGAGGCCGGCGAAGGCCGGGAAGCGGCGCCGGTGGCCACGCTGGCGAGCGCCACCGAAGTGCTGCGCCACCGCGACATGGGGGAGCTCACGACTCAGGAGCACGAGCAACTGCGGCGCCTGCTGGCGGCGTTCTCGCTGCGCGGGGAGCCACGGCGCACCGCCCGCAGACGCCCGGCGAGGCGCGGTCAGGTCGATCCGAGGCGTACGGTGCGGGAGTTGCTGCGCGGCGGCGGTGAACCGGCGCTGCTGCGCCACCGGGCCCGCGCCGTACGGCCGCGCCGGGTGGTGCTGCTGCTGGACGTGAGCGGTTCGATGGGCCCGTACGCCGACGCCCTGCTGCGTTTCGCGCACGCCGCGGCGCACGGCGGGCCCGGCCGCACGGAGGTGTTCACGCTGGGCACCCGGCTGACCCGGGTGACCCGTGAACTGAGCCACCGCGACCCGGACACGGCGCTGGCGGCGGTCGCGGCGGCGGTGCCCGACTGGAGCGGCGGCACCCGGCTCGGGGAGATGCTGCGCGGCTTCCTCGACCGGTGGGGCCAGCGGGGCATGGCGCGGGGCGCGGTCGTCGTCGTCCTCTCGGACGGCTGGGAGCGCGGAGACGCGGCGCTGCTCGGGGAGCAGATGCGCCGGCTGCACCGGCTCGCGCACCGGGTGGTCTGGGCCAATCCCCGTAAGGCACGGCCCGGTTACGCGCCGCTGGCCGGTGGCATGGCGGCGGCGCTTCCGCATGTGGACGACTTCGTCGAGGGGCACAGCCTGGCCGCGCTGGAGCATCTGGCGGCGGTCGTGGGCGGGACCAGGACCGGCCCCTGAGTCCCCGGCGGGGCGCAGGACCCGAGAGCTGAGAACTGGAGGAAACGATGGAACTGCACCACGAGTTCACCGTCCCTGTGCCGGTGGAGGAGGCATGGCGGATGCTCCTCGACATCGAGCGGGTCGCGCCGTGCATGCCCGGCGCCACTGTGGACGGCTTCGACGGCAAGACGGTCACCGGGAAGGTGAAGGTCAAGGTCGGTCCCGTCACGGTGACCTACGGCGGCACGGCCGTCTTCGAGGAGACCGACGAGTCCGCGCGCCGGCTGGTGCTGAGGGCCAGTGGCAAGGAGACGCGCGGGCAGGGCACGGCCAGGGCCACGGTCACCGCGACGATGGAGGAACGCGACGGCGGGACCGCGGTGTCGGTCGATACCGACCTGACGGTCACCGGGCGGCCCGCGCAGTTCGGGCGCGGCGTCATGGCGGAGGTGGGCGACAAGCTGGTCGGGCAGTTCGCCGCCTGCCTGTCCGAGGAGTTGGCAGGGCCCTCCGCGCCGCTCGTCGAGGGCGTCACGGGCGCCACCGGGGTCCCGGAGGAGCGGGCGGAGGCCGAGCCGATCGACCTGGTGCGGGCGGCGGGCGGCGCGGTCGCCAAACGCGCCGCCGTCGCGGTGGTGGCCGCCGCAGTCGCCGCCGCCGTCGTGTACTGCGTGTTCAGACGGCGCCGCTGACCGGCGTACGCCCGCTGACCGGCGTACGCCCGCCGGCCGGCGTACCCCGCCGACCGGACCGTCCCCCGGCCTGGGTAGGAAGGCGGTACGGATTGCCGAGCGAGGAGACGGTATGGCCCAGAGGAAGACACTGCCGCGTGAACCGTACGAGCGTGAGCTGTACCGGCTGCAGACGGAACTGGTGAAGCTGCAGGAGTGGGTCAAGACCGAAGGGGCCAGGCTCGTGGTGGTCTTCGAGGGCCGGGACGCGGCCGGCAAGGGCGGCACGATCAAGCGGGTGACGGAGTATCTCAATCCCCGCGTCGCGCGGATCGTGGCCCTGCCCAAGCCCACCGAGCGCGAGCGCACCCAGTGGTACTTCCAGCGCTACATAGAACACCTTCCGGCGGCCGGGGAGATCGTGCTGTTCGACCGCAGCTGGTACAACCGGGCCGGTGTCGAGCACGTGATGGGTTTCTGCACCAAGGAGGAGCACCGGCGTTTCCTGCACCAGTGCCCGATCTTCGAGAGGATGCTGGTCGAGGACGGGGTCCTGCTGCGCAAGTACTGGTTCTCGGTGAGCGACGCCGTGCAGGAGCAGCGGTTCCGGCGCAGACTCGACGACCCGGTGCGGCGCTGGAAGCTGTCGCCGATGGACCTGGAGTCCCTCAGCCGCTGGGAGGCGTACTCCAGGGCCAAGGACGAGATGTTCGTTCACACGGACATCCCCGAGGCGCCGTGGTGCGTGGTCGAGAGCGACGACAAGCGCCGGGCACGGATCAACATGATCGCGCATCTCCTCGCCTCCGTGCCCTACGAGGAGGTGCCGCCGCCGGCGCTGGAGGTGCCGCCGCGGCCCCCGTCGACGGGATACGTGCGGACGCCACGCGAGTTGCAGACCTATGTGCCGGACCATGCGGCAGGACTGGTCAAGGACTGAGGCGTCGTCCCTGGTGGAGCCGCCGGCGCCGGGTACCGGCGAGGGCCGGGCGGACCGGCGGCGGGGCCGGGTGGCCCATGGTGGGGGCACCCGGCCGGGCCGAAGCTGGAAGCGAAGGGTCCGTACCGGCCACGGGTCCACCGGAAAGGGGCAGCGATGAACACGTCCTCCAACTCCACCCTGCTGCGGGCCCTGCCCGCCGAGCACCGTGAGCGGCTGATGAGCATGGCCCGGGAGGTCTCCTTCCCCCAGGGCACGCGGCTCTTCGAGGAGGGCGGGCACGCGGACAAGTTCTGGATCATCCGCACCGGCACGGTCACCCTCGACATGCATGTGCCCGGCCGCCGGGCGGCCGACATCGAGACCCTCGGGCACAACGAGCTCGTCGGCTGGTCCTGGCTGTTCCCGCCGCACACCTGGCACCTGGGCGCCGAGGCGATGACACCGGTACGTGCCTACGAGTTCGACGCGGCGACGGTACGGCGGATGTGCGAGGCCGACCCCGAACTGTCCGCGTCTGTCTCCCAGTGGGTCGGACGTGTGCTCGCCCGCCGGCTCCGGGCCGCCAGGACCCGGCTGCTCGACCTGTACGCCCCTTACGGCAGCGGCAGCCTCCGCTGACCGGCTGACCGTCGTATCCGCCCGGCGGAAACCGACCGAGGAGTCACCGTGCACGCCACCCCGCACATCGTGAGCGACGTGATGACGCACACCGTCGTCGCCGTCGGCCGTGAGGCCACCTTCAAGGAGATCGTCAGGACCATGGAGCAGTGGAAGGTGAGCGCCCTGCCCGTGCTGGAGGGCGAGGGCCGGGTCGTCGGAGTCGTCTCCGAGGCCGATCTGCTGCCGAAGGAGGAGTTCCGGGACACCGATCCCGACCGGTACGAGCAGCTGCGGCGGCTGTCCGACCTGGCGAAGGCCGGCGCGGTCACCGCGGGAGAGCTGATGACGGCGCCGGCCGCCACCATCCAGGCCAGCGCGACCCTCGCCCAGGCCGCGCGTGCCATGGCCCAGCGCAAGGTCAAGCGGCTTCCCGTGGTCGACGAGACGGGGATGCTTCAGGGCATCGTCAGCCGCGCCGATCTGCTCAAGGTCTTCCTGCGGGACGACGAGGACATCGCCGAGGAGGTACGCCGAGAGGTCGTGGCCTACCTGTTCCCGGCCCCGCTGTCGCCCATCCAGGTCACGGTCGAGGACGGTGTCGTCACCCTGAGCGGGCGCATCAGGGACACCACGCTGGTGCCGGTGGCCGCGCGGCTGGTGCGGGCCGTCGAGGGTGTCGTGGACGTCGAGATCGCGCTCATGGGCCCGGGCCGGCACCCCGACCTCGACCCGGACCTGGCCGGTCCGGCACCCGTACCGCCGAAGGCCGAGGCGGCGAAGGGCGAGGCGGCGAAGTGACGGCTGCCGGGGCGTGACACCTGCGGGGTGAGGCGCCCCGGGCCCGGCGCGTCAGGGCCGGGTCCGGGGCGGCAGCCTGTGCAGCTCGACGGCGCCCAGCCTGCCGTCCTCGACGACGGCGGTCATGTACGTGCAGTGCGGCTGCCGCCGCCGGTCGGTCGGCGACCCCGGGTTCAGCAGCCGCAGCCCACCGGGCGCCGTGGTGTCCCAGGGGATGTGGCTGTGCCCGAAGACCAGCACGTCCAGGTCGGGGAAGAGCTCCGCGCAACGGCGTTCGCGCTCCTGCGCGGAGCCGGTCTCGTGGACGACACCGAGGCGCAACCCGTCGAGTTCCGCACGCGCCACCTCGGGCAGCCGCGCCCGCAGCTCGGGGCCGTCGTTGTTGCCGTACACGGCGATCAGCCGGCGGGCCCGGGACTCGAGGAGATCCAGCGTCGCGCTGTCGACCCAGTCCCCGGCGTGCACGACGGCGTCGGCGGCGCCGATCGCGTCCAGCAGCTCCCCCGGCAGCGCGCGGG
>NZ_JAAAXQ010000454.1 GCF_009916105.1 Streptomyces sp. GC420 | reverse complement strand
CCAGAACTGCGAAACCTGCGACCACGCCTTCCGAGCCCCACAACCCGGCACCTGCGGCCCATGCACAGTAGCGGCGATCCGAACCCCTGGAAATCCATGATCGGCGTCGTGATGGTGGCCTCAAGGGCATGGGCAGGATCGACATCGCGCCGATGCCGGACAATGTCGTCAGCCTGCCCGAGGTTCCTTCAAGGTCCCCGAGGGCTCGGTCCGGATGACCGACCTGGACGGCAACCCGGTCTACATGGACCCCAAGGGCAACCTCTACGACGCCGACGGCATCCTCCGCCAGGACGCCGGCGACGCCCCCCCCCGCGGCCTCGACGGCAACCCCGCCGACAACGCGGCCCACATCCGCCGCGGCGACGGCCCGGCGACGACGCCCTGCCAGGCCCCCGCAACCCCGGCGACAACCTCCCGGGCGGTACGGCCGACAACGGCCTGCCGGGCGGCTCGACCGCGGACAGCGGCGTCCCGTGTGGCGGGCATACGGAGACCCCGGGCACAGGCGGCCTGGACAACGCGGCCGGGACGGCGGACGAGGCGGCGGGTGCCACGGACGACGCGTTGACGCCGGCCGACTGTGACGGCGAGCAGGAGTTGACTCCGGAGCGGCGTAAGGAATGCCAGGAGAGGCACGTCTGGCTGGCGAACAACAACGAGGCTGGAGTCAGGAACACTACAACTCGCTCTACCGCCGTAAGAGTGTCGAAAAGCTGGTGGACGGTGTGGAGCTCCCGCCGCCGACCAGGGATGCCAACGGCGACGGCAAGTACGCTGGTGCCCCGGTCGAGGAATTCCAGTTCCAGCCGGAGGAGGCCTGATGGCAACGCGCATTCCGCGCCATGACTTCCGTACGGACAACGCGGCGGAGGCCATGGAGCCGGTCGTCGCGGCTGCCCAGGAGGCCATCGAGGGCATCGAGGCATCCGAGGACGACCGCTATGACGCGCTGACGTTCTCCCTCTCGGCGGCGAAGTGGCACTGTCTGCAGGACCCCGTGGCGGGCAATCTCGAAACCTGGGAGTCGTGGGTTCTTGCCATGCAGGTGGGGTCCGCGCTCTTCGCCGCAGGCGTGGCGCAGGAGGGCCCGGTCACGTGCCGGGTCGGGACCCTGGACGAGGTACGGAAGCTCCCCGCCACCGGTCCGCAGGACTACCTGCACGCCGGGAACTGGCTCACTTCCTTCTACTTGGCGGTGATCTGCCGGGAGAACGAGCGTGCCCGGCAGTTGGCGCAGGTGCCGGTGTCGTTTCTGCGCGCCTCCGGCGCGGAGTTCGACGATTACGTCTACGCCTGGATCGAAACGTTGCAGCACTTCTGGTTCGGCCGGGCGGAGACCTGGGGCACCCTGGTCGTCGCAGTCAACGGCACCGATCCCCAGCACCCCCGGATCGCCGACACGGAGCTGATGCTGAAGGTGTTGTACCCGCCTCCGGAACTGTTCCAGCTCTATCTGCGCCGGGAGAACGAGGCTTTCAACGACTCCCTGGTGACGGCCCTGACCTGGCACAAGGAGTACTGGACCGCCAACGAGGCCCGCTCCCTCAGCGGTGACGGCCTGGTGGCGCTGGCCCCGCTCGCGATCGCCTGCACGGCGTACGACGCGGACATGCCGATCGATGTCGAGTCGGACTTGCTTCCCAAGCACCTGCTACGGCGCACCTGGGTCGGTGAGTTCGCCACGTGATCCGTGCGGTGAGTCGCCACCCCTTTCCCACGGGGAACGCGGAGGAAGGCCTCGCTGTGCTCAGTGCGGCAGGGGCAATCGCACCGCTCAGGGAGGGATGCCGGTCGAGAGCCGAGGCCTGAGCCGAGTGGGCGCCCACGGACTCGGTGACCCGGACCGGAGCGGCGGCGACGCCGGTGGCGCGGGCGGCCCGGACCCGAGATCCCCCCGCCGACGCAGCGGAGCTGCCACAGGCGGAGACGTCCGCGGCTTCCTTGCATCCCACAGTGCGGTACCGCCCACGAGGAGGGCAGCGCCGGTCACCGAAGGAGGGGAAAGGGTCGCCATGGAAAATGCCCGCGACTACGACCGTCCGGGCCGATGACCTGAGGTTCTGCACCCGCTGCGCGGTGGGTACTTCCTTTCGGGGCAAAGCGCGAGTGGCAGCCCGAAATAGCCGTCGGCGCCTTCTACATTCCTCGGATGACCACACCAGCCACATCTCCAGGAAAGGGCCTTCCCAGGCGCGGCGCCATCATGGGTCTTGCCGCCGGAGCCGCCGGTGCGGCCCTTGCTCCGGCAACGGTCGGCTGCACGTCCTCCGCCACTACCGGCCCGAACCTCGCAGTTGCAGCCTCGTCTCCAGCCACCCCCGGGGCCATGCAGCTGTTCCGCGATCCCGGGTTCAACTTCGACGCACTCTGGGCCCTCGGTGCCGCCGGAGAGGGAGCCTCGGAGGTCGGTGAAGTGCTGACCGCCGTCAACACCGTCACCAAGGCAAAGCCGAGTTACCAGACCTTTGCCGATACCTTCCAAGCCTGGGGCGACAGGCTCGCGGCGCAGGCGGCGCAGGCGGGCCGCCGGGGCCACAGGGCCACGCAGCGGGCCAGAGCCCTGCGGGCGTCGCGCTATTACGCCCAGGCTCTGTTCTACGTGCTGGGCACGGACGCCCCGGAGACCGAGGAGAAGGTGTACCTGGCGAGCCGCCGAGCGTGGGACGCTTTCGCGGACCTGTTCGAGTCGCCGGTGCAGCAGGCCGCCGTCCCGTACGGGACAGCCGAGATGCCCGTGTGGTTCTTCCGCCCCGACGAGGCCAAGAAGCGCCGCCCCACGGTGATCCTGACCAATGGCAGCGACGGCCAGAACGTCGACATGTGGAGCTACGGTGTCGCCGCCGCCCTTGAGCGCGGCTGGAATGCCCTCGTCTACGAAGGTCCCGGCCAGGGTCAGATGCTCTTCGTCGATCAGATCCCGTTCACCGATCGGTGGGAGCGGGTGGTAACCGCACTGGTCGACTATCTGTACCAGCGCGAGGACGTCGCCTGCGAGCGCATCGCTCTCACCGGCCTGAGCATGGGCGGGAACCTCGCCCCGCGCGCTGCCGCCTTCGAACACCGGATCGCCGCACTGGTCGCCATGCCGGGAGTCCTCTCTCCCTGGCTGGGCTTTCCACCCGAAATCCGGGAGGTCATCACTCAGTCTGAGCAGGAGACCAACCGGATCTGGAACGAGGACGTCGTCCCGGCACTCACGCCGGAACTCCGCTTCCTCGTCGAAAAGCGCTTCGAGCCGTTCGACCCCGCCGTGATGCGTGCCGCTCGCGAAGGCCGAGTCTTCACCGACGTCTGGACGCCTGCCCAGCGCATCATCGGCCTCGACATCACCAACCTCGTCGGCCGGATCAAGGCGCCGACCCTGGTCCTGGACTATGACGACGAACAGTTCTACCCGGGCCAGCCCCGCGACCTGTTCGACCGGCTCCGCTCGCCCAAGGAATACATCAAGATGACAGCGGCCGAAGGCGCCCAGCTCCACTGCTCCCCCATGGCCCCGCAACGGCACTGTGAGGTGGTCTTCGACTGGCTGGACCAGACCTTGCACCCCTGATCCTGGAGCTGAGACGTGGCGGGGCCTGACGACACCCGAGCCGAGCGGGCGCCCAGCCGCCCGGGACCGGTGCGCCCGGACCGGTGACGCGGGGGAGCGCCCCGTATAGGGTGCCGGGCACCGGACGGGCGGCGCGCGTACGGCACGGCGCGCGCACCTCGGGGCACGCACAGCACAGCAGCACGGCGAGAGAAGCACGGCCTTGACGACGATCCAGTACAGCCGGGCCGGACGGCGGCAGGCCATGCGCCGGATACGCCCCCGGCGCTCCCCCGCGGTCCCGCTGCTCGTCCTCGCCTGGCTCGGCGTGGCCGCCGTCATGTGGCTGTGGTGGCGCAACACCCCCGCCGTGTCCTCGACCGCCGCCGACTGGCTGGTCAACGCGGGCCGGATGACCGGCCTCCTCGCCGGGTACGCCATCGCCCTCGTGATCGCGCAGATGGCACGCGTACCGGCGCTCGAACGCCGCGTGGGCTCGGACCGGGTGGCGCGCTGGCACGCGACGAGCGGGCGGTACGCACTGGTCCTGACCCTCGCCCACGTCGCCCTGATCCTCTACGGCTACGCGCTGCAGAGCGGCACCGGCGTCGTGCCGCAGACCGTCACCGTCGTCACCGGCTACCCCCGGATGATCGAGGCGACCGCCGGCACGCTGATGCTGCTCGTCGTCGGCCTCGTCTCCGCGGGCGCCGTGCGGCGCCGCGTCCGCTACGAGATCTGGTACTACCTCCACCTGCTCACCTACGCCGCCGTCTACCTCGCCTTCTGGCACCAGCTCGCCACCGGCGGCGAGTTCGTCGGCGACGCGGCCGCCCGCGCTGCCTGGTACGCGCTGTACGCCACGGTCGGCTCGCTGGTGCTGTGGTACCGCGTGCTCACCCCGGTGCGGCTCAATATCCGGCACCGCATGAGAGTGGAGTCGGTCGTCGAGGAGGCGCCGGGCGTGGTCTCCGTGCTGATTCGGGGGAGGCGGCTGCACCGGCTGGGGGCCGAGGCCGGGCACTTCTTCCGCTGGCGCTTCCTCACCAAAGGGCTGCGCTGGAGTGCCAATCCGTACTCGCTGTCGGCCCCGCCCCGGCCCGACCGGCTGCGGATCACCGTGAAGGCCGCCGGCGGGCACAGCGCGGCGCTGGCGCGGCTGCGCCCGGGGACGCGGGTGTGGGCGGAGGGCCCGTACGGGGCCATGACGGCCGCCCGGCGCAGCCGCGGCAAGGTGCTGCTCCTCGCGGGCGGAGCGGGCATCACCCCGCTGCGGGCGCTGTTCGAGACACTGCCCGGCGCGCCCGGCGACCTGACGCTGCTCTACCGCGCCCGCACGGCGGAGGACCTGGCGCTGCGGGACGAACTGGAGGCGATCGCGGACGCGCGCGGGGCCCGGCTGCTGTACGCGGTGAACAGGCCGGACGGCAGACGGCCCGCGATCACCGCGAAGACACTGCGCAGGATCCTCCCGGACATCGCCCGGCACGACGTGTACCTGTGCGGGCCGCCGGGACTGGCCGAGGAGTCGTACGCCGCGCTCCGTGAGGCGGGCGTCCCCGACCGGCGCATCCACCACGAGTCCTTCGAGCTCTGAGCCGGAGCCGAAGCCCGAGCCGAAGCCCGAGCCGGAGCCGGGAGCCGGGAGCCGGGAGCCGGGAGGTCCCGGACCAGACGTGTGACACCTGAGGCCTGCCGTGCGCTGTGATGTCCGTGAGGAACAAGCATCCGGTCCGCCGCGCCGTGCTGGCCACGGCTGCCACCGTTTCCGGCATCGTGCTGCTTCTCGCGCTCAAGCCGGACACCGACCCGGCGCTCGCGCGGGACGAGGCCGCTCCCACGGCCGTGGCCGGCATGACCGCCTCGCCGTCCCTCTCCCCCTCGGCGTCCCGAGAGTCCCCGTCCGCGTCGGCCTCGCCGTCGAAGAAACCCGCGAAGAAGCGCGCCCCTGCCTCGCCGACCGCCTCGGCGTCGCGCACCGCGTCGGCCGCCCCCGCGCGCACGAGCACCGCCCCCTC
>NZ_JAAAXQ010000453.1 GCF_009916105.1 Streptomyces sp. GC420 | reverse complement strand
CGTGGGGACCGTGCGGCTGCGCTGGCTGGGGCACCGGCTGCGCGCGGAGGCGTCGATCGTGGTGGACCCGCGGCTGACGGTGGTCGAGGCACACGCGCTCGCGGTGGAGGCCGAGCACGCGCTCCTGCATGCCGTGCCGAGGCTGGCGGCGGCGACGGTGCACGTCGACCATGCGCCGCCGCACGACGCGGCGCCCGATCCGCACTCGGCGCTCGCCCACCACTCGGTGCGGCCCCGCCCGGTTCCGTGACGGCGGCTGGGCGGCGGCTGCCGACGGCAGGCCACCGCGGGGGCGGCTACCCGTGGTCGTACACCGTCACGGGTATGCCGCGGGCCGTCAGGCTCTGCGTTATCAGCGGCTCGATCCGCGACCATGTGCCGCCCGCGAGCCCGCAGCCGATGCGCGGCATGTGGACCGAGGCGCCGAGTCCGGCGGCCCTGTCCGCGACGGCACCCAGTGCCGTGCCGATCGCTTCGTACCGCACGGGCACGCCCTTGCTGCCCGTCCGCATCCCCCGCTGACCGATCATGTTGGCGACCCATATCGTGGGCTCGACCCGCACGAACTGGACCGCTCCCAGACCGAAGTCGTTACGGGCGCGCTCACGGTGCCAGCGCCGGTAGGCGGCCTCGGGCCCGGGCCAGCGGCGGGACACCGCGACGACGAAGCCCTTGCCCCATCCGCCCAGGTCGTTGCAGACATGCGCGATCACCTTGACGCCCTTGGCCTGCGGTGCGGTGGCGTCACCCCGCACGTACGCGATCTCCGCGGTCCTCGCCGCTCTCTCCCCCATGGCGCCACACTACGCACAGGGTCTGACAATGGCCCCGGGGGTTCCTGCCCCTGGAGAGCGGTCCGGCGGGGAGCGGTCCGGCGGGGAGCGGTCCGGCGGGAGGCGGCGCGGCAGGAAGCGGTACGGCGGGCCGCACGGGTGTCACAGCGGTGGTGTGACAGCAATACTGTTCCGATGAGCACGCAGACCGGCACCGGGAAGGACAGCGAGGACGCGACCCTCACCGTCGACGAACTGGCGGCGCGCGCCGGCGTGACCGTCCGCACCATCCGCTTCTACAGCACCCGCGGGCTGCTCCCGCCCCCCGAGCTCGGCCCGCGCCGCGTCGGCCGCTACGGTCCCCTCCACCTCGCCCGGCTCGCGCTGATCGAGGAGCTCCAGCGGCACGGCATGACACTGGCCGCGATCGAGCGCTATCTGGAGCGGCTGCCGGAGGATCTCAGCACACATGACCTGGCGATCCACCGGGCGCTTGTCGCCTCGTGGTCGCCCGACCGGGCGGAGGAGATGAGCCACAGCCGGCTGGAGCGCCGGGCCGGCCGGTCCCTGTCGGCCCAGGACCTGGACCGGCTGGCCGCGATGGAGGTGCTGACGCCCGTCGGTGACGGCTTCCGCGTGGACCCGGGACTGCTGCAGCTGGGCGTGCAGCTGCTCGACGTACCGATCCCGCTGGAGACCATCGTCGCGGCACGCACGGTGCTGCTGGAGCACAGCCGGGCTGCCGCCCATGAGCTGAGCCGGATGTTCCGGGACGAGGTGTGGCAGCCGCATGTGCGGCGGGAGTCGGACGCCGAGCAGGTGGAGCACGTCAAGGCGATGAAGTCGCTGTCGGCCCATATGCAGCCCGTCATCGTCCAGGCACTGGTCACGGCGTTCACCCGCTCGCTGCGGGACGAGCTGCGCGGCTGGGCGGAGGAGGACCTGTAGGCGGCCGGCGGCCGGCGGGCCCCGGCCGGGGCGCGGGTCCCGACGCGGTGTCGCCGTGTCCGGGCGCCGGGGCGCCCGGACACGGCGAAGGGTCAGGCGTCGGCGAACGTCTCGCCCTTCTCGGCCTTCTCCACGAGCAGGGCCGGCGGTTCGAACCGCTCGCCGTACCGTTCGGCGAGTTCGCGGGCGCGGGCCACGAAGCCGGGCAGCCCGCCCTCGTAGCCGTTGATGTACTGCAGGACGCCGCCCGTCCAGCCCGGGAAGCCGATGCCGAGGATGGAGCCGATGTTGGCGTCGGCGACGGAGGTGAGCACGCCTTCCTCCAGGCAGCGGACGCTGTCGAGCGCCTCGGAGAACAGCATGCGCTCCTGCATGTCCTCGAACGGCACCTTGGCGCCCTCGCGGCCGAAGTGTTCGCGCAGTCCGGGCCAGAGCCGGGCCCGCCTGCCGTCCTCGTAGTCGTAGAAGCCCGCGCCGCCGGCCCGGCCGGTGCGGCCGAACTCGTCGACCATGCGGTCGATGACGGCCTCCGCCGGGTGTACCTCCCAGGTGCCGCCCGCCTCCTCGACGGCCTTTCGGGTCTCGTTCCGGATCTTGCGCGGCAGGGTGAGGGTGAGCTCGTCCATCAGGGACAGCACCTTCGCCGGGTAGCCCGCCTGGGCCGCGGCCTGTTCCACGGAGGCGGGCTCCACGCCCTCGCCGACCATGGCGACGCCCTCGTTGATGAACTGGCCGATGACCCGGGAGGTGAAGAAGCCCCGGGAGTCGTTGACGACGATCGGGGTCTTCCTGATCTGCCGTACGAGGTCGAAGGCGCGGGCCAGTGCCTCGTCGCCGGTGCGCTCGCCCTTGATGATCTCGACGAGCGGCATCTTGTCGACGGGCGAGAAGAAGTGCAGCCCGACGAAGTCCCGCTGCCGCTGGACGCCTTCGGCGAGCGAGGTGATGGGCAGGGTGGAGGTGTTGGAGCAGAGCAGGGCGTCGGGGGCGACGATGTTCTCGATCTCCTGGAACACCTTGTGCTTGAGTGCCTGGTCCTCGAAGACCGCCTCGATCACGGCGTCGCAGCCCGCGAGGTCCGCCGCGTCGGCGGTGGGGGTGATCCGGGCGAGCAGTTCGTCGCGCTGCGCCTCGGTCGTACGTCCCTTGGCGACGGCACTGGCGAGCAGCTTCTCGGAGTAGGCCTTGCCCTTCTGGGCGGCCTCGGCGGTGACGTCCTTCAGTACGACGTCGATGCCGGCGCGTGCGCAGGAGTACGCGATCCCGGCGCCCATCATCCCGGCGCCGAGGACGGCGACCTTGCCCACCTTGCGCGGTTCGGCGTCCTTCGGCCTGCTGGCACCGGAGTTGACGGCCTGGAGGTCGAAGAAGAAGGCCTGGATCATGTTCTTCGCGGTCTGGCCGGTGACCAGCCCGGTGAAGTAGCGGGCCTCGATGACCTGCGCGTTGTCGAAGTCGACCTGGGAGCCCTCGACGGCCGCGGCGAGGATGGCCCGCGGGGCCGGGTAGGGGGCGCCGCCGGTCTGCTTGCGCAGGTTCGCGGGGAAGGCGGGGAGGTTCGCGGCGAACCTGGGGTTCGACGGGGTACCGCCGGGGATCTTGTAGCCGGGCACGTCCCAGGGCTGGCGGGACTCGGGGTGCGCGTCGATGAAGGCGCGGGCCCTGGCCGCCATGTCCTCGGGGCTGTCGGCGACCTCGTGGACCAGACCGGCCTCCAGAGCGCGCCGCGGGCTGTACTGCCTGCCCTCGAGGAGCACCTTGAGGAGGGCGTCGGCGATGCCGAGGAGCCGCACGGTGCGGGTGACGCCGCCGCCGGCCGGGAGGAGGCCGAGGGTGACCTCGGGCAGGCCGATCTTCGAGCCGGGGGCGTCGAGGGCGATGCGGTGGTGGCAGGCGAGCGCGATCTCGTAGCCGCCGCCGAGCGCGGCGCCGTTGATGGCCGCGACGACGGGCTTGCCGAGGGTCTCGATGCGGCGCAGGTTCCGCTTGATGCCCATGCCGGCCTCGAAGACGTGCTCGGCGTCCTCGGGACCCGCCTTGATCATGTCCTTGAGGTCGCCGCCGGCGAAGAACGTCTTCTTGGCGGAGGTGAAGACGATGCCCCTGACCGTCTCCTGTTCCGCCTCGAGACGGTCGGTGACGGCCTGGAGGGACTCCCTGAAGGCCTGGTTCATGGTGTTGGCGGACTGGCTGGGATCGTCGAGGACCAGGGTGACGACGCCTGTCTCGTCCTGTTCCCAGCGGATGGTGGTGCTGCTGAGGGTCATCTGTGTCGGCTCCGTACGAGGTGAGGACCCGGCGGGTGGGCCGAAGGGGTGCGCCTGCGCCGGGAGGGGGAACGCGCGCGGGTCCCGAGGATCGAAGGACCGGGCACGATCGGCTTCCGTCGCAGGCTCCGGCGCCCCTGAGGCGGACCGAGCCAAGGAGTGGGAGGGGTCAGACGCGTTCGACGATGGTGGCGATGCCCATGCCGCCGCCGACGCAGAGCGTGGCGAGGCCGTAGCGCTTGTCCTGGCGTTCCAGCTCGTCGATGAGGGTGCCGAGGATCATCGCCCCGGTGGCGCCGAGCGGGTGGCCGAGGGCGATGGCACCGCCGTTGACGTTGATCTTGTCGAGGCTCAGTCCCATGTCCCGGGCGAAGCGCAGGACGACGGCGGCGAAGGCCTCGTTGATCTCGACGAGGTCGATGTCGTCGATGGTCAGTCCGGCCTTGGCGAGTGCCTTGCGGGCGGCCGGTGCGGGGCCGGTGAGCATGATGGTCGGCTCGGACCCGGAGACGGCGGCGGAGACGATGCGGGCGCGGGGCGTGAGCCCGTACCGCTCGCCGGTCTCCCCCGAGCCGACGGCGACGAGGGCCGCGCCGTCGACGATGCCGGAGGAGTTGCCCGCGTGGTGGACGTGGTCGATCTTCTCGACCCAGTGGTACTTCTCCAGGGCCACGGCGTCGAAGCCGCCGAGGTCGCCGATGTCGGCGAAGGACGGCTTGAGCCTGGCGAGGGAGTCGGCGGTGGTGCCGGGGCGCATGTGCTCGTCGTGGTCGAGGACGACGAGGCCGTTGCGGTCCTTCACGGGGACGACGGAGCGGGCGAAGCGGCCCTCCTTCCACGCCTCGGCGGCGCGTTCCTGGGAGAGCGCGGCGTACTCGTCCACGTCGCGGCGGCTGAAGCCCTCGATGGTGGCGATGAGGTCGGCGCCGATGCCCTGGGGCACGAAGTCGACGGCGATGTTGGTCATCGGGTCGGCGAACCAGGCACCGCCGTCCGAGCCCATGGGGACGCGGGACATGGACTCGACGCCGCCGGCCAGGACGAGGTCCTCCCAGCCGGAACGGATCTTGGCGGCGGCCATGTTGACCGCTTCGAGCCCGGAGGCGCAGAAGCGGTTCTCCTGGACGCCTGCGACCGTGTCGGGCAGTCCGGCGGCGATGGCGGCGATCCGGGAGATGACGGAGCCCTGGTCGCCCACCGGGCTGACGACGCCGAGCACGAGGTCGTCGATCGCCGCCGGGTCGAGCCCGGGGAAGCGGTGCTGGATCTCGTGGATCAGGCCGACGACGAGGTCGATGGGCTTGGTGCCGTGCAGGGCGCCGTTGGCCTTGCCGCGACCGCGCGGGGTGCGGATCGCGTCGTAGACATACGCTTCGGTGCTCAAGGTCTGCAGCCTTTCGGAGCTGGTAGGGAGGCTGGTGGGGACGGGATGCGGGCGGTGCTCAGCCGAGGGGGACGTCCCAGTCGCGGGCCACCTCCGCCGCGTCCGCCCCCGGCTGTGCGGGGCCGCGGCGCACGGAGCCGGGGGTGGCGGAGAAGCGGGGCGCGGGTGCGTGCTGGGTGATGCC
>NZ_JAAAXQ010000452.1 GCF_009916105.1 Streptomyces sp. GC420 | reverse complement strand
CTCCCAGGGTGCCCGGCCCGGCATGCCCGGGTGCCGGGGCGGCGGCACGGACTCCGTACCGGCAGCCGCGTCCCCGGCTGCCGGGGAGCCCGCATCCGTGGGGTGCAGGGTGTCCGCGGCGGAGGTGAAGCGGTCGTCGACGGTGTCGGGGGTGGGTGTGGGGTCGGTGTCGGGGCTGGTCTCGTCGTACAACTGGCGCCACCAGTCGTCCTCGTGGCCGGCGCGCCTCTCCCCCTGCTGGCTCATGCCCTTATTGTCCACCGCTCCGGCCACGCGAAAGCGGACATCCGCAAAGTCCGGCCCGCGCAAGTCGAAACCGCGTCGAACGGCCCCGCCCGTTGCGCCCGGCCCCGGTTCGGGGCACGCGGACCTGATCTGCGGGGCCCGGAGGAGTACGGCACGCTGGGGCCATGAGTGGGTGGCCGCTCCTCCTTGTGACGCTGGTGATGCTGACAGGGCTGGCCGGGGTGTTCGTGCCCGGCGTTCCCGCACCGGCCACCGTGTGGGCGGCGGTGCTGTGGTGGGCGCTGGAGGAGGCCTCGGAGCCGGGCTGGTGGTTCCTCGCGGGCGCGTCCGGGCTGCTGCTGCTCAATCTGGAGCTGAAGCGGAAGATCCCGGCGCTGCGGGCGGGTGAGCCGGGCGCGCACAGGCCCACTCCCCTGGGGATGCGGGTGGAGTTCTGTCTCTGCCTGGTGGTCGTCTCCGGCTGGGCCGGTGTGGCCGCCTGGACCTGAGCCCTGCCCACCGCCGCGTGCCCGGCCCGCCCGCGCATGCTCGGCACCGGCCCCGCCCGCGCATGCTCGGCACCGGCCCCGCCCGCGCATGCTCGGCACCGGACCGGCCCGCCCGTCGGCACGTGCTCGGGCCGGCCCCCGCAGCCGGCTGCACAACGGGCCCGGTGGCCCCGCCCGCCCCGTCACAAGCGGGACGGGACCACCGGGATCCTCGCCGGGGCTACCCGCGCGGCAGGCGCCCCCGCTTCGCTTCCATCGCCGCCCGTCCCACCGCGTGCTTCAGCTTCCATTCGCGGCGGATCTCTGCCCGCATCCGGGCGTCGGTCTTGGCGACGATCCGCTGGTTCTCGCGCAGCAGCTTGCGGTAGCTGTCCAGGCGGCGCTGGGGCAGGCTGCCGTCCTCCACGGCCGCGAGTACCGCGCAGCCCGGCTCCGAATCATGGGCGCAGTCATGGAAACGGCAGCCCTGGGCGAGTGCGTCGATCTCGGAGAAGACCTGGTTGACGCCGGTCTCGGCGTCCCACAGGCCCACTCCGCGCAGCCCGGGCGTGTCGATGAGGACTCCACCGCCGGGCAGCGGCAGCAGATTGCGGGTGGTCGTGGTGTGCCGCCCCTTGCCGTCGATGTCGCGCACGGCCTGCACGGCCATGGCCTCCTCGCCGAGCAGCGCGTTGGCGAGCGTGGACTTGCCCGCGCCCGACTGCCCGAGCAGCACGCTCGTGCCGCCGCCGACGACGGCGGCCAGGACGTCGATGCCCTCCCCCGTCGCCGCGCTGACGGGCAGCACCTGGACGCCGGGCGCCGTGGTCTCGACGTCCGCGACGAGATGGCCGAGGACGGCGGGGTCGGGTGCCAGGTCCGCCTTGGTGAGGAGGACCAGCGGCTGCGCCCCGCTCTCCCAGGCGAGGGCGAGGAACCGCTCGATACGGCCGAGGTCGAGTTCGGCGGCGAGGGAGACGGCGATCACCGCGTGGTCGACGTTGGCCGCGAGGATCTGGCCCTCGGAACGGCTGGTGGAGGTGTTGCGTACGAAGGCGGTGCGGCGCGGCAGGTAGGCCCGTACGTAGCGGGGGTTGCCGTCCGCTTCGACCGCCGCCCAGTCACCGGTGCAGATGACCCGCATCGGGTCGTGCGGGGTGACGAAGGCCGTGTCCGCACGGACCGGGCCGTCGGGGGTGACGAGGTCGCACCGGCCGCGGTCGACCCGTACGACACGGCCGGGCACCAGGCCCTGCGCGCCGTACGGGGCGAACTCCTCCGCCCACCTCTCGTCCCAGCCGTACGGTGCGAGGACCTGCGCGGACGAGGACGACGGGGAAGAGGATGACGGGGATGACGGGGAAGAGGAGGAGGACGGGGAGAAAGAGGAGGACAAGGGGGTGACCCTTCGCAGGGCGGCCCGGCACGCGCTCGGCGCGCGAGGAGAGAGAAGGTCAGCCGGTGGCCGCGGGAGTGGAATGGATGAAGTCCTGAATGCGGGCAGCGCCCAGCTCGATGACAGCCATCGTTCACACCTCCCGGTTCGCTTCGCTCTCGGATGCGCACGGCGGCCGCCGGCCGCCGTGCGAGTACGGGATCACCTTACGCGGATGCCCCGGGGGTCCGCCAGGCGTTTTCCCTGGGTACCGGATCCAGCGGCACGGACACCGGCTCGGCGGGCCCGGAGGAGTCCGGCGGGCGGTTGCCGACGACGTGCACGACGACGCAGGCCGCGGCGTACAGGGCGGCCACGACCAGGAGCAGTGCCTGGTAGCCGGTGACGAGCGCGAGGTATTCGAGGGCGCCTCCGACGAGCGCACCCAGCAGGTTGGCGCCGAAGGCCGAGGTCGGGTCGGAGGCGGCCGCCAGCCGGTCGGAGAAGATGAGGTTGGCGCAGAAGATCGGTGCGAAGGCCAGCGCGACGGCCGCGGCGAGCCGCCCCGCGAAGGGCAGGGACAGGACGAAGTCGGCGGGCACGAGCCAGGCGACGGCCAGGCTGGCGAAGAGCAGTCCCTGCATGAGGGCCCTGTTCGGGCGGCGCACCCGGCGGCGAACCTCCACGGCCGCGAGGACGGCGAGCAGGACCCCGATGAAGACGAGGGCGTTGACCAGCCAGGTGGTGCCGAAGTAGAGGGCGAAGCCGATGACGCTCTTCGTCTCGAGCAGCATGAACGCGGCGCCCAGCAGGAACATGTCGGCGTAGCGGACGGTGCGCCGCAGCCGCACCCCCGCGATCCGCACCGACAGGAACGTCACCACCAGGATCGCGCCGAGCGCGCCGACGTAGAGGCTGGGGACGGTGCGGTGCAGCAGGTACGGGAAGGGGTGGTCGTCGGTGGCGGGCGGCGGCACGGTGCCGCTCGCCTGCCAGGTGCTCCGGCAGTCCTGGGCCTCGGGCGTCCGGCCTGCCACGAGGATGGCCGCCTTGCTGCCGCTGTACTCGGTCATGCAGGGCGGCTGGCCGAAGACATTGGTGAGGCTGCCGGCATAGCGGTCGATCAGCCAGTCCTTGCGGTAGTAGTTGTACATCGCGAAGGCGCCGTCGGGCGTGAGGTGCCGGTGGGCCGACTCGAAGGCCTCCTGGGTGAAGAGGTAGCTCTCCAGCCGCAGGTTGCTGGCGCCGGACACCAGGGTCAGTGAGTCGGGCAGGGCCAGGACGATCAGGTCGTACTTCGTGCCGGTGCGCTCCAGGAAGGCCCGCCCGTCGTCGATGTGGACGTGCACCCTGGGGTCGTCGTACGGCTTGGCCGGGTGCCGTTCGGCGCCGACCTGCTGGAGCCGCGGGTCGATCTCCACGGCGTCCACGTGCTCCGCGCCGTTGGCCAGGGCGACGGCGACGTCGTTGCCGTTGCCCGCGCCGATGACGAGGACGCGGCGGTGGGGGTTGTCCGGGGTCTCCAGGTACGGCCGGTTGTAGGGCGAGTCGGGCCTCATCAGGACGCTGAGCGGCGCGATGCTCTGGTGCGGTACGCCGTTGGCGGAGATCTTGTACATCCGGGTGCTGCTGCCGGCCTCGGGGCGCTTGACCTCGAGCTTGTAGTACGGCGACCAGAGGATGCCCGGCGCCATCGACTCCAGCGCGAGCGCGGCGACCATCGCGGCCAGCGGGATCCCGTAGCGGACGCTGTTGCCGAACCCGCCGAGCACGAGCATCGCCGCCGCGGCGATCACACCCCAGACGACGGAGGGTGCGCTGGCCCAGGACAGCAGCGCGAACGCGACGGAGCCGGTGAGGGAGCCGAGGAGGTCGTAGCGGTAGGCCTCGAGGGAGGGCAGCTGCCGGAACAGATCGGCGGTGATCTTGCCGATGGCGGCCATCACGACGGCGACCAGCAGGAAGATCGCCGGGAGCGTGACCCACTCGGGCAGTCCCGTGGTCTTCACGGCGGTGAAGTAGATGACCTCGCCGCTCTTCTGCTGGACCTGGACCGGGAACTCCCGCACAAGGACGACGAGCAGGGCCAGTGGCACGGGCGCCCAGCGTTTCAGCCATTTCCCTCGCTGCGCGGGAAGGAGGAATCCGAGGCCGATTCCGAGAAAGGACCCGAGCAGGACGAAGTTCGAGAAATAACTCAGATGGACGATGTTGGCGCCCGTCCATCGGATGAGCGCCAATTCGACGAACAGCATCGTCGCACTGGCCAGGAGGAGTTTTCCGCGGACTCGTGATGTGCCGGCGCCGTATGACATGGCGGCACCGTGCCATTTCCGTCACGAGGAGTCGAGCATTTCCCCCCGGGGGTGGCGGCCGTGGCGGGGTTGCCCGGTCGTGTTTTCCCGGTGCCAGGGTGCTGTGTTCCGGGCGGACCAGATTCGCCGGGCGGCCCGGTGGTCGGTCAGGATGATTCCCTCCTGGCGGAGGATGTCGCGGGCCTCGGGCGAGGTGAGGAACGCGTGGTCGCCGCTGCGCACGCGCCGGCCGCCGTCGGCGGCCCTCGCCTCCTCGGCGCCGAGGGCGGGATGCATCGCCCACTCGCTCAGCCCGGCCGGCAGCGCGCGCAGCAGGGCGGCGCAGCGGGCCTGCCTGCCGTCGGCGCCCAGGGAGAAGCTGTCCAGGAAATCGTTGTCGACCACGGGCAGGCCGCGGCGCCGTGCGGCGGCGCGCCCCGGGTCGAGCCAGACGCGTACCGCCAGGCCGTATTCGGCCGCCAGCGCCATGGTCAGGTCGAGGATGTCCTCGCGTCCGCCGTCGGCGAGGCAGTGCCAGTCCAGGTGGGTCGGGGCCCGGCCCGCCCCGGACACCGCCTCGATCTGGGCGCGGAATTCGCGCGCGATGTCGTCCGGGCGCGCCCTGGCGAGCAGCTCGGGAATCCCGGATTGGCAGAAGAGTTCGCCGTTCGCGTCGAGCAGCGAGGGCACTTTCTCCCTCGGACTCAGCGGCCCCCAGGGCAGGCCGGGGGTGTCGCGGATCAGGGTGAGATGAATTCCGAAGGGGATTTCCGGGTGCCGGCGCAGCAGCCGCAGGGCGTCGGCGGCCGCCGGGCACGGGACCATCAGGCTGCACGAGGTGGCGATGCCGTTCGTGACGGCGTCGATGATTCCGGCGTTGACCGCGTCGTACATTCCGAGGTCGTCGCAGTTGACGACGAGAACGCGGGCGCCGGGCGGGAATCCGAGCAGTTCGCTCGACAGTGGTGCGGTGACGGGGTCGTCCATCGCCTCAGTGTGCGTGTGCGGACGGCCGGGACAAACGGCTTTTCCCACGGCGGTCGGAGCCGGTCGGAGAAGCGTCCGGAACGGTCGCGGCCGGCGGAAACCGACACACGCCCGGCCAGGACCAGTTCCAGCAGGGTGCCGCCGGCGACCGCCCAGGCCGCGTGCTGCCGCTCCTTGGCCTGGCCGGACTCGTCGTCCAGCGACAGCAGCATGATCT
>NZ_JAAAXQ010000451.1 GCF_009916105.1 Streptomyces sp. GC420 | reverse complement strand
GGGTCGGGGTGGAGGAGGAACTCGTCGGTGCACACGACGCCCTTCTCGTACGCCTCGGCCAGCGCCGCCTCCTTGGTGGGGGCGGTCGGCGTCCGGAAGCTGTAGTCGTACAGCACGAACAGCGGCGCGATCGTCACCGGTCCGCCCGCGCCCTCCCACACCGCATAGGGGTCCTCCGGGGTGAGGATTCCCAGTCTTCGGCAGACTTCCACCAGGTGGCGGTACCTCTCCTCACCTCGGAGCTGTACCGGGTCCTCACGTGGGGTCCACAGTTCATGGTTGCCCGGCGCCCATATGACCTTGGCGAAGCGGTCGCTCAGCGTGGTCAGGGCCCACTCGATGTCCTCGGTGAGTTCCCCGACGTCACCGGCGACGAGCAGCCAGTCGCCGTCCGCCGACGGGCGCAGCTCCTCCACGATCTTGCGGTTCTCCGGGTAAGCGATGTGCAGATCACTGATGCCCAGCAGATTCGCGGTGGCCATGCGTCACCGGCCCACGGCGATCGGCCCGGAGAGCGGCGGCTCCTGGCGCACGGGGCCGGGGCGGTGGCGGTGGCCTAAGAGCCCTCGGGCGTCCGACACCGGACGGGGTCGGCGCGACCGCGCCGTAGTTGCCATCATTCGTCGAGTCTCCTCTGTCGTGTCCGGCGGGTGGATCGTAAAAGGAGGGTCGCCGACAGCCGTGCGGCAGGTGGCAGCCGTGCGTCCCTGGTGCTCGGTGCTTGCTCGGTGCTTGCTCGGTGCTTGCTCGGTGCTTGCTCGGTGCTTGGTGCTTGCTCGGTGCTCGGTGCTCGGTGCGTCAAGTGCCTGGCCCAACACCGGTCCGGTTCCATGGGATCGGTCGCTTCGTCCGTATCGGCCGGCCCCCGCGGCAGGCGGGCTCCGACCCACTACAACGCGCAGACTCAGCCGATCAGAAGGGTATTCGGTCCGGACACACCGGCGTCTTCCGTACCGTCCGATGCGGGCCTGCCGCCCGCTGCGGCTCTCGGAACCACGGTCGCCTTCCGCCGGACAGCTCCGCCCACGGCGGTCAACGGCCTATGACGCGAAGGGCCGCCCCCGGAAACTGCGGTTTCCAGGGGGCGGCCCTCGCCGTGCGCGGACGGTGCTACGCGCCGAGCAGCTTGCGCACCCGGTCGGCTCCGACGGCCAGCAGCAGCGTGGGCAGCCGCGGCCCGGTGTCGCGGCCGACGAGGAGCTTGTAGAGCAGCGCGAAGAACGACCGCTGGGCGACCTTCAGCTCCGGGGTCGGCTTGGCGTCGTGCGCCAGCCCGGCCATGATCTTCGGCACGCCGTACACCAGCGTGGTCAGCCCGTCGAGCGACCAGTGCGTGTCCAGCCCCTCGAGCAGCAGCCGCAGCGACTCGCGCCCCTGCTCGTCCAGGGACGCGAGCAGCCCGGTGTCCGGCTCCTCGCGCACGACCGTGCGCTGGTCGGCCGGGACATGGGTGCTGATCCAGTTCTCGGCGCGGTCCAGGCGCGGCCGGGCCTCGTCGAGGGCCTTCAGCGGGTTGTCCGGGTCGAGCTCGCTGAGGATGCGCAGCGTCTGCTCGTCGTGTCCGGCGGTGATGTCGACGACGGAGGCGAGCGTGCGGTACGGCAGCGGGCGCGGCGTGCGCGGCAGTTCGCCCGCCGCGGTCCTGGTGGCCCGCGAGTGGGCCGCGGCGTCGGCCGGCAGAACGGTCCCGTCCGCCACCTTCCGCTCCAGGGCGTCCCATTCGTCGTACAGCCGCTGGATCTCCTGGTCGAAGGCGATCTTGAAGGACTGGTTGGGGCGGCGCCTGGCGTAGAGCCAGCGCAGCAGCTGCGGCTCCATGATCTTCAGGGCGTCGGCCGGGGTGGGCACGCCGCCGCGTGAGGAGGACATCTTGGCCATGCCGCTGATGCCCACGAACGCGTACATCGGGCCGACGGGCTGCTTGCCCCCGAAGATCCCGACGATCTGCCCGCCGACCTGGAAGGACGAGCCGGGAGAGGAGTGGTCCACACCGCTCGGCTCGAAGATCACGCCTTCGTAGGCCCAGCGCATCGGCCAGTCGACCTTCCAGACCAGCTTGCCGCGGTTGAACTCGCTCAGCCGGACCGTCTCGGCGAAGCCGCAGGCGGAGCAGGTGTACGCCAGTTCCGTCGTCTCGTCGTCGTAGGACGTGACGACGGTGAGGTCCTTGCCGCATCCGCCGCAGTAGGGCTTGTACGGGAAGTAGCCCGCGGAGCCGGAGCCGTCGTCCTCGGTCGCCGCGCCGGAGCCCTCCTCGGCCTCCAGTTCGGCCTCGTCCACCGGCTTCTGGCTCTTCTTGGGCTTCTGCTTCGTGCGGTACTGCGCGAGGATCGCGTCGATGTCACCGCGGTGCTTCATGGCGTGCAGGATCTGCTCGCGGTAGACGCCCGAGGTGTACTGCTCGGTCTGGCTGATCGGGTCGTACTCCACGCCCAGCTCGGCCAGCGAGGCGACCATGGCGGCCTTGAAGTGCTCCGCCCAGTTCGGGTACGCCGAGCCGGCGGGCGCGGGCACGCTGGTCAGCGGCTTGCCGATGTGCTCGGCCCAGGACTCGTCGGTGCCCTCGACCCCGGCCGGGACCTTGCGGAACCGGTCGTAGTCGTCCCACGAGATCAGGTGCCGCACCTCGTACCCGCGGCGGCGGATCTCGTCGGCGACCAGGTGGGGGGTCATGACCTCGCGCAGGTTGCCGAGGTGGATCGGGCCGGACGGGCTGAGCCCGGACGCGACCACGACGGGTTTGCCCGGCGCGCGACTCTCCGACTCCGCGATGACCTCGTCCGCGAAACGGGAGACCCAGTCGGTCTCGGTGCTCTGCTGAGCCACGATCGGCACGTCCTTGTTGCTTGGGGTTCTGTGATGGCTTGCGCCACCCATTCTCACAGACGGGTGGGCCGGGTTTCGCGTTGCTTTCCACAGCGCTTTACCACAGCGGGGCCCGGGACGGAAAAATGGATGGCGTCACCGTGGGATACTTGACCGGTACGTCTTTCTTGATCCCTCCCTTGATCCCGACAGGAACGGCATCCATCCCATGGCCTCGGTCCCTTCCCTCGCCGCTACGGTCCACCAGCGCCTCGCGGACGCCCTCTCGGCAGCCCTGCCGGAAGCCGGCGCCTCCGCGGACCCGCTGCTGCGACGCAGCGACAGGGCGGACTTCCAGGCGAACGGAATCCTGGCGCTGGCGAAGAAGCTCAAGGGCAACCCCCGGGAGCTGGCGACCAGGGTCACCGAGGCGCTGCCCGGCACCGGCTCCGGCTCGGTGATCAAGGAGATCGAGGTCTCGGGGCCCGGCTTCCTCAACATCACGGTCTCCGACGAGGCGATCCTGGAGACCCTGGCCGCGCGGACGGCGGACGAGCGGCTCGGCGTGCCCCTCGCCGACGAGCCCGGCACGACCGTGATCGACTACGCCCAGCCGAACGTGGCGAAGGAGATGCACGTCGGCCACCTGCGGTCCGCCGTGATCGGTGACGCCGTCTTCCGGATCCTGGAGTTCACCGGCGAGAACGTCGTGCGTCGGCACCACATCGGCGACTGGGGCACCCAGTTCGGCATGCTCATCCAGTACCTGATCGAGCACCCGCACGAGCTCGACCACAAGGAGGACGTGACCGGCGAGGAGGCCATGTCCAACCTGAACCGGCTCTACAAGGCCGCGCGGACCCTCTTCGACTCCGACGAGGAGTTCAAGGAGCGCTCGCGGCGCCGGGTGGTGGACCTCCAGGCCGGTGAGCCGCAGACCCTCGCCATGTGGCAGAAGTTCGTCGACGAGTCGAAGATCTACTTCTACTCCGTCTTCGAGAAGCTCGACATGGAGATCCAGGACGCGGACGTCGTCGGCGAGTCGGGCTACAACGACATGCTCGACGAGACCTGCCGGCTGCTGGAGGAGTCGGGCGTCGCGGTCCGCTCCAACGGCGCGCTGTGCGTCTTCTTCGACGACGTCAAGGGCCCGGACGGCAACCCGGTGCCGCTGATCGTCAAGAAGTCCGACGGCGGTTACGGCTACGCCGCCACCGACCTCTCCGCGATCCGGGACCGGGTCTTCGGCCTCAAGGCGACCACACTGCTGTACGTCGTGGACGCCCGCCAGGCCCTGCACTTCAAGATGGTCTTCGAGACCGCGCGGCGGGCCGGCTGGCTGAACGAGGAGGTCGACGCCGTCCACCTGGCCTTCGGCACGGTCCTCGGCAAGGACGGCAAGCCGTTCAAGACCCGTGAGGGCGAGACGGTGCGGCTGGTCGACCTCCTCGACGAGGCGATCGCGCGGGCCACGGACGTCGTGCGCGAGAAGGCGGAGAAGGTCGGCCTGACCGAGCAGGAGATCACCGAGAACGGCGCCCACGTCGGCATCGGCGCGGTGAAGTACGCCGACCTGTCGACCTCCGCCTCCCGCGACTACAAGTTCGACCTGGACCAGATGGTCTCGCTCAACGGCGACACGTCCGTCTACCTCCAGTACGCGTACGCCCGTATCCGGTCCATCATCCGCAAGGCGGGCGAGGTCGGGCCGGTCCCGCACACCGGACTGGAACTCGCCCCGGCCGAGCGGGCGCTGGGCCTGCACCTGGACCAGTTCGGGGAGACGCTGTCCGAGGTCGCCGGCGCGTACGAGCCGCACAAGCTGACCTCGTACCTCTACCAACTGGCCTCGCTGTTCACGACGTTCTACGACCAGTGCCCGGTCGTGAAGGCCGAGGGCGGCCGGGAGCAGGTGGAGAACCGCCTCTTCCTGTGCGACCTGACCGCCCGCACGCTGCACACCGGCATGGGTCTCCTCGGCATCCGCACGCCCGAGCGGCTCTGACCCTTACCGGTGGGCGAGAGGGGCCCCGCGCACGCGGGGCCCCTCTCGCGCGTCCTCACCCCGTCAGCCCTCCGGTGAGTACGTCTCCCAGGCACTGCCGCCCAGCGGGTACGCGTACGTGGTCCCGGCCACCCCGCTCGTACGGAACGGCCGGCCGCGGTCGTCCACCCGGACCGTGCCGTGCCGGTCCCCGCTGGTCCACTCCAGCTCCAGGTACCAGCTCACGTCACCGGCCTTCGCGTCGGCCGTGACGACCAGCACCTCGGGGTCGCTCTCGCTGACGGAGTAGCGGAACTCCCGCTCCCCGCCCTTCGGGACGGCCTGCGGGCGGGCCGCGTCCAGGTCGATCCCGTACGACTCCGTCTCGATGTCGCCGCCGCAGCCGACCCCCATGAGGTACTCGTTCCAGGCGGGCGGCGCCGCGCGCCCCACGACCCTGACCCGCAGGGCCTGGAGCACCACGGTGTCCTCGCCGGTGCCCTGCACGGACACCTCGACCACCTGGAGTCCGGCGGACACGGCGCCCATCGCCCGCACCCAGCCGGGCGCGTCCTGCTGCACCGGCGGCGGCGGGACCTGCGCGGGCTCGCGGTCGACGAGGTAGCTCTGACTGCACGGGTGCTCCCACGCATACGGCCGGACACCGACGCTGATGGGCACCTCCGTGCTCGCCGAGGACCCCGAGGAGCGGGTCGGGGACGCGCTCGCGCTCCCGCTGGGTGACGAGGACGCGGAGGGGGACTTCGCGCGGGCCGACGCCGAGGACGAGGGGGAGGCGGAGAGGG
>NZ_JAAAXQ010000450.1 GCF_009916105.1 Streptomyces sp. GC420 | reverse complement strand
GGCCGGCGTCAGGGTAAGGGCGGGGGCCTGGAGTGGAGGCGGTGCAGGGCGCCGGGAATTCACGGTGCGGACACCGTGCGTACAGCGGACACGTACGGATTGTCGGTGAGGCGTGGTTTCCTGGAGACATGATCGAAGATGTTCTCGAATTTCTCGAAGGTGACCTGTCCGCGGTCGAGGAAGCGGTCCGCAGGGCGGCCGCCGACGAGATCATGCCCCGTTTCCGGCAGCTCGCCGCACACGAGATAGTCGAGAAGAACGGCCCGCACGACCTGGTGACCGTCGCCGACCGGCTCGCCGAGGAACACCTCACCGCTTCCCTGACGGCCCTGCTCCCCGGCTCCGTCGTCGTCGGTGAG
This sequence comes from Streptomyces sp. GC420, assembly GCF_009916105.1. Taxonomy (GTDB): domain Bacteria; phylum Actinomycetota; class Actinomycetes; order Streptomycetales; family Streptomycetaceae; genus Streptomyces. The sequence goes on along the minus strand of NZ_JAAAXQ010000450.1, from coordinate 5,239 downwards.
GAGGCCGTGCACGCCGACCCCGCAGTATACGAGGCGCTGAGTGGCGACGCGCCGGTGTGGATCGTCGACCCCGTCGACGGCACCCGCCAGTTCGTCCACCACGACCCCGGCTTCTGCACCCTCGTCGCCCTCGCCAGGGGCGGGGAACTGCTGGCCTCCTGGACCTTCGCGCCCGCTCTCAAGGAGATGGCCGTGGCGGTGCGAGGGCGGGGCGCCCGGCTCAACGGCCAGCCGATACGCTCCGGTTCGCCCGAGCCCGGCAAGACCCTCGAAGTCGCCATGTCGCACCCGGACTTCACCACCGAGGAGCAGAAGCGGGCCCTGCTGGGGCTGCGCACCCCCGGCATACACGGCAGGCCCTGCGGATCGGCGGGCCTGGAGTACCTGGACGTGGCCCGGGGCGCGATCGACGCCGTCGCCTTCTCCTGGGAGAACGCATGGGACCACGCCGCCGGACTGCTTCTTCTGACGGAGGCGGGCGGCGCCCACGCCACCCTGTCCGGTGCGCCGTTCCGGCTTGCCGGGGGCAACGCGCTGCCCTTCACGGCGGCCCGGGACACGGCCACCGCCGAGCGTGTCCTGGAACACCTCCGGGCGGGCCGGGCCTGAACGGCCGCCCGCCCCGGGCGGTTCGGGCCGATGGGTGCCTGCCGCTTTCCCCGGCCGCCGCGAGGCTGCGTGCCGCCGCGGGAGGACCCCCGCGCCCCATTCATGCCCTCGGGCACGGCCTCGCTCCTGTCCCCGGTCACGCCGGCGGACAATGCGCGGACTGGCGTCGCCGGTGCCCACGAATATCCTGACCCCTCTGGCCGTCACGGGACGAAGGAGTCCGAAGGTGCCCTCACTGATCGACGCCGTGGTGGTGGGAGCGGGGCCCAACGGACTGACCGCCGCCGCCGAACTGGCCCGCCGCGGACTGTCCGTGGAGGTGTACGAGGCGCAGGACGCCGTCGGCGGCGGCGCGCGCACCGAGGAACTGACCCTCCCGGGCTTCCGGCACGACCCGTGCTCCGCCGTGCACCCGCTCGCCGCCGGCTCGCCCGCGTTCCGGGCGATGCCGCTGGCCCGGCACGGCCTGGAGTGGCTGCACCCCGAGCTGCCGCTGGCCCAGCCCTTCGACGACGGCACCGCCGCCGTGCTCGCCCGCTCCGTCGGCGAGACCGCGATGTCCCTGGGCGCGCACGACGCCGGTGCCTACCGGCGGCTCGTCGAACCCTTCCTCGGAAAATGGCCCACCCTCGCCGCCGACTTCCTGCGCACCCCGTGGGACGGCCTGCCCCGCGACCCGTACACCCTGGCGCGCTTCGGCCTGCTAGGACTGCGGCCCGCCGCGCAGCTCTCCCACCGCTTCACCGGCCGGCGTGCCCGCGCCCTGATCGCCGGGCTCGCGGGCCACGCCATCGCGCCGACCACGGGCTTCGCCACCGGGGCCATCGCCCTCGTGTTCGCGCTCGCCGCGCACGCGGTCGGCTGGCCCGTGCCCAGGGGCGGCTCCCAGGCCATCTCCGACGCCCTGGCCTCGTACCTCAGGGAGCAGGGCGGAGTGATCCACACCGGCTTCGAGGTGAAACGCCTCGACGACCTGCCGCCGGCCCGCGCCTACCTCTTCGACACCTCGCCGACCGCCCTGGCCCGTATCGCGGGCCTCGGCAACGTCTACCGCCACTACCGTTACGGACCGAGCGCCTTCAAGATCGACTACGCACTGTCGGGCCCCGTGCCCTGGACGGCGGCGGACGCCCGCAGGGCCGGCACCGTGCACATCGGCGAGAGCGCCACCGAGATCGACACCGCGCTGAGGCGTGCCGTCTCCGGCCTCCCGCCGGCCGTGCCCTTCCTGATCACGGCCCAGCCCAGCCTCGTGGATCCGGGCCGCGCCCCCGAGGGCAGGCACACCTTCTGGGTCTACGCCCACGCGCCCAAGGGCTGGACCGGCGACGCCACCGAGGCCGTCGAGCGGCAGATCGAGCGCTACGCCCCGGGCTTCCGCGACCTGGTGCTGGCCCGCGCCACCGCGGGCCCTCCCGAGCTGGCCGCCCGCAACGCCAACTACGTCGGAGGAGACTTCGCCTGCGGGGCCTTCGCGGGACTCCAGACCCTGATCAGGCCCCGGCTCGCCCGCGTCCCGTACGCCACCGCGCACCCCGCCGTCTTCCTGTGCTCCTCCGCGACCCCGCCCGGGCCCGGTGTGCACGGGATGTCCGGCCACCACGCGGCGAAGGCCGTCTGGCAGCGGCTGCGCGCGGCATGATGCCCGTATGACCACGATCACTCTCGTACGCGGCGACATCACGGAACAGTCCGTGGACGCGGTCGTCAACGCCGCCAACTCCTCGCTCCTCGGCGGCGGTGGCGTCGACGGGGCCATCCACCGCAAGGGCGGCCCCGCCGTCCTCGCGGAGTGCCGCGACCTCCGCGCCTCCCGCTACGGCAAGGGGCTGCCGACCGGCCGGGCCGTCGCCACCACCGCGGGGCGGCTGCCCGCCCGCTGGGTGATCCACACCGTCGGCCCCGTCTGGTCCCGCGACGAGGACCGCTCCGGACTGCTCGCCTCCTGCTACCGCGAGTCGCTGCGCGTCGCCGCCGGACTCGGCGCGCGGACCGTAGCCTTCCCCGCCATCTCCACCGGCATCTTCGGCTGGCCGATGGACGACGGCGCGCGCATCGCGATCGAGACGGTACGGGAGACCGAGGCACGGGGGGTGGAGGAGGTGCGCTTCGTCCTCTTCGACCAGCCCGCCTACGACACTTTTGCCGCGCGGCTCTGACCCGCGCTCCCGAGGCGGCACCGTGAACCGCCGGTGTCCACGTGTCCGGTGCCTCCGCCACCACCGCCGCGAGGGCGGTGCCCCTCAGCCCGCAGCCGTCGCCACGGCCGCCTGCGCGGGCAGCCAGGCAACCACCTCGTCACCCTCGGCGTCCCCCCATCGGGCGGAACCCGGGACGTGTACAGGCGCGCGGCCGCGGCGCTGTCCGGGTGGTACGACAGCCGGAGCACCCGGCAGTCGCGCGAGGGTGATGTCGGATTCTCGCGAGCCGGAGACCCCCCGCACGGCCGATGCTTGGGGCATGTACACCGACACCGACCGGTGCGTGCGCGCCGTGCAGTCGAAGGACGCCCGCTTCGACGGGTGGTTCTTCACGGCGGTCCTGACGACCCGGATCTACTGCCGGCCAAGCTGTCCCGCGGTGCCTCCCAAGGTCGCCAACATGCGGTTCTACCCCAGCGCCGCCGCCTGCCAGCAGGCCGGTTTCCGCGCCTGCAAACGCTGCCGTCCCGACACGAGCCCCGGCTCCCCGGAATGGGACCACCGCGCCGACCTCGTCGCCCGCGCGATGCGGCTGATCCGGGACGGGGCCGTCGACCGCGAGGGCGTGCCGGGACTGGCCTCCCGGCTCGGCTACAGCACCCGGCAGATCGAGCGCCAGCTGCTGGCGGAGCTGGGTGCGGGCCCGCTGGCCCTGGCCCGGGCGCAGCGGGCCCAGACCGCGCGCCTGCTCATCGAGACCAGCGACCTGCGGATGGCGGACGTCGCCTTCGCCGCCGGGTTCTCCTCCGTGCGCACCTTCAACGAGACGGTGCGCGAGGTCTTCGCCCTCACCCCGGGCGAACTGCGAGCCCGCGCCGAGCGGGGCCGCCGCAGCATCCTGACGCCGGGCGTGCTGAGCCTGCGCCTGCCCTTCCGGGCACCTCTGAATCCCGACAACCTCTTCGGGCACCTCGCCGCCACCGCCGTGCCCGGCGTGGAGGAGTGGCGCGACGGCGCGTACCGGCGGACGCTGCGCCTGCCGTACGGGCACGGCGTGGTCTCCCTCGCCCCGCGCCCCGACCACATCGCCTGCCGGCTGTCCCTCACCGACCTGCGCGACCTGACCATCGCGATCAGCCGCTGCCGCCGCATGCTCGACCTCGACGCCGACCCGGTCGCCGTCGACGAACTGCTGAGCGCCGATGCGGTGCTCGCGCCGCTCGTCGCGAAGGCGCCCGGGAGGCGGGTGCCGCGCACCGTGGACGCCGCCGAGTTCGCGGTGCGGGCGGTGCTGGGCCAGCAGGTGTCGACGGCCGCCGCGCGCACGCACGCCGGCCGTCTCGTACGGGCGCACGGCGAGGCCGTCGAAGACCCCGACCCGTCGGGCGGCCTCACCCACCTGTTTCCGTCGGCGCAGGCGCTGGCCGCCCTCGACCCGGAGGCCCTGGCCCTGCCGCGCAGCCGCCGCACCACCCTCACCACGCTGGTCGCGGCGCTCGCCGAGGGGCGGCTCACGCTCGGGCCCGACACGGACTGGCAGTCGGCCCGGGCGGAACTGGCCGCGCTGCCCGGATTCGGACCCTGGACCGTCGAGGCCATCGCGATGCGGGCCCTCGGCGACCCCGACGCCTTCCTCCCGACCGACCTCGGCCTGCGCCGCGCCGCCGCCGGGCTGGGCCTGCCGGGGACCCCGGCCGCACTCACCGCCCGCGCGGCGGCCTGGCGGCCCTGGCGCGCCTACGCCGTCCAGTACCTGTGGGCCACCGACGACCACCCCATCAACCGCCTCCCGGCAGAAGGAACCCCCCGATGACCCGCCCGGCGTCCCGCTCCACGAGCGGCCCGACACCTCGCCCCACGACCCGCCCGGCGACCGGCGGTGCCGCCCGCACCCACACCGTCACCGGCAGCCCGTACGGGCCGCTGACCCTCGTCGCCACGGACGGCGTCCTGTCCGGCCTCTACATGGAGGGCCAGCGCCACCGCCCACCCGAGGAGACCTTCGGCGAGGGAGCCGCCCCCGGCGATCCGCCCTTCGCCGCCGTCATCGACCGGCTCACGGCGTACTTCGCAGGCGAGCTGAAGGAGTTCGACCTTCCCCTGCACCTGACCGGAACGCCGTTCCAGCTCCGCGTCTGGGAACAGCTCCGGCACATCCCCTATGGCGAGACCCGCAGTTACGGACAGCTCGCGGCCGCCCTGGGCAGCCCCGGCGCCTCCCGTGCGGTCGGGCTCGCCAACGGGAGGAACCCGATCGGCATCATCGTCCCCTGCCACCGGGTCGTCGGCTCAACGGGCGGTCTCACCGGCTACGGCGGCGGCCTCGACCGCAAACAGAGCCTGCTCGCCCTCGAAAGCGGCCGCCCCGCGGACGCCCTCTTCTGACGACACCCGCAACCCGGCGTCCAGGCACACCGCGAACGCCCGCGCCGCCGACGGCACCCGGCCGCCGGCCCACGCCCCGGCCGCCCGCACGAACGCCCCCGGCC
>NZ_JAAAXQ010000044.1 GCF_009916105.1 Streptomyces sp. GC420 | reverse complement strand
GGTCGGGACGGACGACACCGGAACCGGGACGACCGGCACGGGGACGGGGAGGACCGGAGCGGCAGCCGGTTCCCCGGCCCGGCGGCTGACCATCGGGCTGGCCACCGCGAACATTCACCTGGGAGTGGGCGCGACCCTGTGGTCCGGCGCGCTCAGGGCCGCCGAACGCCACGACGTGAACCTGGTGTGCTACCCCGGCGGCCCCCTGCAGCCCGAGGGCCCCCGCGGCGCGCTGTACGAACTCATCGGCCCCGCGCGGCTCGACGGCCTCGTATGCTGGAGCTCCACCCTGTGCCTGCCCGCCTCCTCGGAACGCGCGCAGCGGTTTCTGCGGATGCTCGGCCGGCTGCCGGTGGTCAGTCTCAACCGGGCGCTCGACGGGCACGACACGCTGCGGCTGGACTCCTCGGCGGGCATGCGGGAGGCCGTCGGTCATCTGGTGGCCCAGCACGGGCGCCGCCGGCTGGCGTGCGTACGGGGCCCGCTCACGAACCCCGTCTCGCGCGAACGCTTCGGAGCGTTCACCGACGCGCTGGCTCGGTACCGCCTGCCGCTGGAACGTTCCCGGATCGGCGCCGCGGTCGACTTCACGGCCGGTGCAGGGGCGGCGGCGATGCGGGTGCTGCTCGACGTGCGCGGACTGCTGCCCGGCCGGGACTTCGACGCCGTTGTCGCGTGCAGCGACGTCCTGGCCGCCGACGTACTGCGTTTCCTGGCCGAACGGGGCGTCCGGGTACCGGAGGACGTCGCCGTCGTCGGGTTCAACGACTCCCCCGAGGCCCGCCTGTCGGACCCACCGCTGACCTCGGTCTCGCTGCCGTTCGCCGAGTTGGGTGCCCTGGCCGTGGACACCCTGGTGGCCCGGCTGCGCGGCGCCGCCGCGCCGACGGGCACCGCCGTCCCGGGCGCCCTGGTCGTGCGCCGCTCCTGCGGCTGCCACTCGCCGCTGGTGGCCCAGGGCGGACCGGACCGGGACGAGAAGCCCGGCGGAACCGGCGGGGCCACCGGCCGCGGCAGTCACGAGCGTCACGAAGGCCACGAAAGTCACGCGGGTCACGCGGGTCACGAAAGGCACGGCGATCACGACAGTCCGCGGGCACCGGACGCCGAGGCCGTCGGCCAGGCCCTCGCCGGACTTCCCCACGGCGCGCGGGAACTGGCGGCGGCCCTGTGCCGCGACACCGGCATCGCCGGCACGGACGGCGGCGGGCGCGTCGCCGGTGCCCCCACGGGACTGTCGTTCCTCGCCGCCCTCGAGCAGCTGATCGCCCGTCATGTCACCACCACCGAGGCCGCCTCACGCTGGGACGGTGCGCTGTTACGGGCGCGCGGACCGGCGCTCGCCCGCCTGCCGGGGCCCTGCCGCGCCCAGGGCGAGCGGCTGTTCGCGCAGGCCCGGCTGATGGTCGCCGACAAGTCGCACCGCGTGGTCGAGTACGAGCGCTGGGCGGAGGCCCAGGAGGCCCGCAGGCTGCGCGAGTTCGGCACGGCGCTCGCGCAGGTCGTCGATCTCGACGGGCTGTCCGCGACCCTGGAGCGCCACATGGGTGCCGACGGGCTCCCGCGCTGTCGGCTGATGCTCTACGCGACACCGCGACGGCGCGGCGACGCGGTGGTACGGGGCCCGGCGCGCCCCCTCCCGCCGCCGGACCGCCCGTCCGACGGGCGGTCCGCCTCCGCCGGTCCCCTGGTCCTCACCGCGCCCGAAATGCTCCTGCCGGACGAACTGCTGCCCGGGCCGGACCGTTTCACCCTCGTCGTCGAGCCGCTGCACATCGGCGAGGAGCAACTCGGTTTCGCGGTCTTCGAGTCGGGGACCGGGCCCGCCGCCGAGCGCCGGGGCGCGCTCTACCGGGCGCTCGGCGACCAGATCAGCGCGGCGCTGAAGAGCATCGGCCTGTTCGGCGAGGTGCGCAGGGCACGGGACGCCGCCGAGCAGGCCAGTACGTTCAAGACCCGGCTGCTGGCCAACATCACCGACGAACTGCGCACTCCGCTGGAGGCGATCCTCCGGCGCACCGGCGAGGGGCCCGGCGGCGGCGCGTCGCACCCGCTCGTGCACCACGACGCGGAACGGCTGCTGCGGCTCGTGGACAATCTGCTGGACCTGTCCCGGGCCGAGAGCAACGACCTCGACCTGAGGCGGCGGCTGATCGACCCGCTGCCCGTGCTGGGCGAGGCGTTCGCGGCCCTTCCGGCGGTGCCACCGGACGGGGTGCGGTGGACTCCGGCGCTTCCCGCGCGGCTGCCCCCGGTGCCGGCCGACCGGCGGCGGCTGCGGCAGATCGTCGACAACCTGCTGACGACGGCCGCCGGTTACGCGGGCGCGGACGGGCGTGCGGTCCTGGCCGCCCGGGTCTCCCCCGTATCGGTGCGGGTCACGGTCACGGCCACCACCGACCGGCCGCCCGAGCCGTGGCCGGGCGGAGCCCCGGGAGGAGGCATCGAACTCGCCACCGCGCGGCGGCTGGTGATGCTGCACGGGGGCTCGCTCACGGTGGACCGGGGGCCACGGCACGCCGGACTGGTCGTGGAACTGCCGCTGCCCACCCCGCAGGGCACGTCCGGTACGGCCGTCACCCCCGGCAACGCCCTGCTGGTCGTCACCGGCCGCAACCCGGGCGACGACGTCCGCGCGCTGGCGGGCCAGTACGGGCTGCGGCTGCGCCGCGTCGGCCCCGAGGACGACCTGACCGCGGTCGTCGCGGAGCGGACCCCCGCGGCCGTGGTGTGGGACGTGGCGGGAGCCACGCAGGAGGAATGGCGGGCGGCGCGGCGGCTGCACGATCACGCGGCGCTGCGCTCGACGCCCTTTCTCCTGTTCGGTGCCTCGGGTGCCGGTCTGGCGGAGACACTGAGCGCGCTGCGCCCGGCGGGGCTGACCGATCCGGTGGTCGTCGTGGACGGCTGCCCGCACGACCGGGAACGGATGCGGCGGCTGGTCGCCGCCGGGATGCCGGACCGGCCGGTGCGTACGGTGTCCGACGGGGTGTCCGCGCTGGCGCTGGTGGGTGAGGAGCACCCGCACCTGGTCGTCATGGAGCGGGCGCTGCCCGACATGGACGCCTTCGACGTCGTGGACCGGATGCGGGTGACCGCCGAGGGCCAGCACCGCCCGGTGCTGGTCCTCAGCCGGGAGGGCTTCACCCTCGCCGACGCGCACCGTGCGCAGGCCCACCCGGGGCTGGTGCTCCTCAACCGGGACGTCCTCACGGACGAGGAGACGGCCCGGCTGCTGACGTGGATGACACGGCCCGGCGGGACGGGGCACCAGCGGGGCGGCGGCCCGGTCAACCACGCGCTCGTCTACCTCCAGGAGCACTACCGGCAGAACGTCTCCCGCTGGCAGGTCGCGCAGAGCGTCGGGATCAGCGCGGACCACCTCGGCAGGCTGTTCCACCAGCGGTTCGGGCTCACGATGTGGGACTATCTGATCCGCCTGCGGGTGCGGCGGGCGGGGGAAGCGCTGCGGAGCGGCGGGGACAGCATCCAGGCTGTGGCCCGGGCGGCGGGGTTCAACGACCGGGCCTATTTCAGCCGGGTGTTCCGCAAGGTGACGGGCGTGTCTCCGCACGCCTACCGCGCGGCCGCAGCCGGCTCCCCTGCCGGAGCCGGTGCGGTGGCCGGGACCGGTGCCGTGGCCGGGGCACCGGCGGTCGCGGACCTCGCGGACGGCACGGAGGGTCCCGGCAGCGCCGACCGCGCGAACGGTCCGGACGGCGCGGATGCCTCGCGCAACCCGGGCGGCACGGGGGGTCCGGGAGGTACCGGCGGTCCCGGGGGCCCGGACCCTTCGGACGCTTCGGGCACTCCTGGCATTCCCGGCGGCGAGACGGTCAGCGGAGGCCGAAGCGGTCGGTCCAGGACGTGACGTCGGCGACGCTCGCGTTGCCCCCGCAGACCACCAGGCCGAGCCGGGCGTCCTCGCCGACGCGCTCCAGGACCTGCCGGGCCGCCGGAAGGACGCAGCCGGCGGCGGGCTCGGCCCACAGCCTGGCGTGCTCGGCAAGGTCGAGGGTGCCCCGCACGGCCTCGGCGTCGGTGACCGTGAGGACGTCGGTGACCAGTGCCGACACATGCTCGTAGGTGAGCCGCGAGGCGCTCGGGGCGCTCAGCGTGGAGACGACGGAGGTCAGTTCGACGGGGACGGGACCGCCCGCGGCCAGCGCCGCGGACATGGCCCGCGCGCCCTCGGTCTCGACGCCCCAGATCCGCACGCCGGGACGCCGTGCGCGCAGCGCCGTGGCGATGCCGGAGATCAGCGCACCCCCGCCGATGCTGACGATCACGTCGGTCAGTTCCCCTGCGTCCTCGGCGAGTTCGAGCCCGACCGTGCCCTGGGCCGCGACGACGACGGGGTCGTCGAAGGGGTGGATCAGGGTGAGCCCCTTGGCCTGGAGCTCGTCCATGAGTGCGAAGGCGCCGTCCATGGTGTCGGCGAGGACGACATTGGCCCCGGCGGCCTCGGCGGTCTCGACGGCGCGGGCGGGGGCGGTGCGCGGCATGACGACGGTCGCCCTGACGCCCAGCGCCCCGGCCATGACGGCCACGCCGATGCCGTGGTTGCCGCCGCTCACCGCGACCACGCCGGCCTCGCGCTCCGCCCGGCTCAGCGTGAGGAGTCTCGCCGTCGCGCCGCGGGCCTTGAAGGACCCCGTCCGCTGCAGCAGTTCGAGTTTCGCCGTGACCGGGACGCCCAGCAGCCCGGACAGGCCGGGGCTCGCCACCGTGGGCGTCCGCACGACATGTCCGGCGATCCGCCGGGCCGCGCTCTCCACGTCCGCGACCGTGATCAGCACATGCTCCTCCGTCACCGTTCCCGAAGCGTCGCCGACCGCCCGCGGCGCCCGGTCATCGTACGCCGCCGTGGCGTGGGACCCTTCCCTCACGGAGCCCCGCCGGTGCGGGACGGGGACCGTGGCGGCGAAGGGAAGGACCGGTGACCATGACGACGAAGGGCGTCCCGTTCGACGAGCTGGACCGCAAGATCGTCGCGGCGCTCATCGCGAACGCCAGGACGAGTTTCTCGGAGATCGGCTCGGCCGTGGGACTGTCGGCGACCGCGGTCAAGCGCCGCGTGGACCGGATGCGGGAGACGGATGTGATCACCGGCTTCACCGCCACCGTCCGGCCCGCCGCGCTCGGGTGGCGCACCGAGGCGTACATCGAGGTGTACTGCGACAGCGCTGCGCCGCCGAGGCGGCTCGCGGAGGTGGTGCGCAACTATCCGGAGATCACGGCGGCCATGACGGTGACCGGTGGCGCGGACGCGCTGCTGCATGTCAGGGCCACCGACGTGGAGCACTTCGAGGAGGTGCTGGAGCGCATCCGGGCCGAGCCCTTCATCCGCAAGACGATCAGCTTCATGGTGCTGTCCCATCTGCTGCCGGACAGCCCGGAGGCAGGTGCGCACGAGCCCGCGCCCCCGCCTTCCCCCGACGGCGCAGCGAACCTGCTCTAAGCAGGGTTTTCACGCAGCAATCGTGCGCGCACACGCAGCGCTTCCGGCTTGTCGCGGTCAGTGCCCGCTTCCTACCTTTGAGGCATTCGACGGTGAGTCCCCGAGGCGGAGGTATTCCTTACGTGCCCAGTCGTGTGCCGCGCCCGCGGCGTTTCCTGGTCTGCGAGCCCAGATACTTCGATGTGCGGTACGCCATCAATCCGTGGATGCGTGACGCGGCCCCGGTCGATCACGCGCTGGCCCGCTCCCAGTGGGATTCCCTGGTCCGGGCCTACCTCGACCACGGCCACGCCGTCGAGCACGCCGACCCGGTCCCCGGTCTGCCGGACATGGTGTTCGCCGCGAACGCCGCAGTCGTCGTCGGCGAGCGGGTCCTCGGCTCGAACTTCCACGCGCCCGAGCGCCGGCCCGAGTCCACGGCGTACGACACCTGGTTCAAGACGGCCGGGTTCGAGGTGCACCGGCCGGAGTCGGTGTGCGAGGGCGAGGGCGACCTCGTGCCGGCGGGCCGGTTCGTCCTGGCGGGGTGGGGGTTCCGCACCAGCCGGGCGGCCCACGACGAGGTGCAGGAGTTCTTCGGTCTTCCGGTGGTCGGACTGCGGCTGGTCGACCCGTACTTCTACCACCTGGACACGGCGCTGTTCGTCCTCGACGACGAGGACGGGGGGAACATCGCCTACTACCCGGAGGCGTTCTCGCCCGGCAGCCGGGAGGTGCTGAAGCGGCTCTACCCGCGGGCGGTCCTCGCCGACCGGGACGACGCGATGGCCTTCGGCCTCAACTCCGTGTCCGACGGCCGCCATGTCTTCGTCTCGCCGGGCGCCACCGGTCTCATCGGCCGGCTCGCCGACCACGGCTACGTCCCCGTCCCCGTCGACCTGTCGGAGTTCCACAAGGCCGGCGGGGGCATCAAGTGCTGCACGCAGGAGATCCGCTGATGAGCATCGCCCAGACCGACCGTACGCACGGCGCCCGTTCGTCGGCGGAGCTGATCGGGGCCGAGGCCCCGGTCCTCGCGCACAACTACCACCCGCTGCCGGTGGTCGTGGCCCGCGCCGAGGGAGCCTGGGTCGAGGACGTCGAGGGCCGCCGTTACCTGGACATGCTGGCCGGCTACTCGGCGCTCAACTTCGGGCACCGCCACCCGGCGCTGATCGAGGCCGCGCACCGGCAGCTCGACCGGCTCACCCTTACCTCCCGGGCCTTCCACAACGACCGGCTCGCCGGTTTCGCCGAGGGCCTCGCCGCGCTGACCGGTCTGGACATGGTGCTGCCGATGAACACGGGCGCGGAGGCGGTGGAGAGCGGCATCAAGGTGGCCCGCAAGTGGGCGTACGAGGTCAAGGGCGTTCCCCGGGACCGGGCCACGATCGTGGTGGCCGACGGCAACTTCCACGGCCGTACGACGACGATCGTCAGCTTCTCCACGGACGAGACCGCCCGCGCCGGCTTCGGTCCGTTCACGCCGGGGTTCCGCGTCGTGCCGTACAACGACCTGGCCGCGCTGGAGGCGGCCGTGGACGAGACCACGGCCGCCGTGCTGATCGAGCCGATCCAGGGCGAGGCGGGCGTCATCATCCCCGACGAAGGCTATCTCACCGGTGTACGCGAACTCACCCGGCGCGCGGACTGCCTGTTCGTCGCGGACGAGATCCAGTCGGGGCTGGGACGCACCGGCCGCACGCTGGCCGTCGAGCACGAGAACGTGCTGCCCGACATGCTGCTGCTGGGCAAGGCCCTGGGCGGCGGCATCGTGCCGGTGTCGGCGGTTGTGGCCCGCCGCGAGGTGCTGGCGGTGCTGCGGCCGGGCGAGCACGGCTCCACCTTCGGCGGCAACCCGCTGTCCGCCGCGGTCGGTTCGGCCGTCGTCGCGCTGCTGGAGACCGGTGAGTTCCAGGAGCACGCGGCCGCACTCGGGGAGGTACTGAGGGAGGGTCTCGCCGGGCTGACCGGGAAGGGTGTGACCGGTTTCCGTTCCCGCGGGCTGTGGGCGGGCGTCGACGTCGACCCGTCGATCGGCACGGGCCGCGAGATCAGCGAACGGCTGATGCGCGAGGGCGTCCTGGTCAAGGACACCCACGGCTCGACCATCCGACTGGCTCCGCCCCTGACCGTCACGGAGGACGAACTGCGTTCCGCCCTCGACTCGCTGGAGCGGGTGCTGCTGGGCTGAGCGGTACCGGCGCGTTGCCGCACCGCCCGCGCCCCCCGTGCCGCGGGGCACGGGGGGGCGCGGACGCCCTCGGGGGTTCAGGCCGCAACCGGCGCCGGCTGGACGTTCTGGTTGTGGTGGAAGAGGTTGTACGGGTCGTAGGCGCGCTTGACCTCCGCGAGCCGGTCGTAGTGGCCGCGGTAGGTGGCCCTGACCCGCTCCTGGCCCTCGCCCTCGCCGATGAAGTTGACGTACGAGGCGCCCATGGAGTGCGGGTGCAGTTCCTCCCAGTAGTCGACGCACCACTGCCGGACGGCCGCCGCGTTGGCCGGGTCGGGGTCGATGCCTCCGATGACCCCCGACCAGACGGCGTCGCGGTAGCTCCAGGCGGTGTCGTCGGGACCGAGGCGGTGGGCGGCGCCGTCGACGGGATAGAGGTGCATCATCGAGAGGTCGCTGGGCAGGTTCTCGCCGAACTTGTGGTGGACGTCGATCGATTCGTCCGTGATGCGGTCGAAGAAGTCCCCGCGCCAGTACCACTGGAGGCCCGGAGGGATCAGGTCGTCGAACATGCTCTGCAGCGCCGGGTACGGCATCGGCGCGGCGAAGTGGAAGGCGGGCGGTACGGGGTCGGTCACGGCGGCGAGTGCCTGGTCGAATCGCCCAGGGTCACCGGCCCAGCACCAGATGACCCCGCACATCCGGCGCCCGTGGAGGTCCTCGGGGAACGGCGGTCCGGGCGGCACGGCCATCACGGCGAAGAAGCCGTTCAGGTCCTCCGACGCCCGCGGCAGGAACTCGCGGTACCACTGCATCACTTCGCGGATCCGGTCGATCGGCCACAGGGTGACCGCCATCCCGACGGTGTGCACCGGGTGCAGCCGGAACAGGAAGGAGGTGACGACGCCGAAGTTGCCGCCGCCGCCGCGCAGCGCCCAGAACAGGTCCGGGTGCTCCGTCTCGCTCGCGGTGACGAAGCTGCCGTCGGCGAGGACGACGTCCGCGGCCAGCAGGTTGTCGGCCGTCAGACCGTACTTGCGGGTGAGGTGGCCGTGCCCGCCGCCGAGGGTGAGGCCGGCGACACCCGTCGTCGACATGATGCCGGAGGGGGTGGCGAGCCCGAAGGCGTGCGAGGCGTGGTCGAGGTCGGCCAGCAGGGCTCCGCCGCCGGTCAGCGCGGTCTTCGCGACCGGGTCGACGCGCACCCAGCGCATCGGGGAGAGGTCGACGGTGACACCGCCGTCGGCGAGGCACTGCCCCGCGGCTCCGTGTCCGCCGTCCCTGACGGCGATTTCGAGCCCGTGGTCGCGGATGTAGTCGACGGCGTTCATGACGTCCCCGGCGTCGGCGCAGCGTACGAAGGCGGCCGGCCGCCGGTCGATCATCGCGTTGTAGATCTTCCTGGCCTCGTGGTACTGCGGGTCCTCGGGGCCGATCACCGGGCCGCGCAGTACGGTCCGCATCTCTTCCAGCGTGGTGGCGTCCATGGGTGTGCTCCGTCGGTGTGCCGGCCGCGAACCCCCGTGCGGCCTCGCGGGCCCTTCCGGCCGCTTTGCTGCGGCGCCCCGGTCCGCACGTCCGCGGCGGCGGGGCCATGGCCCTGCCGCGCCCTGCCGCGCGCGGGAGCGGCTGGCACGAAGGGCCGACAAGCCAAGGGTCGCGCCGCCGGCGGCGGCTCGCAATGGCAGCGTCCGGGCACCGGCGGGGGCCCACCCCTGCCGTCCCGGCGGGGCGGGCCCGTTCGGCCGTCGGCGGCCGGGCGCCGTCCGTCAGCGGCCGGGGCACTCCTTCCAGGCCATGTGGTAGATCGTGCTGATGTCACCGTCGGTGGAGTCCATGGTCATGAAGCTGGTGCTGCCGGGCGCGGACGTTCCGGCGCTGACCCTGATCTCCGTGTTGATGTTGAAGTTCCGCTGCACGCCGCAGGGTGCCCAGACGAGCTGCGCCCACTCCGTGGTGTCGGTGGCCTGCCAGTTGTCGTCGTACGGGCCCTGGAACGGGTGCGACCTGGCCGCGGTGTTCGACGCGCCCTGGAAGTAGTACGACGCCTTCTGGGTGGCGCTCGCGCCGTCCTGGAGGTGGGCGAAACCGCGGTAGTCGGCGCTCGCGATCGCGTAGGTGAAGCCCTGCGGGACGTGCACGACCAGGTTGAGCTGGCAGTTCTTGCGGAACGCGGTGGGGTCGGAGTTGCCGCCGACCTGGGCGAGGTAGTCGCTGTAGGTGACGGTGAAGGCGGTGTTGTCCGGTGAGACGGCGATGGCGGCCGTCCCCTGCGGACAGCCGGAACCGTTGACCGTGGCGACCTCGATCACGATCCGGTCCGGGGGCGGGTCGGTGATGACGGTGGGGTTGTGCGCGGGGAACGCGGTGGCGAACAGCGCGGCGATCGCGCCACTCGCGAGCAGGCCGGCGGCCATGTTGTCTCCGATCCGTTGCTTCGGTGTTCCCGGGCAGTGCGGGCGCGGGCACGCGCCGCCTCGGGCTTGGGGGGTGCAGCCTCCGTGAGGACGGAAGCCGTCGCGGACCAGGTGCTTCGGATTTCAACGAAGGTCATGCGCATGACAACCGTCCACCGGCCCTGTGAAGGAGCTGTGAAGGCCGGGAGTCACCGCATCGTACGAATCACCGCACAGGCCGGCCAGGGCGATCTCCGGCCATTCGCACGCCGGCGCCGTTGGCCGGATCGGACCGGGCGCCGGCGCCGGGTCCCGCGGCGGGATCGAGCGAGGGCCGGGAGACCATGCGGTAACGGTCACCCCGGTAGACCGAGTGCACGTACCCGACGGGACGTCCGGCGCGGTCGGTGGTGAGTCGCTCGACGAGCAGCGCCGGGGACAGCACCGGAACGCCGAGGATCCCGGCCTCCACCTCGTTCACCACCGTCGGCTCGATGGACTGCACGGCCTCACTGACGTGCACTCCGTGACGCTCCCCCGGATGCGCGTACAGGTCCCCCGCCTCCAGCTCCGCCGGGGTGAGGCGGGGCCCCAGTCCGGCGGCAGGTGCAGGTGCTCGACGGCCATGGTCCGGCCGCCGACCAGCCGCAGCCGTGCGGCGTTGAGCAGTTCGGCGGCGGGCGAGACGCGCAGCCGGCGGCCGATGCGGGCCCAGGGGTGGCGGTCGCCGGTTACCGCTCGGAGGGCGTGAGCCGGGAGGGCTCGACCCGAGGCCACCTACGGGGGACAGGGGTGGGCGCCGGCGGGGGCACCCGCCCCAGCTTCTTATCGTCACCTTGACGAAAGTCATGACACCCCATATCGTCCTAGTGACGACAACAGGGGGTTCAGCTCATGGCCGACATCAGCAGACGCCTCGGACGGCGCCACCTTCGCTCCGCGCCCACCTCGTACATACGCCACCACCGGCGCGGCCGGCTCGCCCACGAGGGGCCCGGGATCAGCTTCTGGTTCCGCGCGCTCACCGCGGCGCTCTCCGAAGTACCGGTCGACGACCGGGAACTGGCCATGACGTTCCACGCCCGCACGTCCGACTTCCAGGACGTCACCGTGCAGGCGACCGTGACGTACCGCATCAGCGACCCGGCCACCGCCGCCGCCCGGCTGGACTTCTCCATCGACCCCGACTCCGGGATCTGGCGCGGCTCCCCGCTGGAGCAGATCTCCACCCTGCTCACCGAGATCGCCCAGCAGCACACCCTAGACGTGCTGGCCCGCACCGCGCTCTCCGACGCGCTGGTGGGAGGGGTCACGGCGGTCCGCGAGAGGATCTCGGCCGGGCTGGCGGCCGAACCCCGGCTGCCCGGCACGGGCATCGAGGTGGTGGCGGTCCGTGTGGTCGCCGTACGTCCCGAGCCCGAGGTCGAGCGGGCACTGCGCACCCCCGCCAGGGAGCAGATCCAGCAGGAGGCGGACCGGGCGACGTACGAACGGCGAGCCGTCGCCGTCGAGAACGAACGGGCCATCGCCGAGAACGAGCTGGCCAGCAAGATCGAACTGGCCCGCCGGGAGGAGCAGTTGGTCGAACAGCGTGGTACCAACGCACGGCGCGAGGCCGAGGAGGACGCCGCCGCGGACGCCGTGCGGGCAGGCGCGGAGGCGGCCCGTATCGTGCGGTTGGCCAAGGCCGAGGCGGAGGCGGCCCGCGAGGCGGGCGAGGCTCGCGCCGGGGCCCGTGCGGCCTGGCTGCGGGCACACGCCGACACCTCTCCGGCCACGCTCAACGCGCTGGCGGTGGGCCGGCTCGCCGACAACCTGCCGCGCGTCGACAGCATCACCCTGACCCCGGACGTGCTCACCGGGCTGGTCGCCCGGCTCGGGACCCCGCACCGCGCGGGCGGGCCGGCGGGGCGGTCACGCCGTGCGGGCCAGGCGTGAGCCTGGCGCCGCGCGCGGTCCTGGTGCACCGCGCGACCGAGTACGAGGAGCTGCTGGCCCGCCACGGGACGCATGGCCAGGCGGAGTTCTTCCTGGCCTCGCGCGGGCAGAGCATCAAGGAGGTGGCCGAGCGGCACCACCGTACGAGGAGGGCACTCGCGGAGGTCGCCGCGGCGGTGCCGCTCCAGTGGCGGCGGACGCGGCTGGAACGGGCGGATCTCGACCGGTTCCTGTTCGCGCCCGAGGACGTGGTGGTCGTCGTGGGGCAGGACGGTCTGGTCGCCAACACCGCCAAGTACCTCGACGGCCAGCCGGTGGTGGGCATCGACACCGACCCCGGCCGCAACCCGGGCGTCCTGGTGCGCCATCACGCCGAGGACGCCCGGAGGCTGCTGCGCGCGGCCACGTCCCGGGGCGCGGTGGCCGAGGAACTCACCATGGTCGAGGCGGTCACCGACGACGGGCAGCGCCTCCTCGCCCTGAACGAGATCTACTTCGGCAGAGCGGGCCACCAGACGGCCCGCTACCGCCTGCGCCCCGGGGACGGCGCCCCCGGCGAGCCCCAGGCCTCCTCGGGCGTGCTGGTCGGCACGGGCACTGGCTGCACCGGGTGGCTGCGGTCGCTGTGGCAGCAGCGGGGCAGCGCCATGGCGCTGCCCCGCCCGGCCGATCCGCGGCTGGTGTGGTTCGTCCGGGAGGCCTGGGCCTCCCCCGCCACCGGCACCTCCCTGGTGGAGGGACTGCTGACGGGCGCGGACCGCCTGCGCCTGGTCGTGGAGTCCGACCGCCTGGTCGCCTTCGGTGACGGCATGGAGACCGACGCCGTCGAACTGACCTGGGGTCAGACGGTGGAACTCGGCGTCGCGGGCGCCGCGTTGCGGCTGCTCGGCTGAGCGGCAACGGCACGGACGGCTGACCGCGTGCGGCCGGACCTCCGCGCCGGGCCGCGCCGCACCCGGCGGGTCGTTCCCCGCACGGTCAGGCGGTGTGCAGCGTCAGCCCGTACACCGAGAGGATCTCGTTGACCGGCTGGAACCAGGTCTCGCCACCGCTGCCGCAGTTGCCCCAGCCGCCGGAGGTCACCCCCTGCGCCTGCTCGCCGCTGATGAACGAGCCGCCCGAGTCGCCCGGTTCCGCGCAGACACTCGTCTTCGTCATCTGATAAACCGCGCCCTGGCTGTAGTTGACCGTCTCGTTCTTGGCGAGGACCGTTCCGCAGTGCCAGTGCGTCGTCGAGCCCGAGCGGCAGATCGACGAGCCGACCGGCGCCTCGGCGGAACCGCGGACCAGCCGGTCGGGCACCGTTCCCCAGCCGAGGACGACCGGGACGGTCCACCAGCCGCTGTGGATGCTCACGTACGCGTAGTCGTTGCCGGGGAAGGACGAGCCCTGGAAGGTGCCCATCGCGGAGCCGTCCCAGCCGCGCACCGCGCCGCCGGGGCTGCCGCAGTGACCGGCCGTGACGAAGCCGCCGTGTACCGAGAAGCCTATGGAGCAGCGGACGTTGCCGGTGTAGTAAGGGTCACCGCCGACCGTTCCCGCGGCGAAGGTGGCCGGCCGGCCGCCCACGGTGGCCCGCACCTCGATCGGGCCGTCCGTCGCGGCCCGAGCGAGGAACTCCCTGACGGCGGCGCTGTCCGCCGCGCCCTTGCGCACGTTGACGACGACCGTGTTCGCCCGGGGATCGACGTGCCAGCTGCTGACGGCCGCGGGCGCCGCCTTCCGCTCCGCCCGCGCGTCGATGCGCGACTTCGCCGCGTCGAGCTCGGCGGCACTGTGCCGCACCACGCGGACATCGGCGCCGGTGGCCTCGACCGCCGCGGATCGCTCCTGTGCGGTGACGGCGACCGTGAGCCGGCCGGAGGAGGCGTCGAACCAGGAACCGGCGTAGGCGCTCCCGGCGGCGCGACGGGCCTTCGGCTCGGTCTTCATCGCGTCCGCCTCCTGGGCGAGCCGCTCGCGTGCCCGGTCCTCGGACACGGCCAGTCCGCGCGCCACGGCCGTGACCACTTCGGCGGATACGGGCGCGGTGTCCGCCGCCGGGGCCGCGGCGGCGGACGGGGAGAGGGCCGTGGCACCGAAGGCGCCCAGCATGAGGAGGGTCGACAGTCCGAGACGCACACCGGTTCTGTGTCGCATGGCGATTGCCCTTCCGTTGTTCCATCGAGGTGGGGGCGGAACATGTCCTGAGAGCGCTCTCAGGCCGTGCTTGTGGCGGAGCCTAGAGAGATGGAATCGCCATGTCCATACCAATGCAGGCCACCGGCCCGGACGGCCGGAGCCGGGCGGCCGCGTACGAGGACGATGTCGCGGCGCCCGCGAGGAGGTCGACGAGGCCGCCCGGAGCGATGTCCGCAGCGGCAAGTGGGCGGCCCTTCGGGCGCTGGCTCTGTGCGGGAAATCGACCGCCCGGGGGACCCGGATACGGCCCTGTTCGTCCACACCGCAGAGGCGGGATCACCGTCGAAACGGGCCCTGGATCTCCTCGGGAGCTGGACCCTCGGCGGCTCAAGCGCCGGACACGAGCACCGGCACCGGGCAACCCGCCCGACAACAGCGGGCCACGGCCATCAGAGATGACGAATTCGAAGGTCCTGGGCTGCCGCCGGCCGGGCCGTCCGTCCGCAGCGGACGGCAAGGCAAAGGCAAAGGCAAGGAGTTGCCACTCCTCGCCACTCTCAACGTATAGCGCACGGGGGGGCTTGCGGCAAGGCCCCCGTCATGCCTCAGGATGGTCGACCGAGACCGGAACCTAAGGAAATAAGGGGATTTACGGCATGCGTGTGGTGTTGTCGACGTGGGGATCGCGGGGGGACGTCGAGCCGCTGGCCGGACTCGCGGTGCGGTTGCGGGAACTCGGCGCGGAGGTGCGGGTGTGCGCGCCGCCGGACAAGGAGTTCGCGGCGCTGCTGGCCCGTGCCGGCGTGCCGCTGGTCCCGCTCGGCCCGACGGTGCGCTCGGTGGTGACCGGCGAGAAGCCGCCGTCGGCGGCGGACGCGTTCCGGCTGGCGGCCGAGCTGGTCGCCGCGCGGTTCGACACGCTCGCCGCGGCGGCCGAGGGATGTGACGCGCTGCTGGCGACCGGCCTGATGCCGGCCGGCGCACGCTCGGTGGCCGAGAAACTGGGCATCCGCTACGTGTTCGCGTGCTTCCACACGTTCGGACTGCCGTCGCGGCACTTCCCTCCGGGTGCGCGGCCCGGCAGGCAGTCCTCGCCGGAGGAGACCGACCTCAAGGTGCTCTGGGAAGAGGACGCCCAGCGCGTGAACGCGTTGTACGGCGAGGCGCTCAACAGGCACCGGGCGGCGATCGGCATGCCCCCGGTGGACAACGTCCGCGACCACGTCTTCACCGACCGGGCGTTGCTGGCGGCAGACCCGGTCCTGGTCCCGTGGCGCGACATGACGGAGCTCGACCTCGTGCAGACCGGGGCGTGGATCCTGCCGGACGAACGCCCGCTCCCCGAAGAACTGGAGGCGTTCCTGGACGCCGGCGCACCGCCGGTGTACGTGGGCTTCGGCAGCATGGCCATGCACACCTCACCGGACCTCGCCCGGGTGGTCGTCCGGGCGGTCCGCGCTCACGGCCGCCGCGTACTCGTCGCCCGCGGATGGGCGGACCTGGCCCTGATCGACGACCGGGACGACTGCTTCGCCGTCGGCGAGGTCAACCAGCAGGCCCTGTTCGGCCGGGTGGCCGCCGTCGTGCACCACGGCGGCGCGGGCACCACGACGACGGCCGCCCGGGCCGGCGCGCCCCAGGTGGTGGTACCCCAGTTCGCGGACCAGCCGTACATGGCCGCCCGGGTGGCCGAACTGGGCATCGGCACGGCACACGACGGTCCGGCGCCGACCGCCGAGTCCCTCTCGGCCGCGCTCGGCACCGCCCTGAGCCCCGAGACCCGGGCACGGGCGAGGGCCGTCGCCGGCACGATCCGCACCGACGGGACGACGGTCGCGGCGGAACTCCTGCTCGACGCGGTCAGCCGGGGAAAGCCGCCCGTGTCCGCGTGAACCACCGGGCGGACCCGGTCCCCGGACCGCCCGCGGGGCGTGCCGCTGGAGGACCGGGTCCTGTCGGTCGCCGCGCGCCGGCGCACGAACCCGGCTCCGCGGCAGCTCCCGCGGTGCCGTCCGGAGTCCCGAGGTCCGCGGCCGACCCGCCGTGAGCGCGGGCTTCCTGCGGGATCGGCCCGAACTCGCGGGCGGCGTCCGGTATTCGCGCGGGGCGGCGGCCGGGTGCGGCCCGGACGTGCGGCGTGGTCAGAGGGCGGCGGCGTAACCCGGGAGGACCACGTCCCGGATGATCTCGTTGCGCTCGTCGAAGGGGAGGAACGCGCCCTTGAGGGCGTTGACCGTGACGGTCCGCAGGTCCTCGACGGTCCAGCCCGCCTCGGCGACCAGGAGCGACATCTCCCGGGTCATGGTCGTACCCGACACCAGGCGGTTGTCGGTGTTGAGCGTGACCCGGAAGCCGAGGTCGCGCAGCAGGGTGATCGGGTGGCCGGCTATCGAGCCGGCCGCGCCGGTCTGCAGATTGGAGGTGGGGCACATCTCCAGCGCGATGCGCCGGTCGCGTATCCACTCCGCCAGCCGGCCCGGCTTCCCGTCGACGATGTCGTCGGTGATGCGGACGCCGTGCCCGATGCGCTGGGCGCCGCACACCTGGATGGCCTGGTGGATGCTGGGGAGTCCGTGCGCCTCGCCCGCGTGGATGGTGAAGGGGACGTTCTCGGCGCGCAGGTACCGGAAGGCGTCGAGGTGGTCGGCGGGCGGGAAGCCGTCCTCGGCGCCCGCGATGTCGAAGCCGACCACACCCGCGTCGCGGAAGGCGACGGCGAGGCCGGCGACCTCGCGGCTGCGGTCGGCCATCCGCATGGCGCACAGCAGGGTGCCGACCCTGACCGGGGTGCCCGCGGCCGCGGCCCTTGCCATGCCGGCCGCCAGGCCCTCCTGCACGGTCTCGACGACCTCGGGCAGGGTCATCCCGGCGCCCACGAGCAGTTCGGGGGCGTAGCGGACCTCGCCGTAGACGACGCCGTCGGCGGCGAGGTCGAGGACGTACTCCTCGGCGACGCGCAGCAGCCCTTCACGGTGCCGCATCACGGCGATGGTGTGCTCGAAGGTGGCGATGTAGCGGACCAGGTCACCGGAGTTCGCGGCCTCGAAGTACCAGGCGGCCAGTGCCTCGGGGTCGGTGGCGGGGAGGGAGTGTCCGACCGCGCCGGCCAGTTCCACCAGGGTCCGCGGGCGGAGCCCGCCGTCGAGGTGGTCGTGCAGGACGGCCTTGGGCAGGCGTCGGAGGGTCTCGGTGTCGGGCGCGGTCATTCGGTGTGCTCCTGCGTGGGTGGTTCGGGGACGTTGCAGCAGTTATACGTAACACTGGCGCGGTGGGGCAAGGCCGGGGCGGCAGGGTGACGGCGGGGACCGGCGGTGTCGTGCGGGCGGTGTCGTGCGGGCGGGCGGTGTCCGCGTCAGGCGGGGACGGGACCGACCTTCTCGGCCGCGGCACGCAGCGCGTCGAGCACCGGGCGGATGAGCGGGTGCTCCTCCGCCCCGCAGCGGACCGCCGCGAAGACCCGGCGCGTGGGCGCCGTGCCGTCGACCGGGCGGACGACGACCCCGCCGAGGTCCGTGTCGCGCAGCGCCGAGCGCGGCACGAGGGCGACGCCCGCCCCCGCCCCGGCCAGCGCGACCACCGCGCGGAAGTCGTCCGAGTGGTGCTCGACCCGGGGCTGGAAACCGGCGTACTCGCAGGCCAGGACGATCACGTCGTGGCAGGGGTTGCCCGGGTAGGGGCCCGCCCAGGTGTCCTTGGCGAGGGCCGTCACCGGGACGCGGGTCTGCCCGGCGAGCGGGTGCCCGAGCGGCAGGACGGCGTCGAAGGGCTCGGCGTACAGCGGGACCCGGGTCAGCCGCCGGTCGTCCTCGGCCGGGGCGCCGCGGTACTCGACGGCGACCGCCACGTCGACCTGGCGGTCGAGCACCATGGGCAGGCTGGCGTCGCCCTCGGCGTCCTGGACCCTCACCCGGATGCCGGGTGAGGCCACGGCCAGTTCGGCGACGGCCGGGGCCAGGACAAGCGCGATGCCGGTGGCGAAGGCGGCGACGGTGACGATGCCGCCCTCGCCCGAGCCGTAGGCGGCGAGCTCCGCCTCCGCGCGTTCCAGCTGGGCGAGCACGGCATGGGCGTGGCCGAGCAGGATCTCCCCCGCCGGGGTCAGCCGTACGCCGCGCGCGCCGCGTTCGAACAACCGGTGGCCGGTCTCCTGCTCCAGCGCCGCGAGCTGCTGGGACACGGCCGAAGGGGTGAGGTAGAGCGCGGCGGCCGCGGCCGTCACCGTGCGGTGGTCCGCCACCGCGCGCAGGATGTGCAGCCGCCGTGCCTCGATCATGCCCCTATCCTCGCAGGGCCGCCCTGGCGTCGACGAAGGCGTCGACGGCACGGTGCACGTCGGCGGCGGAGTGGGCGGCCGAGAGCTGGACGCGGATACGTGCCTGGTCCTGCGGGACGACCGGGTACGAGAACCCGATGACGTACACGCCACGTTCCAGGAGCAGCTCGGCCATCCGGCCCGCCCGGGAGGCGTCCCCGATCATCACGGGGGCGATGGGGTGGTCGCCGGGAAGGATGTCGAAGCCCTCCTCGGTCATCCGGGAGCGGAACAGCGCGGTCCGGGCCGCCAGCCGCTCGCGCAGATCGCCTGCGGACTCCAGCAGGTCGAGGACCTTCAGGGAGGCGGCGGCGATGACGGGTGCGAGGGAGTTGGAGAACAGGTAGGGACGGGAGCGCTGGCGGAGCAGGGCGACGATCTCGGAGCGGGCGGCGACATAGCCGCCGGAGGCACCGCCGAGTGCCTTGCCGAGCGTGCCGGTGACGATGTCGACGCGGTCCATGACGCCGTGCAGTTCCGGAGTGCCCCGGCCGCCGGGACCGACGAAGCCGACGGCGTGCGAGTCGTCGACCATGACCATGGCGCCGCGGCGGTCGGCGAGGTCGCAGATCTCGCGCAGGGGGGCCACGTAGCCGTCCATGGAGAACACGCCGTCGGTGACGATCAGCTTGCGGCGCGCCCCGGACTCCGTGGCTTCCTTGAGCCGCCGCTCCAGGTCGGCCATGTCGCGGTTGGCGTAGCGATGGCGGCGGGCCTTGGACAGGCGGATGCCGTCGATGATGCTGGCGTGGTTCAGGGCGTCGGAGATGACCGCGTCCCGCTCGTCGAGGAGGGTCTCGAAGACTCCGCCGTTGGCGTCGAAGCAGGAGGAGTAGAGGATGGTGTCCTCCTGGCCGAGGAAGGCGGAGATCCGCCCCTCGAGTTCCTTGTGCACCTCCTGCGTGCCGCAGATGAAGCGGACGGAGGCCAGCCCGTAGCCCCACCGGTCCAGCGCCTGGTGCGCGGCGGCGATCACCTCGGGGTGGTCGGCGAGACCGAGGTAGTTGTTCGCGCAGAAGTTGAGCACCTCACCGGGTGTCCCGCCGGCGGTCACGGCGACGGTCGCACTCTGCGGCGTGCCGATGACCCGCTCGGGCTTGTGCAGCCCGGCGGCGCGGATCTCGTCGAGGGTGGTCCGCAGCTCGTCGCGTACGGCATCGAACATCAAGGGCTCCGTGGAGAGGGAAGGGAGGGAAGAGGGAAGGAGAGTTGCGCCGCCGCCGGGGCGCGGCGCGCGGACGGGCGGCCGGCGGTCCGGAGGGGGTTGATGGCTGCTCGCCGGGGAGTGTGTACGAGGTCGGGTTGGCTCGATCGTGTGGTGGTCGGCTTGTGGGCTTGCGGTGTGCTGGGCTGCTCGGCTACGGCGATCGTGCTGTCTGGCACGGCGGGTACGGCGCCTGGGGGCACCCCGGCGGTAGCCGGGGGAGTGCGGGGCCCCCGCTCCACCGGAGTGATGGTTCGGGGCCTCCGCGCCGCCTCCGGCCGTTTCCGTCCGGCCGTCCGGCCGGGTCGCGAGGGAACCGGCCTCTCGGGATTCGGACCACGGACGGGATCCGTGTCGCCGCTCCGGGGCCGAGTACGCCGGGGACCAGTGCGCCCAAGACAGCTCGGGGGGTGAAACTGAATGGGCTCACCTGCTCAGTCTTCAGAAAACGGTCAGGCGGTCCAGTCCAGGATCACCTTGCCGCCGAGGCCGCTCGCGGCGTCGTCGAAGGCGGCCTCGAAGGCTCCGTACGGGTAGCGGCCGGTGATGACGGGCGTGAGATCCAGGCCGCCTTCGAGGAGTACGGACATGGCGTACCACGTCTCGAACATCTCACGGCCGTAGATGCCCTTGATGGTGATCATCGAGGTGACGATCCTGGCCCAGTCCACCGGGAACTCCTGGGCGGGCAGCCCGAGCATGGCGATCCGGCCGCCGTGCGTCATGTTGGCGATCATGTCGCGCAGAGCCTCGGGCCGTCCCGACATCTCCAGTCCGATGTCGAAGCCCTCGCGCATGCCGAGTTCACGCTGCCCCTGACCGATGGTGGTCTCGGCGACGTTGAGGGCGAGAGTGGCGCCGACCTTGCGGGCGAGGTCGAGGCGCGGCTCGCTCACGTCGGTGACGACGACGTTGCGGGCGCCCGCGTGCCGGGCCACGGCGGCGGCCATGAGGCCGATCGGGCCCGCACCGGTGATCAGCACGTCCTCGTTGACCAGCGGGAAGGACAGGGCGGTGTGCACGGCGTTGCCGAAGGGATCGAAGACGGCGGCGACGTCGAGGTCCACGGGGTGGCGGTGCACCCACACGTTCGGCGCGGGCAGCGTGACGTACTCGGCGAAGGCACCGTCCCTGCCGACGCCGAGACCGACCGTGCTGCGGCACAGATGGCGGCGGCCGGCAAGGCAGTTGCGGCACTTGCCGCACACCAGGTGGCCCTCGCCGCTCACCAGGTCGCCGACGTGGACGTCCCGGACGTCCCTGCCGGTCTCGGCGACCTCTCCGACGAATTCGTGGCCGATGACGAGCGGGGCGTCGATGGACCGGCGGGCCCAGCCGTCCCAGGCGCGGATGTGCAGATCCGTGCCGCAGATGCCGGTTCGCAGGACTCTGATCAGTACCTCGTCCGGTCCGACGGCCGGCTCCGGCACATCGGCGAGCCACAGGCCCGGCTCGGCCTTCTCCTTGACGAGCGCCTTCAACGCGATGGCTCCTGTCCTCGGTCCCCGGCGCGCTCGGACGCCGCCGGGGACGTCCTCGGGTACGCGGATGTCCGGGCCGGGCGTGGGGTCTTCCGCCCCGGTCGCCCATCAATCTGGCCCACGGCCGCGGTGCGGGTCCATCGAGGTTTTCTTAAGCGGCACCGCAGTTCGGCTTCACGCCGGTCCGCCGCCCGCCTCTGCGCAGCGATCCGGCCGTGTTCGGCGGGAACCCTGGTTCGCCTCGGTCGGGGGCCGTCGAGGGTGTCCCCCGCCCGGCGTAGCGGAGCACCGCCTTCCGCGCGGTGGCGGCCGCCGCGGCACGGACGTAGTACGGACTCGAGACCAGGCAGAACGGGCCCCGCCGTCCGTGGGGCCCACCGACCGAGGAGGAATCATGCAGCAGCCCGCTACGACCCCGATGAGCAAGCAGATGCAGGACGCCGTCGAGGCGTGCATGGCCTGCTACACGGTCTGCGAGGAGACCATGAGCTCCTGCCTGCAGACCGGCGGTCAGCCGCAGATGCAGATCATGCGCGCGGTCATGGACTGCGCCGAGATGACCCGCATCTGCGCGGACATGATGATGCGCAGGTCGCCGATGTCGGCCGAGATGTGCGCGATGTGCGCTCGGGCCTGCGACATGTGCACGGAGGCGTGCATGACGATGCCGGACGACACGCAGATGATGCGCTGCGCCGAGTCCTGTCGTCGCTGCGCCGAGATGTGCCGCGCGATGGCGGGCGCCACCGCCTGAGAGTCGGGCTCCGAGTCCGGCGCCCGGGTGGACGCGCCCGGGAGGACACGCCCGGGAGAGCGGCGGCGCGGGCCGGAACGCGGGGACCGCTCCCCCGTCCCGGCCCGCGACCGGCCCGCGCCCCGCTCCGCCCCGGTTCCGGGCAGTCCCGCTGCCCGGCCCGTGCGGCACCCGGGCCCGTCCCGTTTCAAGGCACCGGCCCTGGGCCCCGGTGCCGGGGCGCGGCCCGGTCGTGTCAGTTCACGAACACGGCCGGGCCGCCCGCCTGGGTGGTGTCCGAGACCGGTGCGTACTTGGCCGTGAAGTAGCCGTTGGCGAAGCACAGCGACGAGCCGGAGACCTTGCTGAACTGCTGGTTGGTGAAGGTGATGCTGTTGTCCGTGTTGCTCGCCGCGCCTGTCAGGCCGGGTGCCTGGTAGACGCAGGTGATGCTGCCCAGCAGGGTGCGCAGGACGACGGTGGTCCGGACGGTCGAGCCACTGGGCGGGGTGATGGTGACGACGCCGCCGGAGGTGACGGCGGCCGAATACGGCAGGTTGTTGACGGTGATGCTGGTGACGCCGAGGACCCCGGTCACGTTGCTGCTGCAACTGGCGGCGTCGAAGGTGTGCGCGGTGACGGTCTCGGTGGCCGTACCCGGCGCCGCCGGGTTGTCGGTGACCGTGGCGCCGAAGGTGGACGACGAGCAGGACACACCGCTGGTGCCGGTGCTGCTGGAGTAGAGCGTGGCCTTGGTGCCCGCGGCGAGCGAGGCGGTCAGGACGTCGCCGGCGGCGACGGCGGTGCCGCCGGCGGAGCCGGTGGTGAGCACGGTGGCGTCGGCCGCCGAGGCGGGCGAGGCCTGTGCCAGGGCGAGTGCCGCGACGGCGGCGGCCGTGGCGAGGACGGTACGGCGAGTACGCATGCGGGTGCCTCTTTCTCCGGTGGGAACGGTGGGGTGGGAGAACACGGCGGTGCGGGCCGCCGGTCCGTGGCGTCTTCTCCGTACGCCACGGGCCGGCGGTGGTCGCCGGTCGCGGCCGGAGGCGTCGAAGGACGCCGCCCGGTCGCGCCGGTGGGGGGACGACGGCACGGCGGGGCCGCCGGAGGAGGCGGCGGGTGCCGGTGCCGTGAACGGGCCCGGCGGGTGCCGGTGCCGTGAAGGGCGCGGTGGAGTCCGCGGGTGCGCGAAGGTGCTTGCCCGTCACCGGGGACGGGCGGGGACCGGCCGTACGTGCGGTGCCGGCTGCAACAGGTGCCCCGGTGAAGGGACGGGCCCGGGAAGGACGAGCTGCGGTACGCCGATGATGTGCGGCGGCGGCACGCGAACGGACCCGGCGCCACGGATCCGATGAGACCTGCGAGATGGTTTTAGACCTGATGGTCAGTCAACGTCAATGGAATGTACGGAAGTTGAGGTGACGGGCCGGTTCCTTGACCACACCTTTGCCCTGCCGGTCCGGCCCTGCGGCTGCGCGGCCGGCGACCGGCCGGACAGGGCACCCACAGGACCGGCCCGCCATGAACACGCTTTCCACACAAAGTACTTGACCGCCTAAGTAACCGGCGGTAACTTCCAGGTCGGCCGCTGCGCCGCACACAGGACCCTCGCGCCCGCCGGGAGCCGCCGGGAGGTGTGCGCCGCAGTCGCTGTCCGCGCCAGGACAACGCGCCACAGAAGCCCGATCCCGATCCACCTTCACGTGCCCCGCACCCACGCGCTCTGGGAGAGCTGACATGGCCACGTCGCAAGATGCGAACCCGAACGACGCCGCTTCAGAGAGATCCGGCGCCGTCGGCACCACACCGGAACGGCGCGGACGCGTCCGGCTCCGTCGCTCCGCCGTGATGGCCGTGCCCGCCACGGCCGTCGCCGCCACCTTGATGATCCTCACCGCCGAGGGCGCCCTCGGTGTGCAGTTCGCCATCTCCGGCATGCCCTTCACCGTCACCGCGACCGAACTCAAGGGCACCGGCTTCGAGCAGTTCGGCGGACTCGACCAGATGGCCGAGGGCAGTCCGAACGAGGGGGACACCGGCGGCCAGGTCCTCGTCGTCGTCTCCGCGATCAAGGACGCCACACTCACCAAGCTCTGCCAGAGCGTCGACCTGGGCGGCACCAACCTCCTCATCACGGCCGGCGGCGGCGCGGACAAGGTCAGGGCGAGCAACCTGACCACCGACTCCACCGAGCTGTCCGGCAACGCGTCCTTCGACAACATCGAGATCGGCAATGACGCCAGCACCCTGACCAAGGCCGGCGTCAAGGGCCCGATCGGCGTCTTCAGCCAGCAGGCCGACACGGTCAGCATCACCAACCTGCGGCAGACCAACTACGCCACGACCGCGGCCGTGTTCAGGCTCCCCGGGCTGAAGCTGCGCTTCAGCGACACGGGCTGCTGATGTCCGGGTTCCGGCGATGGCGGGCGCACCGCCCCTTCTGGGGCGGGCTGCTGCTCACCCTGGGCGGCGCGGAGATCCTGTTCACCGAGAAGGCCGCGCTCCCGGTCGTCATGCACATCGGCATGCAGGGCCTGGCGGGCTATCTGCTGCCGGGCCTGATGGTGATCAGCGGACTGCTGGTCCTCTTCAACCCCGCCCAGCGGCTGTTCTACTCCATATGCGGTGTGCTGCTGTCCCTGGGCACCTGGCTCACCTCGAACCTCGGCGGCTTCCTGGTCGGACTGCTGCTGGGGGTCACCGGCAGCTGTCTCGCCTTCGGCTGGCTGCCGGACCAGGAGCCGCGTCGGCCCCTGCTGCCGCGCCGCCGCGCCGCGGCGGCGGCCGCCCCCCGGGAGACCTCGTAGCGGGGCCTCACCCGGCACACCGCGCGGGTCGTCTCGCCGGAGGGCCGTGCCGAACCCTCCGGCGAGCGTCCGCCATGCCCTCCTGTGAGACCCCCGCGTGCCCTCAGGCGGACCTCTCGTGCGCCCTTCGCCATGTCCTCCGCCATGTCCTCCGGCGAGACGTGGTGCGACACGTCCTGCGCGACATCCGGAAGGCCCCCTCCGCGGGACAGCGGATCGTCCGCGCGATGAACCGGAAGCCCCGCCGCCACGTATGGGAGTGGGGCCGGACCGATACGGCCCCCGGCGCACAACGCGCCGTTCCGATACGGCTTTTGGGGGCCATGGATGAGGCACGCACGACGGAACCTCCAGCGGATGGCACGGCTGGCGGCCGTCGGCGGCCTGCTCTGCGGCGGGTTCATGGTCTCGAACGCCGTGGCGGGCGAGCCTGCCGCCGGCGGGGCGGGGACCGATGACACCTCCCGGGCCGCCGAACTGACCGGCGGCCTGGTCTCCCGGCTCGGCGCCACGCGTACGGCGGGCAGCTGGATCGGGGCCGACGGGCGACCGGTCGTCGCGGTCACGGACGAGGAGGCGGCGGCCGCGGTCCGCGAGGAGGGCGCGCGGGCCAAGGTCGTCCGCTACAGCCTCCGCGAACTCCGCGAGGCCACCCGGACCCTGCGCGAGTCGCCACGGGTGACGGGGACCGCGTGGTCGGTGGACTATTCCTCCAACAAGGTGGTCGTACGGGCGGACCGCACCGTGTCCGCCGAGGAGTGGTCGCGTCTGTCCCGGATCGCCGGGGAGATCGGCGGCTCGGTGGAGATGCGGCGTACCGAGGGCGCCTTCACGACCAGGCTCAACGGGGCGGAGGCGATGTTCGCCGCCAACGGGCGCTGCTCCGCGGGCTTCAACGTGACCAACGGCGAGGACAATTACATCCTCACGGCCGGGCACTGCGGCCCGGTCGGCACCCCCTGGTTCAAGGACGCCGGTGACGCGGAGCCCTTCGGGACCACCGTGGCCGGCCGCTTCCCCGGCAACGACTTCTCCCTCATCGAGTACCAGGACGGCCAGGCCCTGCAGAACGCCGACGTCGTGAGCGTGGGCGACGGCAAGGGCGTCCGGATCACCGGGGCGGGCGAGCCGGTCGTCGGCCAGCAGGTCTTCCGCAGCGGCAGCTCCACCGGCTTCCGCACCGGCCAGGTCACCGCGCTCAACGCGACGGTCAACTACCCGGAGGGAACGGTCACCGGGCTGATCGAGACCACGGTGTGCGCCGAGCCCGGGGACAGCGGCGGCCCGCTCTTCTCCGAGGGACTGGCGCTCGGCGTCACCTCCGGCGGCAACGGCGACTGCGCGACCGGCGGCGTCACCTACTTCCAGCCCGCCACCACCGCGCTGCAGGCGCTCGGGGTCAGCCTGGCCACCGGTTCCGGGGCCGGTTCGGGGTCCGGCACGGGCAACGGCGCATCCTCCCAGGCCCAGCCCGAGCCGGCGCCGGCGCCTCCGTCCGCCGCAGCCGCTCCCGGTATCCCCGCCTCGCCCGGTACCTCCGGCGGCTTCGACCGGCAGCGGGTCGGGGAACTGGTGAACTTCCGGACCCTCACCCCCGGGCTGGGCGTCATCGGGGGGAGCCTGGTACTGCTGGTGGCCACCCACTGGATCCGCGAGCGCCAGGACCGCAGGCAGTACCGCGAGTACTACTCGGCGGGGTGGAGCTGAGCGTCTCCCCGGCTCCCCGTCACGGAGCGTCAACCCGTACCCCCGATTTGATGGCCGTCGACACGACGCGCACCCTGGGGTGAAGAGGGACGACTCGACAGGTACGTGATCGGTGACGATGCACACGGGTGGTGCCGCTCCGCAGGACGGGCCCGGCGATCAACGGGGCCCGGCCCCTGCCGCCACGGCCACCCTCGACGCGCGCGGCGTAGTGACGGCGTGGACCGAGCGTGCCCGCGGTCTCCTGGGCCACGGCCCGGGGGATGTGGTGGGGCGCCCCGGTTCTGGGCTGCTGATGGCGAATGTCTCGGACACCGTCTCCCGCGCCGTCCGCGAGGCCCTGTCCGGCGGCCGTGAGTGGACCGGCACCGCGCCCGTACGGCACCGGGACGGCCACTTCGTGGAGCTCGATCTGCGGGTCTCCCCGCTGCTCGGCTGCGACGGCAGGGCGCAGGGCTTCGTGGTGACCGGCAGTTCGGGCTGCCGGGGCGCGCACGGCGCGCCGGGCTCGGCGCGCGCCGGAACCGCGGAGGCGGGCCCCGCGGACAAGGGCCCCGCGGACAAGGGCCCCGCGAGCGTGAGCCCCGCGGAGGTGAGCCCCCCGGACGCGGGCCCCGCGGCCGCCGGGGACGGGACGGCCACCGGGGCGCGGGCCATGCTGGACGGGGCGTTCACGCAGTCGCCCCTCTTCTGCGCCGTCTTCGACACCGGGCTGCGCTTCCTGCGGATGAACGAGACCGCGGCCCGGATGCTGGGGCTGCCCGAGAACAAGGTACTCGGACGTCCGTTCCACGAAGTCCTGCACCAGCCGGCGTTCGAGGAGTTCCACCGCGTCCTGTGCCGGGTGGCCGAGAGCGGCAGCCCCGCCTGCCACGAGAGCCGCAGCCATGCCGCCGACCCGACCAGGGAGCGGGCGTGGACGAGTTGGATATGGCCGGTCAGGGACGGCGCGGGAGAGGTGTGCGGGATCGCCACCGCGACCTTCGACAGCAGTGAGCAGCACCGGGCACGGCAGCGGCTCGCCCTGCTGAGCGAGGCCGGCGCGGGGATAGGCACCACCCTGGACGTGGTGCACACGGCGCAGGAACTGGTCCGGCTGGTCGTTCCCCGGCTCGCCGACTTCGTCAGCGTGGACCTCCTGGACTCGGTGCTGCGGGGCGAGGAACCCGCACCGGGCCCGGTCGGCGGCAGTGTCGTACTGCGCCGGCTCGCCCACGACGTCTCCGAGGGCGGACCGCGCCCCGCCGTGGAACTGGGCGAGGTCGACAGATACCCGGAGTTCTCCCCACCCGCCCGCAGCCTCAGCACCGGCCGGCCGGTGCTGAGCCGGGCCGGCGACCCGGACTTCACCCTGTGGTCGGCGCGGAACGCCGCCAGGGACGTCCAGGTGCGCGAGTCCGGGATCCACTCGGTCATGGCGGTGCCGCTGCGGGCGCGCGGCATCACCCTGGGGGTGGCCGTGTTCAGCCGCGGAGAAGGCTCGGCACCCTTCGGCCGGGAGGATCTGGTCCTGGCGGAGGAACTCGCCGGCAAGGCCGCGGTCAGTGTGGACAACGCCCGCAGATACACCCGCGAACACGGCACCGCGCTCGCCCTCCAGCGCAGCCTGCTGCCCCGGCGGCTCCCGGGGCAGGCCGCCGTCGAGGTCGCCTCCCGCTATCTGCCCGCGGGATCGCAGGCGGGGGTCGGCGGGGACTGGTTCGACGTGATCCCGCTGTCCGGGACCCGGGTGGCGCTGGTGGTCGGGGACGTCGTCGGCCACGGCATCCACGCCTCCGCCACGATGGGTCGGCTGCGCATGGCGGTGAGGACCCTCGCCGACGTCGACCTGCCGCCGGACGAGTTGCTCACCCATCTCGACGACCTGGTCACCCACCTCGGCTCGGAGGACGAGGACGCGATCCCGCCCTCCGTCGAGACCGCCGGCGAACTGGGCGCCACCTGCCTTTACGCCGTGTACGACCCCGTCTCCCGGCGCTGCACCGTTGCCAGCGCCGGGCACCCGCCGCCCGTCGTCAGGCTGCCGGACGGCACGGTCGACCTGATCGACGTCACGGCGGGTCCGCCGCTGGGGATCGGCGGCATGCCGTTCGAATCGACCGAGAGGGTGCTGCCCGAGGGCAGTCTGCTCGCCCTCTACACCGACGGCCTGATCGAGGGCCGTGACATGGACCCCGACGCGGGCACCCAGGCGCTGCGCACCGCCCTGGCGGCCCCCGCCGCCTCACTGGAGATCGCCTGCACGGCCCTGCTGTCCTCGATGCTCCCCGAACGGCCCGCCGACGACGTCGCCCTGCTGATCGCGCGTACCCGTGCGCTCCATGCGGACCAGGTCGCCGAGTGGGACGTGCCGGCCGACCCCGAGCACGTGGCGGAGGCCAGACTCAGGACATCGGCGCAGCTCACCGAGTGGGGACTGGACGAGGTCGCCTTCGTCACCGAGCTGGTGGTCAGCGAGCTGGTGACCAACGCGATCCGCTACGGCGCCGCCCCGGTCCGGCTGCGGCTGATCCGGGACCGCACCCTCATCATCGAGGTCTCCGACGCCAACAGCACCGCCCCGCACCTGCGCCGGGCGCAGATCTTCGACGAGGGCGGCCGCGGGCTGCTGCTGGTCGCCCAGCTCACCCAGAGCTGGGGCACCCGGCAGACGCCGGGCGGCAAGACCATCTGGGCCGAGCAGAGCCTGGCCAACCCCTCGTCCTGACGCGGCGCCCGGCCGCCGCCGTCCGGTGCGCCGTGGGGCGGGACGCCTTCCCGGGGCGGGGTGCACGCGGGCGCGGGCCCGGGCCCGTACCCCGCCGTGTGCCGCCGTCTTCCCCGAGGCGAGGAGTGCGCCGGACGGCACGGAATCGCGGGCTTTGCGCGCCTGCCCCGAGCGGGCGGACCGTCAGGGAGTCCCTGCGGCTGTTCCGGCGGCGTGGCCGACGGCGGGCGATGCCGCCGCGGAGTCGGCGGTCGGCCCGTGCCCGAGGGCGCGGTGGTCCGGCGCGGCCGGTGGCCCGCGGGGCGCGCCGACGGGCGCTGATTTCCCCGAGCCGGACGGGTTCCGCCCGGAACGCTGGGACTCCGGGCGGAGTCCGCCGTGCGCGACCACGCCGGTTCCCGTTGGGCGGCGGTGCCCGGTCCTGCCTCGTCGGGCGCTTCGCCCGGGCGGGTGTCGTGCCTGCGCCTCAGCCGGTCCGGCGGTTCCCTCTGCGCGCGGTGAGGCGCTCCCCGTGCCGAGTACGGGGCTGACGCCTCGGCCGGCCCGGCCCGCGCGCGCCGCGTGGTGGACCGAGGGCGCGGGACGGGGTCAGAGCTCAGGGGGCGACGGGCTCGCGGCCTGGGCTCACAGGTCTGCCGCCGGCAGTCACGGGGCGCTCCAGTGGGCGGGACGGGACAGCGCGGGCGGCAGCCGGGTGGCGCGGTCGCCCTTCGCGGCGTCGAGCTGGGGTTGTGTGAGGAAGATGGCCCCGGTGAGGTCGGCGCCGGACAGGTCGGCGTCCCGCAGGTCGGCTCCGAGGAGGTCGGCCAGCCGCAGGTCGGCGCCCTTGAGGTCGGCGGCGATGAGGTACGCCCCGCGCAGGTCGGCGCCCCTGAGGTCGGTGCCCTCGAGGCCGGCCCCGACGAGGTCCGCGCCGCGGCGGCTCCTCGGGCGGCGCGGGACCGCGGCCCGGACGAGTTCGCTGGTGCGCCGGAGCAGGGCGCCGGTCTGCCGCCGGCGCGCGGACACGTCGAGGGCGACGAGCGAGCCGGGGTCCAGGAAGGTCAGCCGTTCGGTCTCCTCGAGGGCGCGGCGGATGTCGTCGCGCAGCGGGCGGGCCGCACTCGTGCGCAGCGCCCCGGCCAGGTCCAGGGCCTCGGTGAGGTGAAGCAGCAGTTCGTGGAGCTGCCGTACGACGGGGAACACCTCGAACATCCGGCGGGCGGTTTCCGGGTCGCCGCGCCAGTCCTGCCCGCCGAAGGTGATCCGGGAGACCTTCTGACCGGCGCCGAAGCAGTCGTAGACCGTGCAGCCCGTGAAACCGCTCTGCCGCAGCCCGGCATGGATGCCGCAGCGGGAGTCCGCGCCGAGGTTGGGGCAGGGCTCGCCCGCCTTCTTGTCGAGGGCGAAGTCCGCGGAGGCTGCGAACGGGAGGGCGACGCAGCACAGTCCGAAGCAGTTGCCGCAGTCTGCCCTCAGGCCGGCGGCTCGCGCGGCGGAACTCTGGTCGGGCACCGTATCTCGTTCCCCCGGACTCGCTGAAAACGTGCGGCCGCGTTCACTTCCGGGCCGTCGTGAGGAGGGTCCGGCGTGCGGACCCCTGCGCGGCCATTCTAGGTGCGCGCCGGCGCCGGTCGGCCGCCGGAGGGGACGAGGACGGGGGACGCGGATCCGGGG
>NZ_JAAAXQ010000449.1 GCF_009916105.1 Streptomyces sp. GC420 | reverse complement strand
CGGAAGCCCTCGTAGTGGGCCTGCTCGGGCTTTCGGCCAACGCAGCGTGGGGGTACCTCCCGCGCCCGGAGGGCTGCGGGGGAGTGCCGTGCAGGGCGTCGCGACGGGGCGAACCTTGGCTGACGCGGCACTAGCTCGGGCCCACTGGGCGGACCGCACAGGGCGCCGCCCGCCGCGCGGGCTAGGCTGCACCTGTGAAGGTCCTCGTCATCGGAAGCGGCGCCCGCGAACACGCCCTGTGCCGCTCCCTCTCGCTCGATCCCGACGTCACCGAACTGCACTGCGCCCCCGGCAACGCGGGCATCGCCGAGGTGGCCGCGCTGCACACGGTCGATGCCCTCGACGGCGAGGCCGTGGCCGCGCTTGCCACGCGGCTCGGCGCCGAGCTGGTCGTCGTCGGCCCCGAGGCGCCGCTCGTCGCCGGTGTCGCCGACGCCGTCCGCGCGGCGGGGATCCCGTGCTTCGGGCCGTCCCGGGAGGCAGCCAGGCTCGAAGGGTCCAAGGCCTTCGCCAAGGACGTCATGGCGGCGGCCGGTGTGCCCACGGCCCGCAGCTATGTCTGCACCACCCCCCAGGAGATCGACGAGGCCCTCGACGCCTTCGGCCCGCCCTACGTCGTCAAGGACGACGGTCTCGCCGCGGGGAAGGGCGTCGTCGTCACCCCCGACCTCGACACCGCGAGGCAGCACGCCCTCGCCTGCGAACGCGTGGTCATCGAGGAGTTCCTCGACGGCCCCGAGGTCTCCCTCTTCGCCGTCACCGACGGCCGGACGGTCGTCCCGCTCCAGCCCGCCCAGGACTTCAAGCGGGCCCTGGACAACGACGAGGGCCCCAACACCGGCGGCATGGGCGCGTACTCCCCGCTCCCCTGGGCAGACCCCAAGCTGGTCGAGGAGGTCCTGGCGACCGTCCTGCAGCCCACCGTCGACGAGCTGCGCCGCCGCGGTACGCCCTTCTCCGGGCTGCTGTACGCCGGTCTGGCGATCACCTCGCGCGGCGTGAGGGTCATCGAGTTCAACGCCCGCTTCGGCGACCCCGAGACCCAGGTCGTCCTGGCCCGGCTGCGGACCCCTCTCGCCGGGCTGCTGCTCGCCTCCGCCAACGGCTCGCTCGACCTGGTCCCGCCGCTCAAGTGGCGCGACGAGGCGGCGGTCACGGTCGTCGTGGCCTCGCACAACTACCCGGGCACCCCCCGTACGGGAGACCCGATCGAGGGCCTCGACGAGATCGCGGCCGAGGACGCCCCGCACGCGTACGTCCTGCACGCGGGCACCAAGAGGGACGGCGCGGCCGTGGTCAGCGCCGGGGGCCGGGTGCTCTCCGTCACCGCGACCGGGGCCGGCCTGGCCGCGGCCCGCGAGCGCGCGTACCGCGCCGTGGCCCGGATCCGGCTCGACGGCTCCCAGTACCGGACCGACATCGCGGCCAAGGCCGCCGCCGAAGCCCAGTAGTCCCGCGGCCCGCCGGTGGCCCGCCGCACGGCGGCCCCTGAGGACCCGTGCGGCCGCGGCACCCCCGCGTGTCAGCCACCTCTGCCCAACGCCATTCCATCGGGTGAGCGATCGCCCATCCTGCTGACGCACGTCGGCGCCCCAACTAGGGTGCCGCGCAAGCGTTCCGGCACTTGGCCCACTGACATTGCGATGTCACCGGTGGGTGCCACAGTGGGGGAATGAGCAACGCCAGGGCGTCCGGCGCCGTCTTCCTCGGAGGGAGACGGCCAGCAGGGGGTGATCTCCGGTCGTGAGCGGGATGGTGGGAGGCGACGAGGCGGGTGCGC
Organism: Streptomyces sp. GC420; assembly: GCF_009916105.1. Classification (GTDB taxonomy): domain Bacteria; phylum Actinomycetota; class Actinomycetes; order Streptomycetales; family Streptomycetaceae; genus Streptomyces. The sequence continues at coordinate 3,832 of NZ_JAAAXQ010000449.1, read as the reverse complement.
AGGCCGCGCGCTTGCGGGCCATGGCCGTGCTGCGTGTCCGCAGCCGGGCGCTGGCCGTCGCCCTGCTGCCCGCGGCCGTCGCGGTCGTCCTGCTCGCCGGCGGAGCCACCGGGCGCCTCGGCGGTGCCTGGGACCCCGCCCGCTGGGCGGTGACGACCCTGGCCGTGCTCGTGCTGCTGGCCGCCGCCGGCGTCGGGCTCGTCGTCGTACGGGCCAGGCCCGCAGTAAGCCCCACCGTGCCGATCCGCGAGGAGTCGGCCCCCGACCTCTACCGTCTGGTGCGCGATCTCGCCGACCGGCTCGGCGTGCCCGCGCCCTCGGCCATAGCTCTCACCCCCGACTGCGACAGCTGGCTGGAGGACCGTACGCACCCGGCGCACGGCCCGCCGTCGGTCCGCCAGGGCACCGGCCCTTCGCACCTGTCCGGCCGCCGGGCCCGCTCCGGCCCGGTCGACGGGGAAGGGCCCGTTGCCCCCGTCCTGGTCATCGGCTCGCCCTTCCTGTGGTGGATGCGGGTCGCCGAACTGCGCGCCGTCCTCGCGCCCGTCGTCGCCGGTACGGGGCCCTCGGCCCATCCCGACATAGCAGCCGCACGTCGCTTCGTACGCGGTCTCGACGCCGCCGTGGCCGAGGCCGCGAAGCCCGGCAGGGGCCTCCTCGGCACAGCCGCGCTGGGACTCGTCGGGTGGGTGGCCCGGCTGCTGCTGCGCAGCTGCCGGGTGCACGCCGCCGAGATGGAACGAGGGGTCGCCGTCGCCTCCGCCGAGCGCGCGCAGGACGTGGACTACGGACTGCGGATCGTCGCCCAGGAGCAGGTCGGGCTGGCCTATGCGGGCTGGGACCGGCTGCTGACCAGGGTCGCCCTGCCCGCGTGGCGCATGGGCCGCTGGCCGTCCCGGCTCGACGCGGGGGTCGTCTCGGCCCTCACCGAACTGTCACGCAGGGACCGCCTGGCGGAAGGCTTCGCCTCCCGGCTCGGCGAGCGCCCGGCCTGCGACCTGCTGGAGGAGCCCGGCGCCGTCGACGAGGCCGCCTCCCTGCTCGCCGCGCGCCTCTTCCACGGCGCTCCCGCGGAGCCCGGACCCGACTGGTGCCCGGTGGACTGGCAGAAGTACCCGGAGGAGGTCGTGGACCGCAAGTGGCGCATGGAGGCCGCCCGGCTGCACGCGGTCCTCGACACGATGGGCCGGCCCGGAGCGGACCACCCCGCGCACGCCCCGGGCCCGGAGGACCGCCCGACCCTTGACCGGGTCATCCGCCGCCTGGAGCACGGAGCCGGTGCCGGTGAGAGCGGTGTGGCTGGTACCGGTGCTGACGGGACCGGTGTGGCTGGTACCGGTGCTGACGGGACCGGTGCCGGTGGCGCCGAGGCCGTCCCGGGCACGGGAGGTACGCCGGGCACCGGAGGTCCGCCGGTCGCCGGAGTGCACGGAGACGCCGCGGCACCGGAGCCCCGGCGGGCTGGTGCCGCACCGGGCGGGCCGCACGCCCCCGACGGCATGCCGGACGCCGGGCTGCCCGCCGTCAACGCCGACGAGGTGCCGGACGCGACGCCGCATCGCGTCGCCACCACCGGCACGGCAGGCGGCAGCGCCGAGGCGGAGCTGGCGGCCCGGCTGAGCGCCGAGGTCGCCAGGGAGGAGGCCGCCGGGCCCCGCCCGCCCGCGCCCGGGCCCGCCGACCAGGACTGGGAGAGCGCCGGCCTGATGCCGGTCTTCCCGCCGCAGCCGCCCCGCAGCGGGCGGGAACTCCTCGTCGACCATGTGACGGCGATGGTCTGCTGCGCGGCCGTCGACACGGCGGGAGCCGCTCCCGGCCTCGACTGGCTCGACGGTCCCTCCCTGCTGGTCGCCGGCGAGCGGATAGCAGACCTGGCCCCCCGCGTCCTCACACTCGTGGAGGACGGCGACGCGACGCCGCTGCGCAGCTGGCTCAGCACCGTCGGCGTCCGCGCCGAGAAGCCCGTCCGCCTCGTCTGAGCCCGGTCCGGTCAGGACCCGCTCCCCCTACCGGCCGTCCGGCGTCCCCGCGGGCGGACCCGCGCCCCTGCCGGCCGGGTCCGGAGTCCCTCCGGCCACAGGGCTCCGCGGCCCGGTCCGGGACCGTCCAACCCGCCCCAGTGGCCGGAAAACATCCCGCACGCGCCAATTCACGACGAACGGTGACGGAGTGCGTGCGTTATGTGATGTGCTGGGACCGGTCCGGCCCCGGCGCGCCTGCGGGCAGGCGATCGCCGGCAGGCGGACGCGGGGCATCGGTGGGGGACCGAGGAGGGGAGCGTATGGCTACGGAGCACATCCGGCGTTGGGACTCCGGGGCCCTCGCGCACGCCGTCACGGATCCCTTCGGTCAGGGCCCGCTCCCCTGGCTCCGCGGCAGCGAGACGTACTTCGACGACACCGGCCACGTCGTCCCCTGGTACGTCGATGCCGCGGACGCGGACGTCGCGGCCCCCGGCCGGGCCGGCGGCGCGGCCGGACGCAGGATTCCGCAGCCACGCGGCAGCAGCGGCGGTAGCGGCCCGCGGAGCGCGGACGACGTGCACTTTCAGATCAAGGGCTTCGTCTCCACCGGTGCGGTCGCCCCCGGCGACGCCATCGACTTCCACGTCGCCGTGGATCCGCCCCAGCAGTTCTCCGTGGACATCTACCGGATCGGCCACTACGGCGGGGACGGCGCCGCGAAGATCACCACCAGTCCCCGGCTCTCCGGGATCGTCCAGCCACCCCCGCTCACCGCCGACCGTACGGTCTCCTGCCACCACTGGTGGCTGTCCTGGCGTCTCCAGGTGCCCACCTACTGGTCGGTTGGCGCGTACGTCGCCGTGCTGACCACCGCCGACGGCCACCGCTCGCACATTCCCTTCACCGTCCGCGACGACCACCCCGCCGACCTGCTGCTTCTGCTCCCGGACATCACCTGGCAGGCGTACAACCTCTTCCCTGAGGACGGCCGGACCGGCGCCAGCCTCTACCACGCCTGGGACGAGAACGGCCGGCTGCTCGGCGAGGACGAGGCAGCCGTCACCGTCTCCTTCGACCGGCCCTACGCGGGCGCCGGCCTGCCGCTGCACGTGGGGCACGCCTACGACTTCATCCGCTGGGCCGAGCGGTACGGCTACGACGTCGCCTACGCCGACGCCCGCGACCTGCACGCGGGCCGCGTCGACCCGACCCGCTACCGCGGCCTGGTCTTCCCCGGCCACGACGAGTACTGGTCGACCGCCATGCGCCGCACCGTCGAGCTCGCCCGCGAGAACGGCACCTCGCTGGTCTTCCTCTCCGCCAACACCATGTACTGGCAGGTGGAGCTGTCCCCCTCCCCCTCCGGGATCCCCGACCGGCTGCTGACCTGCCGGAAGCGCCGCGGCCCCGGCAGGCCCGCCCTGTGGCGCGAGCTCGGCAGGCCCGAGCAGCAGCTGCTCGGCATCCAGTACGCGGGCCGGGTGCCGGAGCCGTCCCCGCTGGTGGTCCGCAACGCGGACCACTGGCTGTGGGACGCGACCGGCACCGGCGAGGGCGACGAGATCCCGGGGCTGGTGGCCGGGGAGGCCGACCGCTACTTCCCGCGCACGGCGCTGCCCGACCACGACCACCGCATTCTGCTCGCGCACTCGCCGTACGAGGACGCCGAGGGAAACCCGCGGCACCAGGAGACCTCGCTGTACCGGGCACCCAGCGGCGCGCTGGTCTTCGCCGCCGGAACCTTCGCGTGGTCCCCCGCGCTGGACCGCCCCGGCCATGTGGAGCCCCGCATCCAGCGGGCGACGGCCAATCTCCTCGACCGCATCTGCAAACGCGACTGACCCCGCCGCCGACGGGCCCCGTTGCCC
>NZ_JAAAXQ010000448.1 GCF_009916105.1 Streptomyces sp. GC420 | reverse complement strand
GTACGGGGGCATGGCGGGCGGACCTCTCTCTGCACGCCTGGGGCGACGGCTCTTGCGCGGTACGGACCGCAGGGAGGTGACCGGCGACGCTACTCGTGGGTAGAGCGGCTGCGTAGGGGCTGGTACGAAATCGTTGCACCCGCCAGCTTGTTACTGGCAGTAAGTCACTCGATCGGGTGGAGTGGTGGCTCTTCCGCGATGACGGGGAAGCGCCGGGGCGCCACGAACAGCAGGACCAGCAGGGCGAGTACGGCGGCCATCGCGGCCCCTGTGTACACATGGTCGACGGCCGCGTCGACGGCCCGCCGCAGGAGATCGGCGTCCGTGCCCGGGTCCTCGAGTGCCTCCGGCACCGAGTCGAGGCCGTTCGGCAGCGCCGCCGAACCCGTCAACCGGGCGGCGAGCGTCGCGTTGGCGACCGCGCCGAACAGCGCGGCGCCCACGCTCTGCCCGACCTGCCGGCAGAACAGCACGGAGGCGGTCGTGGTGCCGCGCTCCGACCAGCCGACCGTGGACTGCACCCCGACGATCAGCGGCAGCTGGAAGAAGCCGAGCGAGGCGCCCAGCAGCAGCATGATCAGGGCGGGCTGCCAGGCCTCGCCGGGATAGGGCAGCAGCGGGAACGCGAACAGGCACAGGGCGGCCGCGCCGATGCCGAGCACGGAGGTGTCGCGGAAGCCGATCCGCGTATAGACGTGGTTGCTCAGGGCGGCGGTCACCGGCCAGCTCAGCATCAGCACCGACAGCACGAAACCGGCGGCGACCGGGCCGAGGCCGAGCACGGACTGCGCATAGGTCGGCAGGAACACGGACGGGGCGATCATCAGCAGGCCGAGCGCGCCGAGCGCGAGGTTGACGGCGGCGATGGGCCGGCGGCGCCACACCCAGCCCGGTATCAGGGGGTCGGCGGCGCGGCGCTCCACCAGGACGACGAGGGCGACGCCGAGCGCCGCGGCCGCGAACAGCGCGAGGGAGGGCGCGGACAGCCAGGCCCAGGCGATGCCGCCCTGGACGAGGGCGGTGATCAGCAGCGCGCCGGTGGCGAAGACGGCCAGTGCGCCCGGCCAGTCCACACGGCCCGGCGCGGCGCTTCCGCGACCCGGCTCGTGCAGGTGCCGCATCAGCAGCCAGAGGGCGAAGGCACCCACGGGCAGGTTGAGGAGGAAGATCCACCGCCAGTCGGCGTACGCGACGAGCAGCCCGCCGACGCCCGGTCCGGCGACGGCCGACACGGCCCACACCGTCGACAGCCGCGCCTGGATCTTCGGACGCTCCTTCAGGGGGTAGAGATCGGCGGCGATCGTCTGCACGGTGCCCTGGATGGCGCCCCCGCCGAGACCCTGCACGACGCGGAAGGCGATCAGCGCGGCCATGTTCCAGGCGGCGGCGCACAGCAGGGAGCCCAGCAGGAAGAGGGCGATGCCGGTGATCAGCACCGGCTTGCGCCCGTAGGTGTCGGACAGCTTCCCGTACACCGGGAGGGTGACCGTGACGGCCAGCAGGTACCCGGCGAACAGCCAGGAGAACACGGAGAACCCGCCCAGGTCCCCGACGATCTGCGGCACCGCGGTCGACACGATCGTCCCGTCGAGCGCGGCCAGCGCCATCCCCAGCATGAGCGCGGCAGCGACCCGTCGCCTGCCCCGCGGATCCCGGCCGGGGACCTCGCCCGGACTCCCCCCACCGGAAACGGCCTCCCGGGCCGGTCCTCCCGCCGGGGCCGGGTCTCCCGCCGCCGGTCCTCCAGCCCGGGCCGGGAGGCCGTGCGCCGGCCTCCCCGTGCCGGCCGCCGCCGAGCCCGGCCGCTCGGCCCCGGCCGGGGCCTCGGCTGTTCCTTCCTCGCCGTTCACGCAGATTCCTTCCCCATGCACCTATCGCCGTCGGACACCTTCTCACTTGACCCTCCCGTTGCGGGAGGGTGCAGATTTCCACCCGGGTGCTCCGCCCGTGGGCGGACGTCCCCTAGGGGTGTCTCCGTACTCCGGACCAGGGACGGGTGGTCCCTGCGGACGACGAGAAGGCGGGGTGCGGGTTCTTAGCCTGGCTTTACACCGCGCGGCACCGAGGGGGGTGGGGCTAGCCCCAGGGCGGATACGGAGACATGCACCAGCGCGCTCACCGCCCCCGCGCACCAGACTCGATCCGTACCCAGGACGGATGCACGCACGCCGCCTCACGACGGCGGCACCTCGCCAACGAGCGAACGAAAAAGGAGACTTACCGTGACAACGGCTGTGACCACACCCAGGCACGGGGGCACTGGAGAGCGAACGGCCGTGGCGGCACGGGCGCGCCAGGTCGTCAAGGCGTACGGGTCGGGGGAGACCCGCGTCGTCGCCCTGGACCGCGTCGACGTGGACATCATGCGCGGGCAGTTCACCGCGATCATGGGCCCGTCGGGCTCCGGCAAGTCGACGCTGATGCACTGCCTCGCCGGTCTCGACACCGTCACCGAGGGCCAGATCTTCATCGACGCGACCGAGATCACCAAGCTCAAGGACAAGAAGCTCACCCAGCTGCGCCGGGACCGGATCGGCTTCATCTTCCAGGCGTTCAACCTGCTGCCCACGCTGAACGCGCTGGAGAACATCACGCTGCCGATGGACATCGCCGGCCGCAAGCCGGACGCCCAGTGGCTGAACCGCGTCGTGGAGACCGTCGGCCTGGCCGGGCGGCTGAAGCACCGGCCCGCCCAGCTCTCCGGCGGCCAGCAGCAGCGGGTCGCCGTGGCACGCGCCCTGGCCGCCGCGCCCGAGATCATCTTCGGGGACGAGCCGACCGGAAACCTGGACTCGCGGGCCGGCGCCGAGGTGCTCGGCTTCCTGCGCCGCTCGGTGGACGAGCTCGGCCAGACCATCGTCATGGTCACCCACGACCCGGTCGCCGCCTCCTACGCGGACCGTGTCCTCTACCTCGCCGACGGCCGGATCGTCGACGAGATGTTCAACCCGACCGCCGAGCAGGTGCTGGACCGCATGAAGGACTTCGACGCCCGGGGACGTACGTCATGACCATGTTCAAGACCTCGATGCGCAACTTCTTCGCGCACAAGGGACGCATGGCGCTGTCCGCCGTCGCGGTCCTGCTGTCGGTGGCGTTCGTCTGCGGGACGCTGGTCTTCACCGACACCATGACCACCACCTTCGACAAGCTCTTCGCCGCCACCGCCTCCGACGTGACGGTCAGCGCCGAGGACGCCTCGGACACCGGCGAGACCCGGGCCGCAAACGGCAAGCCGCCCGTCATGCCCGCCTCCGTCCTCGACGAGGTGAAGAGGGTGGACGGTGTGAAGTCCGCCGAGGGCACGGTCTTCTCGACCTCGGTGACCGTCGTCGACGCCGACAAGGACAGCCTGTCCCCGACCAGCGGCGCCCCGACGATCGTCGGCAACTGGAACGACAACGACGCCCGCACCATGAAGATCACCACGGGTGCGGCGCCGACCGGCGGCGGCCAGATCATGGTGGACGCCGACACCGCGGACAAGCACGGTCTGGAACTCGGCGACGAGATCGGCGTCATCACCGCGGTCGGCACCCACCGCGCGAAGGTCTCCGGGATCGCCGACTTCACCGTCACCAACCCGGGCGCCGCGATCTTCTACCTCGACACCACGACCGCCCAGCAGGCCCTGGTCGGGGAGAAGGGCGTCTACACCAACGTCAACGTCACCGCCGCCTCCGGCGTCAGCGACGCACAGCTGAAGAAGGACATCGCCGCCGAGCTCGGAGGCGGCTACCAGATCCAGACGGCCAAGGAGGTCTCCGACGCCAACTCCGCCGACGTGCAGGAGTTCATGTCCGTCATGAAGTACGCGATGCTCGGCTTCGCCGGGGTCGCGCTCCTCGTCGGCATCTTCCTGATCATCAACACCTTCTCCATGCTGGTCGCGCAGCGCACCCGCGAGATCGGGCTGATGCGGGCCATCGGATCGAGCCGCAGGCAGGTCAACCGCTCGGTGCTGACCGAGGCGCTGCTCCTGGGCGTCGTGGGCTCGGTGCTCGGCATCGGCGCGGGCATCGGTGTCGCCATCGGCCTGATGGAGCTCATGGGCTCCATGGGCATGAAGCTGTCCACCGACGACCTGACCGTCGTCTGGAGCACCCCGGTCATCGGCCTGGTCCTCGGTGTCGTCGTCACCGTGCTGGCCGCCTACCTGCCCGCCCGCCGCGCCGGCCGGATCTCCCCGATGGCCGCTCTGCGCGACGCCGGGGCGCCCGCGGACGCCAGGGCCGGCCGGATCAGGGCCGCCATCGGGCTCGTCCTCACCGCCGCCGGGGTGGGCGGCCTCTACCTCGCCGCGACCGCGGACAAGGCCACCGAGGGCTCGCTGTGGCTGGGCATGGGCATCGTCCTCACCCTGATCGGCTTCGTCGTCGTCGGCCCGCTGCTCGCGGGCGGACTGGTCCGTGCCCTCAGCGCCGTACTGCTGCGGATCTTCGGCCCGGTCGGCCGGCTCGCCGAGCGCAACGCGCTGCGCAACCCCCGCCGCACCGGCGCCACCGGCGCCGCACTGATGATCGGTCTCGCGCTCGTGGCCTGCCTGTCCGTCGTCGGCTCCTCGATGGTGGCTTCCGCGACGAGCGAGCTCGACAAGTCGGTCGGCACCGACTTCATCGTCCAGTCCGACAGCGGCCAGCTGATCACCCCGCAGGCCGTCGAGGCCGCCAAGAAGGCCGAGGGCCTGGAGCGGGTCACCGAGTACAAGCTGCTCGACGCCGCGCTCACCACCCCTGACGGGAAGACCGCCAAGGGCGGGACCATCAACGCCGCCGACCCGACGTACGCCCAGGACCTGCGGGTGGAGACGGTCGCCGGTGACCTCTCCGACGCCTACCGCCCCGACTCGATGTCCGTCTTCGAGGGCTACGCCCAGGAGCACGGCCTCCGCATCGGCTCCAAGGTGAAGGCGGACTTCGCGGACGGCTCCACGGCCACCCTCACGGTCCGTGCCATCACCAGCGACGACGTCGTCATCGACAAGGGCGCGATGTACGCCTCGATCGACACGGTCGCGAAGTACGTGCCGGCCGAGAGGATGCCCCTGGACATGCTGCTCTTCGGCACCGCGAAGGACGGTCAGGAGGACGCTGCGTACGCCTCGCTGAAGGCGGCCCTGGACGACTACCCGCAGTACACCGTCCGCGACCAGACCGACTACAAGGAGGCGCTGAAGGACCAGATCGGCCAGCTCCTCAACATGATCTACGGCCTGCTGGCCCTGGCGATCATCGTGGCCGTCCTCGGTGTCGTGAACACCCTCGCCCTCTCGGTCGTCGAGCGGACCCGCGAGATCGGCCTGATGCGTGCCATCGGCCTCTCCCGCCGCCAGCTGCGCCGCATGATCCGCCTGGAGTCGGTCGTCATCGCCCTCTTCGGAGCCCTCCTCGGCCTCGGTCTGGGCATGGGCTGGGGAGCCACCGCCCAGCAGCTGCTCGAGCTGGAGGGCCTGGGGGTCCTGGACATCCCCTGGCCGACGATCCTGGGGGTCTTCGCCGGCTCCGCGTTCGTGGGCCTCTTCGCCGCCCTGGTCCCGGCCTTCCGGGCGGGCCGGATGAACGTCCTGAACGCCATCGCGACCGAATAGCCACGGCGGGCGGGGAACGGGGGAGGGCCCC
>NZ_JAAAXQ010000447.1 GCF_009916105.1 Streptomyces sp. GC420 | reverse complement strand
GGGGCGGCGGGAGTGCGCCCCGATCCTTCGGCGGGCCGGCCGGGGTTCGGCGCCGACAGTTCGGGTCGCAGGACGCCCGCGCGGCGGAGTGCTGTTCAGGCGGCCTGAGAGGGCGGGCGGACAGCGTGCCCGGCCGCCCCCACCGCTCGCGCACCGCGCGGAACAGCGCGGCCACCTGGTCGGGCCGGGTCACGTCCGTGCGGCCGCACAGGAAGTCGCCCGGCGCCGCCGCGGCGGTCTCCTCCAGCCTGGCGATGTCGCGGCCGGCGAGCGCGAGCGACCAGCCTGCGCCCGCCAGCGCCTGCGCCACGGCGCGCCCGATGCCGGAGCCCGCGCCTGTCACAACGGCGATCCTTTTCGTGGTTTGCTGCTCAGCGTCGTCGGCCTTCACGGCCGCAGCCTACGGATCTCACCCTCCCGTCATCCCGATGACGTGTACGCGACGACGCCTCGTACCACTTCGCCACTCCAATGGCCGCATGAACTCTCACACCCCGCCCGACCGTGAACTCCGTGAGGCCGCCAAGCACTTGAAACGCCGTCACTTCCTCACCGCAACCGGTGCCGCGGCCGCCCTGGCCTTCTCGGTCAACCTGCCGGGCAGCGCGCACGCCGCTGAACTCGACGCCCGGAAGATCACGGAGGACCCCTTCACCCTCGGCGTCGCCTCCGGCGACCCGCTCCCCGGCTCCGTCCTGCTGTGGACCCGGCTCGCTCCCGCACCCTTCGAGCCCGACAGCGGCCTTCCCCAGGAACGCGTGACCGTCCACTGGGAACTCGCCCACGACTCCCGCTTCCGCCGCATCGCCCGGCGCGGCACCGCCACCGCGCACCCCGAGTTCCACCATTCCGTGCACGTCCAGGTCGACCGGCTCGACGCCGACCGCGTGTACTACTACCGCTTCCGCACCGGCAGTTGGATCAGCGAGACGGGCCGCACCCGCACCGCGCCCGCCCCCGGCAGCCGCGCCCGCGCCCTCACCCTGGCCGCCGTCTCCTGCCAGGCGTACCACCAGGGCTACTACACCGCGTACCGGCACCTCGCGCAGGACGACGTCGACGTGGTCTTCCACCTCGGCGACTACCTCTACGAATACGCCGTCGACCCGGCCGGCGGCGACCGCAGGTACACCGACCGCACCCTGCCGTCCCTGTTCAACCGGGAGACCGTGACGCTGGAGGACTACCGGCTGCGGTACGCCCTCTACAAGTCCGACCCCGACCTGCGGGCCGCCCACGCCGCGCACCCCTTCGTCGTCACCTGGGACGACCACGAGACCGAGAACAACTACGCCGGCGACGTCCCCGAGAACAGCGTCCCGCCGGAGGAGTTCCTGCTGCGCCGCGCCGCCGCATACCGCGCGTACTGGGAGAACCAGCCGCTGCGCCTGCCGCAGCGGCCCGCGGGCCCGGACATGCAGCTGTACCGCCGCCTGACCTGGGGCCGCCTCGCCCAGTTCGACATCCTCGACACCCGCCAGTACCGCTCAAACCAGGCGTACGGCGACGGCGCCCACGTCCCGGGACCCGAGTCCGACGACCCCTCGCGCACCATGACGGGCGAGACCCAGGAGCGCTGGCTGATCGACGGCTGGCACCGCTCGCGGGCGCTGTGGAACGTCGTGCCGCAGCAGGTCGTCTTCTCCCAGCGCAAGTTCGACCTGACCGAGCCCGCGCGGGTGTCCATGGACGCCTGGGACGGCTACCGCGCCTCGCGCGGGCGTGTCCTGGCCGGAGCCGCCGCGGCCGGCGTCGACAACCTGCTGGTCCTCACCGGCGACGTGCACGTCGGTTACGCCTTCGACATCAAGGACGACTTCGACGACCCCGCCTCGCGCACCGTCGGCACCGAGATCGTCGCCACGTCGATCTCCAGCGGCAGGGACGGCGCCGACCGGCCGGCCAACTGGGACACCTACACCCGGGCCAACCCGCACCTCAAGTTCTACAACGGGCGCCGCGGCTATGCGACCGTCGCCCTCGGAACGGACGCGGCCAGGGCCGACTTCAAGACCCTGACCGCCGTGACCACGCCGGGCGCGCCCATCACGACGGCCGCGTCCTTCGTCACGGAGGCCGGCAACCCGGGTCTCGAACCGGCCTGACACCACCCGGCGCCGGGCGGGTGTCACTCCCGCCCGGCCCGAACCGGCCGCCCGTCCGGAGCCGACCGCCCGTCCGCCGGGCCCGGACCGTCCACCCGGCCCGCCCGCCGGGCCTACTCGCCCGGGTAGCGGACGCCGACGCGGCCGCGCACCGCGTCGAGCGTCCGCATCACGGCGAGGGTCCCGTCCAGCGGCACCAGCGGTGACTCCGTCTCACCCGCCCGCAGGCAGCGCATCACCTCGGCCGCCTCGTACTGCATGCCGCGCAGTCCGCCCCCGTGCGTGAACTCCTCCGGTCCCCGGCCCTCCCGGTGCAGCACGAACCGCTCCGGGGAGAAGAACCCGCGCGGGAACTCGATCCGGCCCTCGGTGCCCGTGACCACCGCCGTCAGCGGGGTGTCCGCCTCCAGCGAGCAGCTCAGCAGCGCGTGGGCGCCGTTCTCCCAGGACAGCAGCATCCCCGTGTTCACGTCCACGCCCCGCTCCGACAGCCGTGCCCGTGCCTGCACGCCGTCCGGTTCGCCGAGCAGCAACTGGGCGAAGGACACGGGGTACACCCCCAGGTCCAGGAGCGCGCCGCCGCCCTGCGCCGGGTCGAGCAGCCGGTGCGAGGCGTCGAAGGGCCCCTGAAGGCCGAAGTCGGCGTGCACGGTGCGGACCTCGCCGACCGCGCCGTCGCGCACCAGCTCCGTCAGCCGGCGGATCAGCGGGTTGCAGTACATCCACATGGCCTCCATCAGGAACCGGCCCTGTGCCCTGGCCAGCGCGACCAGTTCCTCCGCCTCCCGCACGTTCAGCGTGAACGGCTTCTCGCACAGCACCGCCCGTCCGGCCTTCAGGCACAGCGCGGCCGCCTCCCGGTGGGCCGCGTGCGGGGTCGCGACGTACACGACGTCCACGTCCTCGTCGGCCGCCAGCTCCGCCCAGGACCCGTAGGCCCTTTCGATGCCGAAGCGGTCGGCGAAGGACCGCGCCGAGGCCTCACTGCGCGAGGCCACCGCCGCCACCTCGGCGTCCGGCAGCCCCAGCAGGTCTGCTGTGAACGACGCCGCTATGCCACCCGTGGCCAGCACGCCCCAGCGCACCTTCGTGTCCATCTCGCCCCTCGAAACGTATGCCGTTCAACCATCAGCGCCTGAGAGCATAGAGGCGGACATCCCCGACCACTGGAGAACGAATGCCGGAGAGCGGCCCGAGCACCCCCGCACACATACAGAAGGAAACCCCCGCGAACACCCCCGCCTCCCCGGCCGTCGCCGCCACCACGGTGACCGTCCAGCGGCGGGTCGGCCTGCTCGTCACGCTCGTCCTGGGCGGCCTCACCGCGCTGCCACCGCTCTCCATCGACATGTACCTCCCGGCCCTGCCACAGGTCACCGACGCGCTGCACAGCCCCGCCGCGACCGTGCAGCTCACCCTCACCGCCTGCCTCGTCGGCCTGGCGCTCGGCCAGCTCGTCGTCGGCCCGATGAGCGACCGCTGGGGCCGCCGCCGCCCGCTGCTCGCCGGGATGGCCGTGTACGTCCTCGCCACCGCCGTCTGTGCGCTGGCCCCGACCGCCGAGCTGCTGATCGCCTTCCGGCTCGTCCAGGGACTGGCGGGCTCGGCGGGCATCGTCATCGCCCGCGCCGTGGTCCGCGACCTCTGTGACGGCGTCGAGATGGCCCGGTTCTTCTCCACCCTCATGCTGGTGGCCGGGGTCGCGCCGGTCATCGCGCCCGTCGTCGGCGGGCAGGTGCTGCGCGTGACGGACTGGCGGGGAGTCTTCGTCGTCCTGACCGTCGTGGGCCTCGTCCTCGCCCTGGTCGCGATGAAGTGGCTGCACGAGACGCTGCCGCCCGCCAAGCGGCACCGCGGGGGAGTGGGTGAGGCGCTGCGCACCATGCGCGGCCTCTTCGCCGACCGCGTGTTCCTCGGCTACACGCTGACGGGCGGCCTGGCGTTCGCCGCGCTGTTCGCCTACGTGAGCGCCTCGCCCTTCGTGGTCCAGGAGATCTACGGCGCCTCCCCGCAGATGTTCAGCCTCCTCTTCGGCATCAACTCCGTCGGGCTGATCGCCGTCAGCCAGATCAACGGCAGGCTGCTGGTGGGCCGGGTCAGCCTGGACAAGGTCCTCGCCGTCGGGCTGTCCCTGATCACCCTCGCCTCCACCGCCCTGCTGCTCATGGCCACCGGCGTCTTCGGCGAGGTCGGGCTGCTGCCCGTGTCCGTGGGGCTGTTCGTGCTGATGTCCTCGATGGCCCTCACCATGCCGAACGCCAACTCGCAGGCGCTGATGCGCACGCCGCACGCTGCCGGCTCCGCCTCCGCGCTGCTGGGCACCACCTCGTACCTCATCGGCGCCGTCGCCTCACCGCTCGTCGGCGTCGCGGGCGAGGACACGGCGGTGCCGATGGCCGTGGTGCAGCTCGCCTCCTCGGTGCTGTCCGTGTGCTGCTTCGTCCTGCTGTGCCGCCCGGGGCGGTGGCGGGCCGGCCGCGCGTAAAATCGCCCGGTGAACGCCACCGCCCCCACCGCCGAAGCACTGCGCGCCGCCCTCGCGGGACTCCTCGAAGGGCTGCCGCAGAAGCAGGCGGCCCAGGCCGTCGAACGGCTGATCGCCAACTACCGGGGCGACCGCGTCCCCACCGGCGCGCCGGTGCTGCGCGACCGCTCCGACGTCGCCGCGTACGCCGCGTACCGGATGCCCGCGACCTTCGAGGCGGTACGGGCCGCGCTGGCCGCCCTGCGAGCGGCGGCCCCGGACTGGGTCCCGGCCACCCATGCGGACCTCGGCGGCGGCACGGGCGCCGCGAGCTGGGCGGTCGCCGACGCCTGGGACTCGGCGGCGCGCACGACGGTCCTGGACTGGGCGGAGCCGGCCCTCGACCTCGGACGGGAACTCGCCGCACACGCCCCCGCGCGGGCCCTGCGGGAGGCGGACTGGCGGCGGCTGGTCATCGGCACCTCGCTGCGTCTCCCCGACACGGACCTGATCACCGTGTCGTACGTGCTCAATGAGCTCACCGCCCAGGCCCGCCGCGCCCTGATCGCCGAGGCCGCACGCGCCGCGCGGGCCGTCGTCCTCGTCGAGCCGGGCACCCCCGAGGGCTACCTCCGCGTCATCGAGGCGAGGGACGAGCTGGTCGCCGCGGGCCTGCGTATCGCGGCGCCGTGCCCGCACAGCGACCGCTGCCCCATCCAACCCGGCACCGACTGGTGCCACTTCGCGGCCCGGGTCAGCCGTTCCTCGCTGCACCGGCAGATCAAGGGCGGCTCACTGGCGTACGAGGACGAGAAGTTCAGCTATGTCGTGGGCGTCCGGTTCGACGCCTCCCCGGCCGCGGCGCGGGTGGTGCGCAAGCCGCAGATCCGCAAGGGGCAGGTGCTGCTCGACCTCTGCGGCACCCCGCCCGGCCTGGCCCGCGAGACGGTCACCAAGCGCCACGGCCCGCTCTACCGGGCCGCCCGCGACACCGCCTGGGGCGACGAATGGCCCCCGCCGGCCCCCGCCCAGGCGCTCCGGTAGACAACCAC
>NZ_JAAAXQ010000446.1 GCF_009916105.1 Streptomyces sp. GC420 | reverse complement strand
ATGTGTATAGGAGACAGATGTGGGGCAGCAGGCCGCGCCGGATCTTGTGGTCGAGCGGGTTCACGGCGGCCGCCACGATGCGCAGCCGGACCTGGCCGGGGCCCGCGTGCGGCTCCTCGACGTCCGTCAGGTGCAGTACCTCGGGGTCGCCGTACTCCTCGAAGACGATCGCCTTCATGTCACCACTCCCGGGTGTCGGAACGCCGTGGCGTTCGGGGTCGTAGGTGCCGGCGGCCGGCCCCCGGCGGGGCCCGGATCCCACCGGACGCCTCCAGCCTCGGCCGGACCGGGCTCCGGTCCGGCCCGCCTTTCGGCCAGTCGGCCCTGTCCGAAAGGCGGGCCGCGGGCGGGGGCCGTCCGCCTACGCTTTCGGCATGGACCTCACGGCCGCAGTCGAAGTCGTCCGGGCGCCGCTGGGCGAGATCCTTCCGCGCCTCTCCGCCACCCTCGCCGAAACCGTCCCGCACCGCGCGGCGGCCGAGCTGTCCGGCAGCTGCCCGCACTCGCCGTTCAAGGCCCATGGGCTCCGCGGCATCACCTCGGGCGAACTGGCCGCGCTGACCGGTGCGGCCAGGCCGGGACGGCCGTGGCAGGGCCCGGCCACGGTGGCGGGGAACGAGGTTCCCGTACTCGCGGTGGCCAGCGACGCGACCGAGCGGGGCGCCCTGCTCGTGCTCGTACGGACGGATGACGCACCCGTCCCCGGCCCGCACCTCACGTCGGTCCAGGCGCTGTGGGACCTGGTGACGGCGCACCGGGACCGGATGTCCCAGGAGGCGGTGCCGGGACAGCTCGCCCAGTCGAGGGCCGCCGCCGGGGCGCGTGCCACGGCCATCGCCGAACTCGTCGACGCGCACGGGGCGACGCTGTCCGCGCTGCTGGGGGTGCTGCGCAGCCGGGATCTGGACGACGCCACGGCCCGCGGCCGGGCCGTCGACCTCGCGGTGTCCGCACTGGTGGAGCTGCGCGCCCAGGCGGAGCGCGACCGGGCGCTGACCGAGGAGCGGGCGGGCGACGGCTTCGCCCGGCTCGCCGGGGAGCTGCGGCCGCTGCTGCGCGGGCGCGGGGTACGGCTGGACCTGGGTCCGCCCGGCACGGAGGAGGGGGCGGACCGGCTGCTGCCCGCCGATGTCGCCGGCACGGCGCGGGCGGTGGTCCGGGCCGTGGTGCACGCCGTGCTCGACGACCAGGGCGAGGGCCCCGGCGGCCGGGCGCCGGCCGGGCGGGTGCACGTCGGCTGGAGGGTCGGGGAGAGCGAGCTGCGGGCGACCGTGCGCGACGACGGCCCGGGGACGCTGTCGCGCGGGGCGCTCGACGCGCGACGCGTCGGCGAGCGGCTGGGCGTGCTGGGCGGGCGCCTGGACCTGGACGCGGTGCCGGGGTGGGGAACGACGGTCACGGCTGCGGTTCCGCAGGCACCGCGCGGCGATCCGCTGACCGTGCTGGGGGCGCGGGAACTGGAGGTGCTGGGGCACCTGGCACGGGGACGGCGCAACCGGGACATCGCGCAGGAGCTGCACATCAGCGAGTCCACGGTGAAGTTCCATGTCGCGAACATCCTGGACAAGCTGGGCGTCGGCTCGCGCGGCGAGGCGGCGGCGCTCGCCCACGAGTGGGGCGCCACCGCCGCCTGACCGCCCCGGATCGATCACTCCCAGGGGTGAACACCGTTCCCGGGATTCCCGGAGTTCCGGGCCGGGTCCGGGAGTTCCGGGCCGGGTCCGGGAGTTCCGGGCCGGGTCCGGGAGTCCGGGAGTTCCCGGAATTACCACTCCCGGGGGACGTGGCGGCCCGCCGCCGGGGTGTTGTCAGTACCGGATGCCACACTCGAATGCATGAGCGATCGGTGGGCGGTGGCCGCTGATGAGGGGAACGGCGCCCTGCTCGCACCCCTGGACCAGGAGGGCCGGCCGGCCGGGGACGTGCTGCGGGAGCCAGACCTCGCCGCGGCGGTCGCCTCGCGGCCCGAGGTCGTCAGGTGGGTGTGGCGCTCCACCGCCGACATCTATCCGCGGCTCCTGGACGCCGGTGTGCGCGTAGAACGGTGCTACGACATCGAGGCCGCGGAGACCCTGCTGCTGGGGAGCGAGGGCAGACACGGCGAGCCGAGGTCGGCGGCCGCGGCGTGGGCGCGGCTGCGGAACGCTCCCGTGCCGCCCGACCCGCCACCGCGGGCCGCGGAACCGGGCTCGCAGTCCTCGCTCTTCGAACCGCGGCCCGGCGCCGGGGTGCCCTTCCTGGGCCTGCTCGACGTCTACGGCGAGCAGCTGCGCAGACACCTCCGGGCCCAGTGGCCCGACCGGATGCGGCTGCTCACGGCCGGCGAGTCCGCGGGCATGCTGGTCGCCGCCGAGATGAACCGCGCCGGACTGCCCTGGCGGGCGGACGTGCACAGGGAGCTGCTCCACGAACTGCTGGGCGAGCGGTACGCGGGCCGGGGCGAGCCCAGGCGGCTGGCGGAACTCGCGGACGAGGTGTCGGCGGCCTTCGGCAGACGGGTCAGGCCCGACCTGCCCGCCGACGTGGTCAAGGCGTTCGCGGAGGCCGGGATCAGGATCACGTCCACCCGGCGCTGGGAGCTCCGTACCCTCGGCCATCCGGCGGTGGAACCGCTGATCGCCTACAAGAAGCTGTACCGCATCTACACCGCCCACGGCTGGAGCTGGCTCCAGGACTGGGTGCGGGACGGGAGGTTCAGGCCGGAGTACCTTCCGGGCGGGACGGTCTCCGGGCGCTGGGTGACCAACGGCGGTGGCGCCCTGCAGATCCCGAAGGTGATCCGGCGGGCGGTCGTCGCCGACCCGGGCTGGCGGCTCGTCGTGGCGGACGCCGACCAGCTGGAGCCACGGGTACTGGCCGCGATCTCCCGCGACCCGGGGCTGATGGAGGTGGCGGGGCAGGCCGGGGACCTCTACAAGGCGGTCTCCGACCGGGCCTTCTCCGGCGACCGGGACATGGCGAAGCTCGCCGTGCTGGGCGCGGTCTACGGGCAGACCTCCGGCGACGGCCTGAAGAACCTCGCCGCCCTGCGCCGGCGCTTCCCCCGCGCCGTGGCCTACGTGGACGAGGCGGCGCGGGCCGGTGAGGAGGGGCGCCTGGTGCGCACCTGGCTGGGCCGCACCTGCCCGCCCGCGGCGGGGGCGGGCGAGCAGGACGAGGCCGGAATCCCGCAGGAGGAGACCGGGGGCCCCGGCGGGCGGGACGGGTTCACCCCCGGTCACACCTCCGGGACCACACGGGCCCGTGGCCGCTTCACCCGCAATTTCGTGGTCCAGGGAAGCGCCGCCGACTGGGCCCTGCTGATGCTGGCCGCCCTGCGGAGGGAGTTGCGGGAGACGCGGGCGGAACTGGTCTTCTTCCAGCACGACGAGGTGATCGTCCACTGCCCGCGGGACCAGGCCGAGTCCGTCGCCGAGGCCGTCCGCAGGGCGGGCGACCAGGCCGGACGTATCGCCTTCGGCGACACCCCGGTGCGCTTCCCGTTCACGACGGCGGTGGTGGAGTGCTACGCCGACGCGAAGTGACAGAGGACTGCCGCGGGGCGGCCGCGGCAGTGGCGAGCAGCCGTTCGAGCTCGTCCCGTACCGGGGTGTCGGTCCCGTCGAGGTCCCTCAGCGCGGCCCGCCACTGGGCGGCCGCCTCCTCCCCGGTCAGCAGCTGCCCGTACAGGTGACGGGTCAGCCCGGAGGTGTAGTTGTCGCCGCGGGAACCGGCCCGGTGGAGCAGCGACTCGCACTCGCGCCGGGCCTCGGCCGGCCGGCCGAGGGCGTGCAGCGTGCGGATCAGGCCCAGCCGGGACTGCGACTGGCTGTGCCAGTCGTTGTCGCCCTGGGCCAGCACGCGCAGGGATTCCTCGAAGTGCGGCAGTGCCAGGGCGGGTTCGCCCAGGCGCAGATGGGCGTAGCCCAGGTTGCAGTGGGCGGTCTCCCGGATCAGGCGGAAGTCGTCGATACCGTCCCCGGCCTCCAGGCTGCGGGTGTGGTACTCGATGGCGAGACGGGCGTCCGTGTGCTCGTACAGGTTGCCAAGATGGCCGAAAATGATGGCTATTCCATAGAGATCCTGCTGCTGCTCGGCCAGCTCCAGGCTCTCCCGGAGGACCGCGACCGCCTCCTCGGTGCGCCCGAGCCGCTCCAGGAGCATGCCCCGGTTGCCGAGACCGCGCTGGGTGCGGCTGGTGCGGCCGAGGCGCCGCCACAGGGCGATCGCCTCGTCGTTGAGGGCGAGCGACTGCTCGATGCGGCCGCACATGAAGTGCAGCGCCGCCAGGTCGGACAGTGCGTGCGCCTCCGCCTCCAGGTCGCCGCGCGACCGTGCCGCGTCGAGGGCCAGTTCGTTGAGGGTCTGGAACTCGCGCAGCCGCCCGCGCCTGTGGAGGTACGGGAAGAGCGCCCGCACGATCAGGAGCGCGGGGCGGCAGGTGCGGGCGTACCGCTCGACGAGAGCCACGGCGTTGGGCAGTTCGCGGTCGCCCCAGGCGAAGGCCTCCTCGATGGAGGCGAAGGGCGTGGCCTCGGCCACGGCCGGCGGCAGCCGGTTCTCCCGCTCGCGGCCCGGCGGCAGCAGCGCCAGCACCGTCTCCCGCGCGGCGGCCGCGTACCAGCACAGCGCGCGCTCGACGGCCTGTGTCCGCTCCGGTTCCGGTTCCCGGCCCGCGAGTTCGCGGGCGAAGTCGCGTACGAGATCGTGCGGCGCGTAGCGGCCGTACGCGATCTCCTCGAGCAGCGCGACCTCGGCGAGCCGGTCGAGGGCGGCGGCGGCCCGGCGCTCGTCGGTGTCCATCAGCCGGGCGATGACCGGCGCCTCGTACTCGGGCAGGTCGAGCGCGCCCGTGCGGCGCAGGGCCAGCGCGGCGTCCCGGTCGGCGTCCCGGTCCGAGGCCAGCAGCGCCTCGTGGGCGACCGCGAGCGAGCGCCGCACGCTCAGGTCGTCGTACTCGAGGTGGTCCAGACGGCCCGCCTCCGCCGTCAGCAGGTCGGCGAGCGCCTCGGTGGTCAGCGCGCGCCGGGCCGCGAGCCGTGCCGCGACGATGCGCAGGGCCAGCGGCAACTGCCCGCACAGGCCGACCAGCCGGGTCGCGGCGTCGCTGTCCGCGGTGACCCTGCCCTGTCCGCAGACGGCGGCGAGCAGGGCCACGCTCTCCTCCCGCGACAGCCGGTCCAGCGGGAACCGGGCGGCTCCGTCGAGCGCGGCCAGCGGTGTCCGGCTCGTCACCACCACCGCGCACCCGGGGCCCGCGGGCAGCAGCGGGCGCACCTGCGCGGCGCTCGCCGCGTCGTCGAGGACGAGGAGGGTACGGGTCGGCGCGAGTGCGGAGCGCAGCAACGCGGCTGCCTCGTCCGGGTGTTGCGGTATCTGCCGGGGGTCGGTCCCGAGGTCGCGCAGCAGGGAGGCCAGCGCCTGCGCCGGTTCGAGCGGCACCATGCCGGGGGTCGCGCCGTAACCCGCCCCGTTCGCCCCGGGCCCGGCTGGCCTTTCTGCTGCGGCAGGCGGGCGGCGACCGGACCGCCGCCGGAGCGCCCGGCGTTGTTGACGAGCACGTCGACGGTGCCGAAGGCGTCGACGGCGCCCCGCACGAACGCCTTGACGGAGGCGGTGTCGCGGACGTCGAGTTCCTGGCCGTCGGCGTCCA
>NZ_JAAAXQ010000445.1 GCF_009916105.1 Streptomyces sp. GC420 | reverse complement strand
GGGCGGGGGGACGGGCAGGCTACCGCCCCTCGCCCGAGGGTACGGGGACCGCCGCACAGACACCGCTGCCGCCCCGGCGGACCGACCCGCGGGGTCTTGCACGCGCTCTCGCGCACGCCGGTCGCGGAACGCGGCCGGGGAGGAACCGGGAAGGGCCCGGACCGTGCCGCTCAGCGGCCGCGCAGCCGCCGTACGAGGATGCTGGCGTCGCCGCGCGCCTCGAGGTCGGCGAGGACGACCGCGACCGCCTCGCGGACGATGCGGCCCCGGTCGACCGCGAGCCCGTGCTCGCCGCGCAGCACCAGCCGCGCGTGCTCGAGGTCCATGAGCTCCTCCGCGGAGACATAGACCGTGATCTTCTCGTCGTGCCGTTCCCGCCCGCTGGGCCGCTTCGCGGCCCTGCCCCGCCGCCGGGTCTGCCCGCCGGCCTGCGCGGCCGCCTGCACGGCGGCGGTGGCGCCGCCCCGGCCCGCGGCCTCTGCCTCCGCGGCGGCCGCGCGGCTGCGGGGCTCGGCCGGGTCGGCGTCGGCGGGCGCGTGTTCCGCCGGTGCCGCCTCCGTCCCCGCCGCCCCGGCGGCCGCCGCGGAATCCGCGGGCTCCGCCGGGTCCGGCTCGCCGCCCGGTGCGGGGACGCGGGCCTCGCCGTTGGCCTGCTGCCGGCGCGGGGTGGACGCCTGGAGTGCCATGCCCCCTGTCGTACGGAACAGTTCGTCGGCTCCGGGCAGACTCACTCGGCGTGACACCGGGCGAGCACCTCCCTGGCGAGCTGGCGGTAGGCGGCGGCACCGACGGAGTTGGAGGCGTACGTGGTGATGGGCTCACCGGCGACCGTGGTCTCGGGGAAGCGCACGGTCCGGCCGATCACCGTGTGGTAGACGTGGTCGTCGAAGGCCTCGACGACGCGCGCGAGCACCTCGCGGCTGTGCACGGTCCGCGAGTCGTACATCGTGGCGAGGATGCCGTCGAGCTCGAGCTCCGGGTTGAGGCGCTCCTGGACCTTCTCGATGGTCTCCGTCAGCAGGGCGACGCCGCGCAGCGCGAAGAACTCGCACTCGAGCGGCACGATGACCTTGTGCGCGGCCGTCAGCGCGTTGACCGTGAGCAGGCCGAGCGAGGGCTGACAGTCGATCACGATGTAGTCGTAGTCGGGCAGCAGGGGCTTGAGGGCACGCTGCAGCGTGGACTCGCGGGCGACCTCGCTGACCAACTGGACCTCGGCGGCCGAGAGGTCGATGTTGCTCGGCAGCAGGTCCATGTTGGGCACGGCGGTCTTGAGCAGCACCTCGTCCGCGGACATGCCCCGCTCCATGAGCAGGTTGTAGACGGTGAGGTCGAGCTCCATCGGGTTCACGCCGAGGCCGACCGAGAGGGCACCCTGCGGGTCGAAGTCGACGAGCAGGACGCGCCGTCCGTACTCGGCGAGCGCGGCACCCAGGTTGATGGTGGACGTCGTCTTGCCGACGCCGCCCTTCTGGTTGCACATCGCGATGATCTTCGCGGGGCCGTGGTCGGTCAGCGGGCCCGGGATCGGGAAGTACGGCAGGGGCCGTCCGGTCGGGCCGATGCGCTCGCGGCGCTGGCGCGCCGCGTCGGGCGCGAGGGTGGCCGCGTATTCGGGATCGGGCTCGTATTCGGCGTCGGGGTCGTAGAAATGCCCCTCGGGCACCTCGTCGTAGTCGGCGAAGTGGCTGTGGGTCGTTTCCCGGCCACTTCCGTCGCCGGCCATGGCGTTCACGTGTAGGCCGTCCATGCTCTGGTGGGCTGTCGTCGTGCTCTGATGCCGGGCTGCGAAGGTCTGGACCGCGATGGAGCCGACAGCCTCGAACCCTGCGGGATGCTGAGTCCGCGCTGGGGGCACCCCCACGCCCTCCGGGCGTAGGGAGCGCGTTCCTGGTTGACCACCCCCGGGAGAAAATGTCGACTCATTCACAAGTCGTCTTACCTCCTTGGTGACCAGGAAACTTCTAGATACGTCAGCGTGGCAGCATGCCGACGGTTGGCGACTCTATGGCGTGTCGGCGGTCCACAGCAACACAATCCACCGGAGACAGCACGATGTGTCGGCAACCGAACACCCCTCTGTCAAGGGCGTAAGGACCGCATCCGCGAAGTTTTGCGGGGGCGCGAAACGGATAAAGTCTTATGTTCAAGGCGAGTTGAACCGCCGGCGCACAGCGCTCGCACGCGCGTCCGGCCGGACCTTGACGGGCAAGGTCCGGCCGGATCCGTACGGTTGACAGCTCCCGTTGACGTCGAGTTGGCGACACGTCGACCTCGTCGACACGCGGGACGACTCAGCCGAGCAGCGTGCTCAGGTCGGCGCTCTCCATTCCGTGGGCCTCGGCCACCGGACCGTAAACGACCGCGCCCTCATGGACGTTGAGCCCCTTGGCCAGGGCCGCGTCACGGCGCAGCGCCTCGCGCCAGCCGCGGTTGGCGAGCTCCACGATGTACGGCAGCGTGGCGTTGGTCAGCGCGTAGGTGGACGTGTTGGGCACCGCGCCGGGCATGTTGGCCACGCAGTAGAAGACCGAGTCGTGGACCTGGAAGGTCGGTTCGGCGTGCGTGGTGGGGCGCGAGTCCTCGAAGCAGCCGCCCTGGTCGATCGCGATGTCGACAAGGACACTTCCCGGCTTCATCCGGGACACCAGCTCGTTGGTGACCAGCTTCGGCGCCTTGGCGCCCGGGATGAGGACCGCACCGACGACGAGGTCGGCGTCGAGGACCGCCTTCTCCAACTCGAAGGCGTTGGAGACGATGGTCTGGATCTTCGCGCCGAAGATCCTGTCGGCCTCGCGCAGCTTGTTGATGTCCTTGTCGAGCAGGGTCACGTGGAAGCCCATGCCGATGGCGATCTGCGCGGCGTTCCAGCCGGAGACTCCGCCGCCGATGACCACGGCCCTGGCGGGCGCCACGCCGGGCACACCGCCGGGCAGCACACCGCGGCCGCCGGCCGAGCGCATCAGGTGGTACGCGCCGACCTGGGGGGCGATGCGGCCCGCGACCTCGGACATGGGGGCCAGGAGCGGCAGCCCGCGGCCGGGGAGCTCCACCGTCTCGTAGGCGATCGCGGTGGTGCCCGACTCCAGCAGCGCGTCGGTGCACTCGCGGGAGGCGGCGAGGTGGAGGTACGTGAAGAGGGTCTGGTCCTTGCGGAGGCGGTGGTACTCCTCGGCGATCGGCTCCTTGACCTTCAGCAGCAGGTCTGCGGTGGCCCAGACCTCGTCGGCGGTGGGAAGGATCCGGGCGCCCGCGGCGACGTACTCCTCGTCCGAGATGGAGGAGCCGAGGCCGGCGCCCCGCTCGACGGAGACCTGGTGGCCGTTGCGGACGAGCTCGTGCACTCCGGCGGGCGTGATGGCCACGCGGAACTCGTTGTTCTTGACCTCGCGGGGGATACCGACCAACACGATCGATCACGGTCCTTGACTCAGGGGACCCAGGGGCGCTGGGGCTCGGGTGACTACTCGGGGCAATGCCTCTCAGGCCGGATATGCACCGCATACCCGGGAATGACCGCTCTGACACGCGGCACAGCCAGTCTAATGAAGGATTTCTAGCTGTCTAGCCTTCCAATGAGGCAATCTTCGGCCGAGTGACTACGGATTTCGCAGGCACGGTGCCGCGGTGACCCTTCAGGGAGATGCCTGAAGGCCGGAACCGAGGAGGGTCTGCGCGGCGCTGCGGTGCAACCGGGCGGCCGCCGGGTCGCCGAGCCGGTCCAGGGTGTCCGCGAGCCGCAGCTGCAGCGCGGCCTGCAGCCTGGTGTCGCCCGCCTCGCGCGCGTACGCCATCGCCTCGCGGCAGGTGCGCATCGACTCCTCGGGGCGGCCGGCGTACTCCTGCACCCTGGCCGCCTCGCTCAACGCCCTTGCGTGGCCCTGCGGATCGCCGAGGCGGCGGTACCCGGCGGCCGCCGCGCGCCAGTCGCGCAGCGCCTCGCCCCAGCGGCCCGCGTAGGTGTGCGCGGTGCCCAGCCGTCCGTAGAGCCGCGCCTCGTCGGCGTGCTCGCCGCGGGCGAGGCGGTGGGACAGCGCCCGGCCGTACCAGTCGGCGGCCCGCTGCCAGTCGCCGAGCTCCTGGTACGCGCCGCCTACGGATTCCATCGCGCGGCCGATGGCGTACGGGTCGCCCGCGGCGCGTCCCGCGTCCAGCGCGGCCCGGTAGCGGGCCAGGGCGTCCTCGGTACGGCCGGTCCTGGCGTCCAGGTCGGCGAGGTTCAGCAGGGCCGCGGCCTTCTCCCGGTGCAGGTCGCGGCGCTCGGCGACGTCCAGCACCAGCTGATGGAGTCCGTACAGCTCGGGAGCGGCGGCCTCGGTGCCCCGGTGCGCCGCCAGGGCGCGCACCAGAGCGGCCACCAGGCGCCTCGCGAGGGTGTCCAGGCTGCCGTCCTCCACCGCCGCCTCCGCGGCCGCCAGCAGCGCGGGCCGGCGGTCCAGCAGCCAGTCCGCCGCGGCTCCCGGGGAGGCGAAGCGCAGGGCCTTGGGCAGTCCGGAGAGACCTCGCCTGGCCTGCGAGCCCTCGGGCTCGGTCACGGCACGGCACGACTGGAGCAGCCGCACGGTGCGCTCGAGCATCCGGGCCCGCGCCAGCTCGATCTCCCCGGCCCGCTCCCTGGCCGTCATCAGCTCGCGCAGCAGGGGCGCGAGGCAGCCGGGCACGAGGTACTGCGCAGGAGGAGTCCCGGGAGCGGTCGCCAGCGGCGTGAGCAGACCCTGCGCGACGAAGTCCTCCAGCGCGTTCTGCGCGGCGGCCACCGAGCAGCCGGCCAGCGCGGACGCGGTGTGCGCGTCGACGAGCCCGGCGGGGGCCAGCGCAAGCAGCCTCAGCAGCCGCGCGGCAGGCTGGGGCAGCGTGTCGTGCACCAGCCGCAGGACCCGCTCCAGCGGGTCCCCGGCGTCCGCCGCGCCGAGCGCGGGCGCGCGGCCGGCCGCACGGCGGAAGGCCGCCGCGCCGCCGCCGGGCGCCGGACGCCGCGGCATCCGCTCGCCCAGGTCCAGCTCGACGGCCTCCTCCGGCTCCGCGGCCGGGGCGGAGACCCCGCCCCGGGCCGGGCCCTGCGCCGCGTCGACGGCGGAGGACCCGGGGCGGGGCTCACCTGCGCCGCGGCCGTGGCCACGGGTCTCCGGCACCGCGTGCGCGTTCCCGGCACCGGGCTCTCCCGGAGTCCTCGGCGCCTCGGCCGGTTCGGCCGGTTCGGCCGGTTCGGCCGGTTCGGCCGGACCCGCGCTCCCGGGCCGTTCGCCGGGTGCCGTCACGGCCCCGGCGGGGTCGTACGGGCCGGAGTGCCGGCCACCGGCCCCGAGCCCCCCTGCGTCCACGTCAGCGGCCCGGCTGCCCGGCCGTACGACCCCGCCGGTACGCGGCACTCCCCCGGGCGCCGCAGCGGCGGGCTCCGGCGCCCCGCCGTCCGGGTGGGGGCGGGTTCCCGCTGAGGACACGCCACCGCCCGGCCGGTCGAAGCGACGGGCCCCGCCGTCGCCGCCCTCCGCCGCGGCACCGGCTGCCTCCGCGGGTCGGCCCGACCCGGCCGGGGCACCGCAACGACCAGGAGCGTCGGGGCCGCGTGCCGCCTGCGCGCCAGGGCCGCCGGAACCGGAGCCCGGAACTCCCGAGTGGCCCGCACCGGCCGGAACCGACCCCCGCGACCC
>NZ_JAAAXQ010000444.1 GCF_009916105.1 Streptomyces sp. GC420 | reverse complement strand
GTGCTGCGCACCCCGCCCAGCACCACGCAGAAATGGTTGTCGGCCGGGTTGCCCGCCGAGGTCGGCCCCGTACGGGTCGAATAGGCCAGCCGCGCGTAGTGCTGGTCGTCGGCCGCCGTCGACTCGCCCTCGTACGGCCGGACATGGTCGCTGCCGTGGTTGTGCAGCCGCACGATGCCGTCCGCGCGGGTGCTGTGCACCAGCAGGCCCGGCGCCGGCAGGGACAGCACCCGGTCGGGCCCCTCGCTCGGCGCGGGTTCCTCCGGAGCGGTCCACAGCGGGTGCCCGGCGGGCGCGAGCAGGCACACGAACGCCTTCGACGCCCAGTAGGGGGAGGCGGGCCCCGAAGAGGGCTGGAGCACCGGCGCGTACGGGCCGTGCCAGCCCGGGCCCAGCAGCCCGTCACCGCCGACCGCGCCCCGGTCCAGGAAGTACCGCAGCGCGCCGCTGACCAGCCGCCGCGAGGCACCCGGGGTGAGCGGGGTGTGCCCGGTGAGCGCGCCCAGCGCCACCGACGAGGCGGCGGCGAAGCGGTACGTCAGCGAACGGCCGAAGTACAGCGGCGCGCCGTCCGCGCCGAAGAACAGCCCGTAGCCCTCCAGATACGCGCGCAGCCGGTCCCCGTACGGGCCGGGGTCCGCGGCGTCGCCCGCCAGATGCGTGTCGAGCACCGGATACAGGTGCAGCGCCCAGCCGTTGTAGTGGTCGAAGGAGCGGCTGTCCCCGTCGGCGTACCAGCCCTGCCCCCGGTACCAGCTCTCCAGCAGCTCCAGGGCCCGCTCCCGGACGCGGGCCGTCGCGGCGTCGCCGCGGCCCACCGACTCCAGGAACCCGGCCACCGTGTACGGGAACAGATACCAGTTGTTGGGGGCCGGGACGTGCCGCAGCGCACCCCGCAGCCACTCCTCGGCCCGGTCCCGCACGGCCGGCTCCAGCCGGTCCCACAGCCACGGCCTCGTCAGCCGCAGCCCGAGCGCCACGGACGCGGACTCCACCATCGGCTGGCCCCGCACGTCGTGGTCGAGGATCGGCGGCCAGGACTCGGCGTCGTCGCGGCCCGGCGTACGGGTGCCGGCCGCGAGCCCGTCCGCGTACCGGCCGAGCCAGCCGTGCGGGTCCTCGCCGCCCGCACCCGCGACGCGGAACGCGGCGGCGAGGAAGGTGCGCGCGTACCCCTCGAGACCGTCCGAGCGGACACCGGACACCGAGGGGCGGCCCGGCAGGTCGAGCAGGGCGCCTCGGGGCGAGGCCCAAGCCCACGCGCCGCGCAGCAGACCGTCGGCGGCCGCCTCCCAGTGCGCGCGGGTGTACCCGGTGTACGGGCTCAGGTCCCGGTCGTCGGGGGGAAGCCGCAGCGGGCCGTCGGAGGAAAGCCGCGGCGGGCCCGGGGGCCCGGGCGATGACGTCATGCGAGGAAGGCCAGCCTTTCGCGTCGTACCGGATGTGCGAAACCCTCGCCCGCCGCCCACCGGGCGACCTCGGAGACGGCGAGCCCGGCGAGCCTTCCCCACTCATTGCCCTGGGAACCGGCGAGGTGAGGGGTGATCAGAGCGTTCTCGCAGTCCCAGAGCGGATGGCCGGGCGGCAGCACCTCGGGCTCCGTCACGTCCAGTACGGCCCGGATGCGGCCGTCGAGGACCGCCCGGGTGAGCGCGTCCTGGTCGACGACGGCGCCGCGCGCGGTGTTGACGAGCACGGCGTCCTGCCGCATGGCCGCGAGGAGTCCGGCGCCGACCAGTCCCCGGGTGGCGGGCAGCAGTGGAGTGTGGACGCTCACCACGTCGCTCGCTGCGAAGAGTTCGGCGAGGCCGACGGCCCGCACTCCGAGGGCCGCCGCCTCCTCGGCGCTCACGTACGGATCGTGCAGCAGCACCCGCAGGTCGTAGGGCCGCAGCAGCTCGATCACGCGCCGGCCGATCATCGAGGCGGACAGGATGCCCACCGTACGGCCGAAGTTGCCGACGGTGCGGGGGGTGTTCAGCCAGTCCTCGGCGCACCGGGCGGCGCGGTAGGACCGGGCGCGCTCCAGGACGTTCTTGCCGGTGAGGAGGATCATGGCGACGGTGTACTCCGCGACCGGCAGCGCGTTGGCCGCCGCGGCCGAGGAGACCTCGATGCCCCGGTCCCAGCACTCGGGCGTGATGTGCCCGCGCACCGATCCGGCGGCGTGGACGACGGCCCGCAGCCGGGGCGCGGCGCCGAGCGCGGCCGCGTCCAGCGGCGGGCAGCCCCATCCGGTGACCAGCACCTCGGTGTCCCGCAGGACGGCGCGGGCCTGCTCACCCGCCAGGTCGTCGAGCACGGGGAGCGGCGCGAGCTCGCACACCTCGCGCAGGGCGGCCAGGGCTTCGGCGTCGAAAAGGGCGGCGGCGGTGTCCGCGCCCATGGCGAGGGCGGCCCGCGGGCGCCGGGCCACGCGCTCCGGCGTGTGCGGGGTGCTCGGGGCGCCGGGAGCAGCGGGTGTGCCGGGAGTGTCTGCGTCGGGTGCGCTTCGGTCCGGGGTGACGGGCATCTGACTCCTGTCGGCGTCGGTCGCGTGGACTCGCAGAGGCATCGTGGCGGAGGGCCCGCCGAAGGGGAACAGGGAGTCCGGGACGGCGTCCGGCGACGCCCCTGCACGCACCTACTGGCGCCGCCCACCGGCACTCCCTTACCGGTGCCGCCGTGCGTCCACGCCCGGCCGCACGGCGGGGAGTCCGCCCCGGGCGGCCGCCGCCGGGCGTGTCGCCCGCGTTGCCGCCCTGCCCGGGGCCTGGCTGTCGGAGCGCGCGGGCCGGCCCGCGGCCGTCCGGCCGGGGGCGCTCCAGGTGGCCGCCGACGGCGCCCGCCCTCCCGTCTCCTCCCGAGGGACACGGCGCAGGCCCGTCGAGCCGATGGCGTGCCCGCAGCGCCGCCGCGTACGCGCGGGCCGCCGTCGTCCGGGCCGAGCGGCACGGCGGCAGCCGGTCCGGCGTCGCCGCCTCCGTACGCGGGCCCGGCGTCGTCAGCGGCCCGCTAGTGCCGCGTCGGCCGAGGTTCGCCCCGTCGCGACGCCCTGCACGGCACTCCCCCGCACCCCTCCGGGCGCGGGAGGTACCCCCACGCTGCGTGGGCCGAAAGCCCGAGCAGGCCCACTACGAGGGCTTCCGGCCGCCTTGCGATGCTCCCCCCGCCTCCGGCGGGAGGTGCCCCCGGCACCGGACGCCGCTCCTCAGCGGGCAAACCCCGACCGACGCGGCACTAGACGGCGGTCTCCGGCGCCACCGCCTCGGCCCGCAGGGCAGCCGCGTACGCGTCGTCCGGATCCAGGCGCCGCAGCTCCTCCGCTATCAGCTCGGCCGTGGTGCGCACCTTCAGCGCCAGCGTGCGGGTGGGCTGGCCGGGGATGGACAGCGTGGCAACCGCGCCCGCGGGGCGGTCGATGTGGATCTCGCCGTGCGTGGTGCGCAGCCGTACCGCCGTCACGACCGGCCCCTCCGTGACCACGCGCTCCACCGGCACCCGCAGACGGGCCGAGAACCAGCGGGACAGCAACTCGGCACTGGGGTTGTCCGGCTCGCTCTCCACCACCGCGGAGAGGATGTCCGTGCGCGGCGCCTGGTCGAGCGCGGCGGCCAGCATGGAACGCCACGGGGTGAGCCGGGTCCACGCCAGATCGGTGTCGCCGGGCGCGTAGCCCTCGGCGCGGGCCGCCAGCTCCCGCAGCGGCGCCTCCACGGCGTACGCGTCGGTGATGCGGCGCTGGGCCAGCGCCCCCAGCGGGTCCTTCGACGGCACGTCGGGGGCGTCGACGGGCCACCAGATCACCACCGGGGCGTCGGGCAGCAGCAGCGGCAGCACCACCGACTCCGCGTGGTCCGCCAGCTCCCCGTGCAGCCGCAGCAGCACGGTCTCCCCGCTGCCGCCGTCGCCACCGAACCGCACCTCGGCGTCCAGCCGGGAACGCCGGCGCTCGTGCGGGGAGCGGCCGCGGCGCTTGACGACCACGAGGATCCGGGCCGGGTGCTGGTGGGACGCCTCTCCCGCCGCCTTGAGCGCGTCGTAGTGGTTCGCCTCGTCCGTGGCGATGATCAGGGTCAGCACCATGCCGACGGCGGGACTGCCCGCGGCCTGGCGGGCCCGCACCAGGGCCGCGTTGATCCTGCTGGATGTGGTGTCGGTCAGATCGATGTTCATAACGGGCGGCCGCTCCGTCCTTCGTGTGCCGGCTCGTGCTGCTTCTACATGCATTACCGTTCCCAAAGGCTGAGTGGGAGTGAGTCCTGTTGCCAGGACCTGTGCTCAGCCGGATGCCCCGAACGGTGTTGGGCGGTCCTGGTTGCCCGCGTTCGCTCCGCGTCCGGCGCCGTCGGATCGTGTCCGTGGCCCGGGGACGCGGGGGCGGGTTCCCTCACGTCTTCCGATCGCCACGGCGGACGCGTCGTGGCGAGTGGTCCTGCGGGTCCTGGTGGTGAGGGGCTCTTGCCGGTGCTGGGCGCCCCACTTGCTGGTGTAGGCGGGGTCGACGGCGACGACGGGGACGCCGAGTTCGGCGGCCATACTGACGAGCCGGGCGCGCAGCCCGGCGACGGGCATGCCAGAGACGAGCTTGCGGAAATGTTTGCGGCGTCCGTGTTTCTCGCGGGTGGTCTCGGCGGTGAAGTCGAGGTCTTCGACGGCGATGGCGAGGTGGTGGCGGGCGGCGAAGTGCAGCAGGCGGGTCAGGGCGTGGCGGACCTGGGCGTCGCGGCGGGCGGCGGTGCCGGTGAGGTCGTGGTCGAACCGGAGTGGTTCTCCGGTGCGGTTGCCGTGGGTGTCGAGGCGCCGGGCGGCGAGGTGTTCGGCGTTGGTGTCCACCCCGACCACGCCCCGTGCGCGGGCCGCCGCCAGGGGGAGCGTCTGGACGGGTGGGATGGTCCAGGAGGCGGTGAGGTACCAGCGGCCGCGTGCGGTGTCCTCGTGGATGCGGTAGGCCACGGCCCGGTGCGCGGTGACATGGTCGGCCCACTGCCCGCCCCGGTGCGCGAACGACACCGTCGCGGCGAGGACGTACCTGCCGTGCTCAGCGTTCGCCAGGTGCGCCAGCGGCGCCGGGAGCTTGATCGAGACCGTGCAGTCGTCGGGGCTGGCGCGGAGGGTCTCGTTGCCGAACCGCTTGCCGGACTCGCCGTCCGCGGCCAGGAACCGCCGCCCCGCCTCCCACCGCGTGCGCCACTCGGCTGCGGTGAGGTGGGCCCGCTCCGGGTGGTGGCGGGTGTTCAGCAGCCGCCTGCCGCCGCGCACCACCCGCACGACACCCGCCTCATGCTCGGCCCGCTCCGCGCGGAGCCGGTCTTCGAGCCCCCGCAGGCGGCGGGACTTGGCATGCCACTCCCGCCTGCTGCCGTAGCCACCCAGAGTCTTCCTGGTGCCCTTGTCGCCCACGGGCCGGGACAGCCGGTGCCCGATCGTCTCGATCCCGGCCTCGAGGCTCCGGATATGGGCGAGCTGAGCCCTCCGGGCCAGCGCCCACTGATCATGGGTCGCCTTCGTGATCGACCCGGCCCAGCGCGACGAGGACTCCACGGTCAGGACACGCTTGCGCTCGGCCCACTGCCCACTGCCGTGCCACGGTCCGGCCGCACACCGCGCCCTCAGGTCACGGGAGGCGAGCGAACCGAGATGGTCGCCGACCAGACGCAGCACCTCCTCGTC
>NZ_JAAAXQ010000443.1 GCF_009916105.1 Streptomyces sp. GC420 | reverse complement strand
GATGCGCCACCCCACCCAGCGACCACCACCCGGCCAAGGTCACGCATACAAGACACGCCCCCCGTTCACCCCCGGTCAGCGCGCCCGCCACCGCCCGCAGACTCACTCATACACGCCAGAACACACTCACACCCAGTCCACCGCCACCTGCTCACAACCCCTTGGTACTGCGGAACCTCCTCGAGGGGTACGAGGCTCTCGCGGCCCTGAACGCGACGGAGGGCACGGCCGAGGCACGCCGGCGCATGGACGCCCCCCTACACCCTGTGTGTCTCCACGGGCACCAGGGACGTCGCGGCGGCGCACCGGCAGCTGCGGTCCCAGGCCGCGGCGCCGGTCCGGCCCGCCGCTGCCGCCCCGCGGGTGGCGGAGCCCGCCGCGGACGCGCTGGCCTCCTGATGTCCTCGTACGTCCATCGCGTACGATCCCCGCGTCCTCCCGTTCCACGGCCGATCCGCCGACCCGTCGCCGGCGGCTCGGCCGAGCCGGACGGCGGATCCGCTCGCGGCGGCGGACGCGCCGGGGCCCACCACCCGCGCGGGCCCTGCGCGGGCGCCGGCACCGTCCGCGGACCGGGCCGCGCGGACCCCGGGCCTGGCGCACCAGGCGCGCGCACCAGGGGCGGACACAGGTGCCGGGTGCAGGGTGCCGGGTGCAGGGTGCCAGGTGCAGGGGCGCCGATCAGGGAACCTGGATGCCGATCAGGCAGGTGTCGTCGTCCGTGTCGGACCGGCTCATCGCGAGCAGCCGGTCCAGGTGGTCGTCGAGATCCGGCAGGGGCGGGCCGGCGGCCTGCAGCAGTTGCCGCAGCGAGGACTCGTCGAAGACGCCTCGGCGTTCGACCAGTCCGTCGGTGTACATGAGCAGCCTGTCGCCCGGGTCGAGGACGATGCGGTGCTCCTCGTACCGCGCGGACGGCACGGCCCCCAGCAGGATGCCCTGCGGCAGCGGCAGGGTCGTCGGGGAGCCCGCGCGGAACAGCACCGGCGGCGGGTGCCCGGCCCTGGCCCAGCGCAGTTCCCGGGAGACCGGGTCGTACATCCCGCAGACGACGGTCGCGGTCACGTTGTCGGTGAGGTGGTGGGTGACGGCGTTGAGCCAGCCCAGCAGTTCGGCGGGGCCCGCTCCGGTCACGGCCAGCCCGCGCAGGGCGTTGCGCAGCACCACCATGCCGGTGGCGGCGTCGATGCCGTGGCCCGCGATGTCGCCGACGACGAGCAGCACGCGTTTCGCGGGCAGGGCCACCGCGTCGTACCAGTCACCGCCCACGAGGTGTTCCTCCTCGGCGGGGCGGTAGCGGACGGCGATGCGCAGCCCGAAGGCGTCGATGGGGGCGGTGGCCGGCGGCATGATCGCCTGCTGGAGCTGGAGGGCGAGCCGGTTGCGTTCGGCGGCGCGCTCCTCGCTGTCGGCGAGCTGGTCGCGGGTGGCGGCCAGGGCCACCTCGGTCCAGTGCTGCTCGGAGACGTCCTGGCAGGCTCCGCGCACCGCGATCAGCGTGCCGGTGGCGTCGGTGACCGGCTCGGCGACGATGCGGATGTGCCGGATCACCGCGTCGGCGCGCTGGAGCCTGAGACCGAGCGACGCGGGGCGGCGGTGGTGCAGGAGCGCCCTGACGAAGCGGCCGACGGCGACCACGTCGTCGGGGTGGACGTAGTGGTGCAGCCGTTCCAGCGGTACGGGCGCGGCCGTGGGCGGCAGGCCGAACAGCGCGTACATCTGGCTGTTCCAGACGACCTCGCCGGTGCCGGTGTTCTCCTCGAAGCCTCCGATGCGTCCGAGCCGCTGGGCGTGCTGCAGCAGGGCGGACAGTCGGGTCGTCTCGTCCTGGGCGCTCCAGGTGACGAGGACGCTGTCGCCGAGGCCGGCCATCCCCACGGAGGCGACGGGCGGCGGCCCGGTCCTGCCCGGCGGGGCGGGCAGGACCATGTCGGCGGCGCGGAAGGGGTCACCGGTGGCGTGCACACGCCGTGCGTGCTCGAACAGCCCCTCACCCGGTCCTGCGTGTCCTCCGTGTCCGCCGCGTTCGCCGTGTCCCGCGCCCGGGCCCTGGTCGCCGGCCGCCGGGGGGTACGTTTCGAGCAGCCTTCCGCCCAGGACGGCCGAGCGCGGGCGGCCGACGGGGTCGGCGAAATGGTCGTTGACGTAGGTGATCCGGAAGTCGGTCAGGTTCCCCTCGGGGTCCTGCAGGGGGCGCAGCACCATCGCTGGGTCCCGCAGGGCGTCGGCGAAGCTCTCCGCGGGGTCGGGCCGGACGGCCCCTGCCTTCGTCCCGGCGGTCGCCGGCTCGGTCCCCGCTGCGCCGGGGCTCCCGGTTTCCTTCTCGGCCGGGCCGGAGGGTCCGGGTGCGCCGAGCGTGTGGGCGCACAGCTCTCCCAGGGCCCGCAGCTGGCGTTGTGTCGGCCCGCCGGGCCGGGGCAGCGGATCCTGCCAGCACACCTCCATGGCGCCGATGACACGGCCGCCGGTGGCGGCCGGTACGGCGGCGCGGGCGCCGTCCGTGCCGTCTCCCCTGCCGATTCCGGGGACGTCGGGCGGTGGCGCCGGCCGCCACAGGAACCTGTTCTCGGCAAGCGCCTGCTGGGCGAGGGTGCCCACGCCGGGCGGCACGTAGTGCCACTGGCCGGCCTCGCGATCGGAGAAGCCCGCGTGCCCGGCGAGGGTCAGTGCGCCGCCGGGGCAGGCGGCCCAAACCGCGACCGCGGCGGCGCCGAGCGGGGCGAGGGCGTGGGTGAGCATCGATTCCGCCGCCGACTGCGCGTCCGACACGAGCGCGCCCGCCTCGGCGGTGCGCAGCCGCCGCACGGGGGTCGGCGGCGCGGTGCCCACGGGGCCCGGGAGCGGGGTGGGGAGCGGACCTGGGAGCGGGCCGGGGATCTCACCGGAGGTCTCACCGGAGGTCTCACCGGAGGTCTCGCTTGGACGGGGCTGCTCGCCCCGGCCCGCGTGGGGCAGCAGGTCGGCCGCGGTGTCGGCGGCGGCGCCGTGGACGATGTCGGCGGCCAGCTCCAGCAGCGGCAGGCGGGCCGTCTCCGCGAGGCGTTCGAGGTGCCGGGCGGCCTCGGCCGGCCCGCCGTGCCCTCGCGCCACGAGGATGCCGGTGGCGAGAGCGATCAGGGTGCGCGCGTCGGCGGGACGTCCGGCTGCCTCGGCCGTCGTCCGCCCCGCCGACGCGCCGTTGCCGTACGCCGTGACGTTGCCCTGCGCGCCGTGGGCGGTACCGGGCGGCGCGCCGGCGCCGTGCCGCTCGCTCACCGTACGGGCCTCCGTCCGGCGTGGAGCAAGGCCGCCGCCGACCGGTGCCGGCACGGGGACTTCATCGCGTGCCTGCTCGCGCGGGGGAACGTCCCTGCGGTCACGTCATCCCCGTCCTGGAGGCGACTGTCACTGCCGGCGGGTGCCGGGGACGGCACCCGGCGCGCTTCTCGACGACCTTCACGAGCCCTGTGGCCCGGCTCCCCCGGCTGAAGGAGGGGGCTTCCGGCGCGCGGGCCGCGGTCCGGCCCGAACCGGTCCCTTACGGGACGAATGGAAAGTACCACAGGACGGGAAAGCGATTCCCGTACCGGCCGAGGCCGGTGGTCCCTCGCCGGGAGAGGGCCGGCGCACCGCCCGCCGACGGCCCGTGACCGGGGCCCCGGCCGCTCACGCGGGCCCGGCCACCTGGTCGGCCACCCGCCCGATCCGCGCCAGACGGGCCAGGGCGGGCCGCGACAGGACCTCGCCGATGTCGTGCAGGGCGACGATCATCTCCTCGACACCGTCGAGAGGCGCGTCGCGCCCGGTGCTCAGCAGGACGCCCCGGTACTCCTCGGCGGACAACGAGGTACGGGGCAGCTCGATGCGGTCCTCCTCCGCGCGGAACAGCGCCGGGACGGAGGTCTCCAGCGCGAGGGCGAGAGCGGTCAGTTCAGTGGCCGTGAAGGACCGCCGGCCACGCTCGGCCTGGTGGACGGCCTGCCGGCTCCACGGCTTGTCCAGGTAGCCGCCGAGGGCCTCGCCCAACTCGGCGAGCGAGAGTTCGCGCTCTGCCCTGAGCCGGGCGATCTGCCTCCCGATGGCCTCTTCGACGCGCATCTTCCACCCTCATGTCATCGATCGGAATGACACCGAGACCCAATCATTGACGAGCTGTACACCGCCACGCTAGTGTAACTCTACACATTTCTTTGTCATTGTACAGAATGACAATCGGAGGGGCGGGCAGGGACACATGCGGGATTTCGAAGTGGAGGCCGTCGAGGCCGGCGAAGAGCGTGCGGTCCTGCGGGTCACCGGCGAGGTCGACGTCTACACCGCCCCGGCGCTCCGCGAGCGTGTCCTCGACCTCGCGGCCAAGGGCCACGTGCACCTCATCGTCGACATGAACGGTGTGGACTTTCTCGACTCGACGGGCCTCGGAGCCCTTGTCGCCTGCCTCAAGCGCCTGCGCGGCGACGGCGGTTCGCTCACCCTCGCACTGGGCACGGAACGCATCCTGCGGGTCTTCCGGATAACCGGGCTGACCAGCGTGTTCCCGCCGCACCCCACGGTACGGGAGGCGATCGCCGCGGATTCTCACTGGCGGCGCACGGCGGAGGACGAGGCCGGTGGGGTCGAGCAGTTCTGCAGGCAGCACGGGCTGGCCTGACCACCGGCGCGGGAAACCTCCGCACGCGATCACCGCGGCGCGCGTTGGCCGCCTGAGAACGAGGAGCGGCAACACGGCACGACCATCCGCCCCGCGCCGCCCCGCCCGCTGACAGGGCCCCTGGCCACGGCGGACCTGCCGGTGCGCGCACGCCCGGCGGCGCCGGCGGGGCCGGGCGCCTACCCGGGAGGTAATCGCCGTCCCCGGCCGGACCCGGCAAGGTGGTGATCCGTCCGCGTCAGGGGGACGCGGGCTCCGGATCGGAAGGACCACCCAATGGCCACGGGCACACCTGGCGGCACCCGCGCGATGGTGGAGGAGCTGCTGCGCCGGATCGGCGAGGGCGACCCCGAGCGCATCGCGGAGCTGTACGCCGAGCGGAGCGACTGGAGGCTGGACTGGCCGGAGGCCGAGCACGGCCGCACCGCCACTCCGTGGATCCGTCACCGGTTCACCCGCGACGACACCGCCGCCCACTACCGCGAACTGGCCGCACACCATCTGCCCGGCCACGCGTCCACCGAGATCGAGCGCGTCCTGACCGACGGCGACGACGCGGTCGTGCTCGGCGAGATCCGTCAGACCGCCCGGCCCACGGGCCGCCCCTACCGGGCGCGATTCGCCCTGCACCTCGCCTTCGAGGACGGCCTCGTCACCCGGCACCACGTCTACGAGGACAGTCTTGCCGTAGCCCAGGCGTTCGACCCCTTGGACGCGGACCACGACCGCCGCTGAGCGGCCAGGACGACGCCGGTCACGTCCCCGCGCTGCCGCGCCCGTGTCGCTCCCCCGCTCCCCCGCTCCCCCGCATCCCCGCGTCGCGGTGCGCGGTGCGCGGTGCGCGGGGATTGCTCCGGGACACGGAGTCGCCGTCCGGTCACCCGCCGAGGACCCGGCCCCGGAGCCGGTGACGCCCGGCGACCTCGGCCGCAGCGCCACGGCCACCGGCCGCTACGGCGGGCAGCTGCCCGTCCCCGGCCGTGAGCTGGACGGCCGTCAGGGCTTCTACGTCCTCGGGCTGCTGCGCACCGATTGACGGCGAGACGCTGCCGTGGTGCGCGGCTGGCTGCC
>NZ_JAAAXQ010000442.1 GCF_009916105.1 Streptomyces sp. GC420 | reverse complement strand
GGGCGGGGTGGCCGGGCTGCGGTACGGAGGGAAGCGGCTTGCGCGGTGTGCGGGGCGCGTGCGTTCGATGCGCTGTCTGCGGTGTGCGGGGCGCGTGCGTTCGATGCGCTGTCTGCGGTGTGTGGGGTGCCGGTGTTGCGTGCGCTGCCTGGAGCGAGGACCTCTCGTGCTCGGCCGGCACCGGCACTGACACCGGCGCTTGTGGTGCGGCTGTCGGGGCGTCGGGTGGTGTGCAGTCGGGCTCGGTGGTGTGGTGCCGGGCCGCCGTCGCGGGGTGGTTGCAGGAGACGGTGCGGGTGATGAGGTGTCCGCCGGGGATGCGTTCGCGGCGGCGGCGCAGGTAGCCGTGGGTCTCGAGTTCGCGCAGGGCGGCGGCGATGCGGGTCGCGCCTTCGGGGAAGCGGGCGGCGAGGGTCTTGATGTCGACGCGGGCCCCGGCGGGCAGGGACTGGATGTGCACGGCCAGCCCGATGGCGAGCAGCGACAACTCGGCGTGCTGGGCGAGGTGGTTGCCGATCACCGTGAAACGGGCGGCGTGGCGGGTGTTCTCGTGCACCACGCCGGAGGACTGCCCGCCGCCGCGCGGACGGGACCGCGGCCGCCGGGTGCCGGTCCGGCGTTGATTGCCGGCAACGCGGGCCTGGGCGCGCGGGGGCGCGCTAAGGTCTTTCGTGTCCATCGGGAAGTTGCCTCTTCCTCGGTGGTCAGGCCCTCGCACTGGGATTGCCGTCCCGGCGGGGGCCGTCGCATGTCTGCTGTTGTGTCGCGCCGAGCGTAGGACAGGCAACGGCCTCCCAAACCACCCAAGTCGGTGATGTTCACCCGCGCGAGTGAGCGATCGCGGCGGGAGGGACGGGGAGGGGTTTGGCCGGGTGCTTTCTCTCTCACGTCCTTTCAGGGAGAAAGCGCGAAGCACCGGAGCACACGCGGCCGGGTTCCGGTGGGAGAGCGGACCCGGTAATTCGATGGCACGCGCCCCGCGGCGCGACCACCCTGGTGTCCGTGGCAGCACCCAAGCATCAGATCCGTGCCCTGCACACGGCCTCCACTCTCACAGACTCTCCGGGACCGTGGCCCGGTCGAGCACGCCGACCGGTCGCCGCGGACATCCGCGCTCCAGGTCTGCGCGAATTCCTGGCCGAAGGGTTCTTCGCACGGCGTGACCTCGGGCCAACGATGGCGGGAGGTCATGTCCGGGCAGGGATGGAGAGTCGATGGCAGCGCAGCGTCCCCCTCGTGACGAGCAGAAGAGCCACAAGGGTCTGCACCCGGCCCGGTCCGCATTCCCGTATCCCGCCGATCGGCTGCCGGCGGTCGGGCGGCTGAGCTCCCTGGGCTCCGCGGGCCTGCTCTCACTTCAGCGTCTCGCCGGGAACGCCGCTCTCGGACATGCCATCCAGCGGGAGCGCGCGGCGGACCGAGCGGCGGACCAAGGGGAAGGGCAGACGTCCGTCCAGCGGTCGGTGCAGGACGTGCTGCGCGGTTCCGGGCAGCCGCTCGACCACGAGACCCGCACCGACATGGAGGCCCGTTTCCAGGCGGACTTCTCCGACGTACGCCTGCACACGGACCGCGCGGCACAGGAGTCCGCGGCTGCGGTCGGCGCCCGCGCCTACACCTCCGGCAGCCATGTGGTCATCGGCGAGAGCGGCGCCGACCGGCACACGCTCGCCCATGAGCTGACCCATGTGATCCAGCAGCGCTCGGGCCCGGTCGCCGGATCCGACCGGGGAGACGGGGTGCGGGTGTCCGACCCGGGCGACCGCTTCGAACGTGAGGCCGAGGAGCAGGCGACACGCGTCCTGGGCAGCGCCCCGCCCGCGCGCACGGAACACGCACACACGGAACACGCACACACGGAACACGCACACACGGCACATGGGCACGCGAGCCAGTCGGGGATCCCGCTGCAGCGGGCGCCGCTGCGCTCCTCCGCTGCCGCTCAGGAGGACCAGTACTTCCAAATGAGCGACCTCGTCGCGATGTGGGTACCAGCCGAGGACTTCGACGCCGACGGCAACCTCGTACAGGTTCCGGATCGCGCCTACGCCGGTGAACGTCAGGGCTACGGGGTGGACGCGCTGCGCGTCCCCAGCGCCTCCCTGCCCAGGCTCACGGCGAGCCGCCGGGGCGGCACCCTCCAGGACAGCTGGCAGGTCGATTTCCAGACCTCGTTCTTCGTCTACCGCGTGGAGCTGATCAACAGCGATCTCCAGCACAGTCACACGCTGATCGATCCCGGTCGGTCCTTCCGCATCATCAGGATGACCCCCAAGGGGTCGGGCGGCCGGTCGATGGGACGGACCTACAAGTTCGGCGACTACTGGGGCATCAACCCGGCGTACACCGGCGGACGGGATCCCGAGGAACTGGCCGGGCTGCGAGGGCTGGACGAGGACAACCGCGTCGGCGCCGACACCACTGGGCTCATCCAGCTGCCCACCGACCCGAGCCAGCCGTTCGTCTTCTACAAGCGCAACATCGTCGACCCGAGCTTCGCCTACGCGGACGGCACGTCCAACAACAGCCGCCGTTTCCTGAGCGTCGCAGACTTCGACGCCAAGGCCAACCGGGCCGAGGCAGCGGGGCGAGGGAAGCTTCGCAGGCAGGTCAGGGTGTCCAGGCCGCCGACCGTGGGCCGGGCGGACGCCGGGCGCAACCCGGCGGGGGCCATGGGCCACATGCCCGCGCACGCCTTGATGCCGGTGACCGGCCACGGCGGCGGAGCGGGGCGGCGCGCCTCGCACGAGTGGTGCCACCTCATCGGCGACGGCGACAACGGCCCCACCGAGTTCCGCAACCTGGTGGTCGGCACCAATGCCGTCAACACGGAACAGCTGGCCATGGAGACGGCGCTGCGGGACTACCGGACCCGTTTCCTCGGACTCGGCTACGCGATCCGGCTCACCGTCGAGGCGGTCCTCGAACGGACCGAGGCCGAGTCGCCGAACGTACCGGGCGGCCCGTACCACAAGGCGGACTGGATCAGCTTCATGATCGACATCATCGAGAATCCCGCCCACGGTGCCGGCAGCGCCGACGTGGACGGGGCGGTATCCGTGTCCGGGACGGTGCACCGGCAGGTCATGGACGCGAAGCGCGGCACCATCACCGAGTCGGAGTTCACCAGCCTCCACAACGAAGTGCGCAACAAGCTGCGCGGGGTGCATGCGGACCTGCGGGAGCAGCAGGAACAGGCGCGCGGACGGTCCTCACGCTACGGCTCCCCCATGTCCATCGGCTCCTGAAGGCGAAGACCTCGATACGGCCCGGCAACTCCTGCCCTCGGAGCGCCCCTGCCTCATGGACGACGGCCTCATGGGCGACGGCCTCATGGGCGACGGCCTCATGGCCCACCTCCGCCCATGAGCCGAAGAGTGGGAGACCAGCAGGGAGAACACCGCGAAGACTGCCGAAATACTGCCATGCGCGGGTCAACCCCGATCTGTCAGGATCCTGTTGCCCAGGAACCCGCGAGCGGGCCGGACGGGAAGGGCCCCACACGGTCGCGAGGTCCGGCGGTCCGCCACTCGGTCGCCGGTTGCCGGTCGCCCATGGCCGGTGGCCGCATCGGAACAACACACCAGGAGACGATCATCACCGCCCTGCGCAAGACCCTGACCGCCGCCGCCGTCGTCACCGCGGTTCTGGCGGGTGCCGCCGCCTGCGGCACGGTGGAGCAGCTCTCCGCCGGACAGAAGCTGGACCAGGCCTTCGAGAGGATCGGCGAGAAGAGGTCCCTCTCCCTCGAGATCGACCTGGACACCGACGCCGAGACGCTGAAGGCGCTGGACGCCGCGTCCGACCCCGCGCCGGGCGAGGAGATACCGGACGAGGCCGCGAAGCTGCTCAGTGACGCCGTGATCACCTTCACGGTCGAGTCGAAGAAGCCCTTCGCCGAGGCCGACGAGAACGACTTCACCGGCATGGCCATGAAGGTCAGCACCTCGGACGGCGACCTGGCCGAGTACCGGGTGGTCGGCGACTACACGTACTTCCGCTCCGACTTCGAAACCCTCAGCGAGGCGATGGGCATCCCGATGCCTCCCGCCGACGAGCTGCCGCCGGAGGCCGCGCCGCTCAAGAAGGTGATCGAAGGCGAGTGGGTCAAGGTCGACACCAAGGAGCTCGAAAAGGCCGGCACCGGGGCGGCGGATGACGAAGGATCGCCCGCCGCGGAGCCGTCTCTTGACGCCAAGACGCAGAAGAAGCTGCTTAACGGGCTGCGCGAGGTCGTCTCCCGCGAGGTCGACCTCAAGACCGCCGGCGAGAAGGACGGCACCGAGCACATCACCGCCACGGCCCCCTTCCGCACGCTGCTCACCGAGTTGCTCGACGAGATCCGCCCGCTGTCGAAGGACCTGCCGCCGGGGATGGTGCTGCCGACCGCCAAGGACCTCAAGGACGCCCCGAACGCCGAGGTCACGGCCGACTTCGCGCTCAAGAACGGCGAGCTGACCGAGGTGAACGTCGACCTCGCCGCGCTGGCCGAGGACACCGAGGTCAAGAAGCTCGGCCTGGTGCTCCGGATGAGCGAGGGCAGCAGGCCCACCGCCCCGTCGGGCGCCACCGAGCTGGACATGGGCGCGCTGATGGAGGGCTTCGCCGGCATGGCGATGGGTGGCGCGGACTTCAGCGAGGAGGGCTTCCCCGGCGAGGAGTTCCCCGAGGACGGGTTCGACTTCGAGGAGCTTCCCGAGGACGAGACCGTCTGAGCCCGACCGCCGACGGGCCCGGACTCACTGCCGTCGGGCGCCCGGGGAAACGTCCCCGGGCGCGCCCTGCCTGCCGGGCGGCCGGCCGTGAGGCGGACGGTTCCGCGGCCGGGTCGTCGGCACTACCTGCGACGCACATCCCCGGACCGGTGACCGCCGCCTCGGGTGGGTCCGCTGGATTCCGGCTCAGGGTTGCCCGGGGTCTGGGCACCGCGGGGCACGGGCCCGGCCCGGGTCCGGTTCCAGTGCGTCGGCCAGCACCTCCGCGAGGTGGCGGGCCCGGCGGGACGCGAGGTGGTCGAGCTGGGTGCGGCAGGAGAAGCCGTCCGCGAGCAGGACGGCCTCGGCGCCGGCGGCGCGCACGGCGGGGAGGAGGCGCTCCTCCGCGCAGGCCGCCGAGACCTCGAAGTGGCCGCACTCGAAGCCGAAGTTGCCGGCGAGACCGCAGCAGCCGGAGGTGAGCTCGCCGGTGAGGCCCGCACGGGCGCGCAGGACGCGCTCGGCGGTGTCGCCGAGGACGGCGTGCTGGTGGCAGTGGGTCTGGCCGACGGCCGGGGCGTCGACGCGGGGCGGGATCCAGTCGGGGGCCAGTTCCTCCAGCGCCTGGGCGAAGGTGCGGACGGAGGCGGCCAGGCGCGGGGCTCGGGGATCGTCGGGGAGGAGTTCGGGCAGGTCGGTCTTGAGGGCCGCCGCGCAGCTGGGTTCGAGTACGACGACCGGTGTGTCCGGGCCGTCGAGGACGGGGGCCATCGTGTCGAGGGTGCGGCGCATGACGGCGCGGGCCCGGTCGAGCCGCCCGGTGGAGACGTAGGTGAGGCCGCAGCACACGCGGCCCGGCGGGAGGGCGACGGGCACCCCCGCATCGTCGAGGACGGCCACCGCCGCCCGCCCCACCGACGGTGACAGGTACTCGGTGAAGGTGTCGGGCCACAGGACCACTGCCGCGCCGGGCGGTGGAACGGGCGCCGACCCACCGGGGCCCGCGGCCT
>NZ_JAAAXQ010000441.1 GCF_009916105.1 Streptomyces sp. GC420 | reverse complement strand
AAAGCCGCAGGCGCAAAGGGATGTGACGAGGCATCAGCCAGGTGCGGGACGGCCGTGGCGCACATCGTTTGCCCGCTTTTATCCACAACGGACAATACGATGCGTGACCAACTCTTTACCTCGGCCCCCGCGGCGGGTGGCGCGGCGGCTTCCTCGCCAGGGCCGCCGCCGCCACCGCGCTGCTGACCGCCGCGGGCTCCCTGCTCGGGCTGGTACGCGACCAGACCATCGCGCACCTGTTCGGTGCCGACGCGGAGACCGACGCCTTCCTCGTCGCATGGACCGTGCCCGAGTTCGCCTCGACGCTGCTTATCGAGGACGCCATGGCGCTCGTCCTCGTACCGGCCTTCAGCCTCGCCCTCGCCCGCCGCACCGGATGGCCCGACGACCCCGTGCGGGACCTGCTCGGAGCGACCCTGCCGAGGCTCGCCGCCGTACTGGCCGGGGCCGGAGCGTTGCTGTTCCTCGCCGCACCGCTGCTGGTCGGTCTGCTCGCGCCGGGGCTGGCCCGGCCGGGACTCGCCACCGACTGCACCCGGCTGACCGCGACGACGGCGTTCACCTTCGGCGTCGTCGGCTACTTCAGCGCAGCGCTGCGCGCACACCGCCGCTACTGGGCGCCCGCCGCGATCTACCTGGCGTACAACGCCGGGATCATCGCCACGATGCTCCTGCTGCACGGCCGCTGGGGCGTACGGGCCGCGGCGGCCGGCGTCGCCCTCGGCGGCCTGGCCATGGTCCTCGTCCAACTGCCCGCCTTCCTGCGCACCCTGCCGGTGCGCGGCGCGTTCCGCAGACGGCGGCCGGCCGCCCCCGCTCCGGGCCTGGGCCCGGGCCCGGGCCCGGAGGCCGTGGTCAACGCCGCCCTGCTCGCCCCCGTCATCCTGTTCGCGCTCGGCCGCCAGTCGCAGGTGCTCGTGGAGCGCTTCCTCGCCTCCGCACTGCCGTCCGGCGCGATCTCACACCTCAACTACGCACAGAAGATCGCCCAGTTGCCCATGGTGCTGGCCCTGATGCTGTGCACCGTCACTTTCCCCGTGATCGCCCGTGCCCTCGCCGACGGCGACCACGAGCAGGCCCGCCGGCGCATCGAACGCGACCTGACCCTGGTCTCGCTCGTGGTCCTGCTCGGCACCTCCGTCGTCGTCGCCTGCGCGCCCGGCATCGTCGAAATCCTCTTCCAGCGCGGCGCGTTCGACGCCGCCGACACCACCGCCACGGCATCCGTGATGCGGGTGTACGCGCTCGGCCTGCTCGGCCACACCCTGGTCGGCGCACTCGCCCGGTCCTTCTTCAGCACCGCGCGGCCCACCTGGTACCCCGCCACGGCCATGGGCGCGGGCCTCGCCGTCACCGTCGCCGGCGGCGCCCTCGCCGTCCCCGCCTGGGGTGTGCACGGCATCGCCGCCGCCAATGCCGCAGGCATCACCGTGACCGCCGTGCTGCTGCTGCGCGGACTGCGCGCGCACGCCG
This sequence comes from Streptomyces sp. GC420, assembly GCF_009916105.1. Classification (GTDB taxonomy): domain Bacteria; phylum Actinomycetota; class Actinomycetes; order Streptomycetales; family Streptomycetaceae; genus Streptomyces. Next base: position 4,251 of record NZ_JAAAXQ010000441.1, on the reverse strand, counting down.
TGCCCGTCGGGGTCGTCGGTGTCGTCGGGGGACTGGCCGCACTCGCCGGGGCGGCCGCCGCCGCCACCGCGGCCGGCTGGGGCCTGGCGTCCCTCGTGCCCGGCGGGCCCGTCCCGGTCACCCTCGCCGGCTCCCTGACCGTCGTCCTCGTCTTCCCCGCCGCGGCCGTCGCCCTGCGCGCCCCGGAGGTGCCGCGCCTGCTCACGACCGTCCGTGCCCGCCGAACGAAGGCCGCGCCATGACCGCCGACACTCTCCTCGCGCCGTCCCCCGACGCCCGGACCCCCGCCTCGTGGGTGCTGATGTACCACTCGGTGGACGACTGCGCGGACGACCCGTACAACATCACCGTCTCGCCGGCCCGCCTCGACCGGCAGCTCGCCTGGCTGCGCAGGCGCGGCCTCACCGGGGTGAGCATGACCCGCCTCCTCGCCGCCCGCGCCCGGGGCGGCGCCGCCGGACTGGTCGGGCTGACCTTCGACGACGGCTACGCCGACTTCGTCGAATCGGCCGTGCCCGTGCTGCGCGGACACGGCTTCACGGCCACCGTGTTCGTCCTGCCGGGCAGACTCGGCGGGCGCAACGACTGGGATCCGCTCGGCCCGCGCAAACCGCTGCTCACGGCGGACGGCATCCGTGCCGCCGCCGCGGACGGCATGGAGATCGGCTCGCACGGCCTGCTGCACACCGGCCTCACCGGAACCGGCGAGGAGGAGCTGCGCCGCGAGACCGCCGGGAGCCGGGCCCTCATCGAGGAGATCACCGGCACCGCTCCGGAAGGCTTCTGCTACCCCTACGGCCACCTCGACGCCCGCGCGGCCGAGGCGGTGCGCACCGCCGGATACGGCTACGCCTGCGCCATCGAACCCGGCCCGCTGACCGGCGCGTACGCCCTGCCGCGCACCTATGTCGGCCGGCGGGACACCGCCGTCAGCCTGCACGCCAAGCGCGCCCTGCACCGGTGGAGAGGCACCCGGTGAGAGTGCTGCACATCATCACCGGCCTGGGCGTCGGCGGCGCCGAGCAGCAACTGCGGCTGCTGCTGCGGCACATGCGGCGGATGCCGGTGGAACCCGAGGTGGTCACGCTCACCAACCCCGGCCCCCTCGCCGAGGCCATCCGCGCGGACGGCACACCCGTCACCCACCTGGGCATGGCGGGCAACCGGGACCTCGGCGCACTGCCCGCACTGGTGTCGCTGATCCGCCGCGGACGGTACGACCTCGTCCACACCCACCTCTACCGCGCCTGCGTGTACGGAAGGACGGCCGCCCGCCTGGCCGGGGTGCGGGCCGTCGTCGCCACCGAGCACTCGCTCGGCGGGACCCGCATCGAGGGCAGGCCCCTCACCCCCGCCGTCCGCGCGCTGTACCTCGCCACCGAACGGCTCGGCCGGGCGACGGTCGCCGTCTCGCCGACCGTCGCCGAGCGGCTCGCCCGCTGGGGCGTGCCCGGCCGGCGCGTCACCGTCGTGCCGAACGGCATCGACGCCGCCGCCTTCCGCCACACCCCCGAGCGGCGCGCGGCGGCCCGCGCCCGGCTCGCCCTGCCCCCCGGCGCGTTCACCGTGGGCGGGGTGGGCAGGCTCGTCCCGGGCAAGAGGTTCGACGTACTGGTCGAGGCCGTGGCCCGGATGCCCGGAGCCCGGCTGCTGCTGGCGGGGGAGGGGCCGGAGCGGACCGCGCTCGAGGCACTGGCCCGGCGGCTCGGGGTGGCGGACCGGGTACTGCTGCCCGGCGCGTGCCTCTCCCCGCCGTACGGGCCGGCCGCCCCGTACGGGCCCGCGGCCGCTTCCGGGTCCCCAGCCGCTTCCGGGACCGCGGCCGCTTCCGGGACCGGCCGTCCCTGCCTGCCCTCCGTGCTCTCCGCCATGGACGTCCTCGTCTCCCCCTCCGCCGAGGAGACCTTCGGACTCGCCGTCGTCGAAGGGCTCGCCGCCGGACTGCCCGTGCTGTACGCCGACTGCCCAGCCCTCGACGACCTGCCGCCGGGGGCCGCCCCCGGCGCACGGCGGGTGGGGCCCGCGCCGGGCGCCGACGCCGTCGCCGCGGCGCTCCACTCGCTGCGCGCCGAAGGAGCCCCGCGCCGGCCCGTGCCGCCCGCCGTGCACCACTACGACATCGCCCGCAGCGCCGAACGGCTCATGGCCGTCTACGAACGCGCCGCCGCCCGCCCGATCCCACGCACCCGGGAAGTGAGCCCCGCATGACCGAGCAGCAGCCCCCCGAACAGCACGAGCGCGTCCCCGCCCACGCCCGATCCCGCAGGCGGCTGCCCCGTTGGTGGCCGGTGCCGCTCGGCGTGGTGCTCGGCGCGGCCTCGGGCGCCGCCTTCGGCGTCCTGCAGACCCCCCAGTACGCGGCCACGAGCAATGTCGTCGTGGTCCCCATCAAGGCCGACCACGCCGCCGCGCTCGGTTACGCCCAGGCGTACGGCCGCGTCGCGGTCGAGACCGCGGTGCTGGACAACGCGGCGGCACGCGCCGGGGTCTCCCGGGCGGTGCTGCGCCGCACGGTGCGGGTCGCCACCTCGCCGGACGCCCCGATGATCGCCGTCACCGGCACCGCCACCCGTCCCGGGGACGCCGCCGACCTCGCCAACGCGGTCGCGGGTTCCCTGATCGCGAGCGGCGGCCGCTCGGAACGGGCCACCGGCGTCGACGTACGCCAGTTCGCCAGGGCCGTCGCCCCCTCGGCGCCGGTGTCCATCACGGTGGTCCCGGCCACGCTGACCGGAGCCTGCGCGGGCGGCCTGCTCGGCGCGCTCGTCCAGCTGGTCCGGCCCCGGCGGCGGCTCCGCCAGGAGGACGCGACGGCCGAGCGGACGCCCGCCGTCGTGCCCGCGCCGTCCTCGCCCGGCCACGAGCAGCGGCAGGAGGCGGTCGGATGACGGCGCCGTGCCGTGCCGCGGAACTCGCGCACTCCGGCCGGGGGGCCGGCCGGAGGGGCGTTCGCCGCCGCGGTCCGGAGGTCCGGGGCGAGGCCTCAGGGAGTGTCCCGTGCCCGCTGCCCCGGCCCGGCCTGGGCGAGACCCGCGCCCGCGGTGACCGGCGCTGGCGCGAAGGGACCGGGAGGGGAGGCCGGGCCGGGAGCGGCCTGCGGCGGCCTCACCGGGGACGGGACGAGCTGCGTCACCGATGGCGGGACGGGCTGCGTCACGGGCGGCGGGACGGGCGGTGGCACCTCGGCGGGCCCGGTGGTGCCCGCGATCGGTACCGCCTTGCCGGACACCGTCGCCCGGAACACCTCGGACGACCTCGGGTTCGCGCCGCACTGCCAGACGCCGTGCGGGCAGTAGTCCGTGATGGTGTTGTACAGCGGCCGGTGCTCGCGGATCCAGGCCAGCATCCCGCGCATGTACTCCGGATTGTCGCCGTGTCTGAAAAGCCCCCACTCGGGGTAGGAGACCGGCTTCCTGTGGGCCTTGGCGAACGCGACGTGGTCCCTCAGCCCGTACGGCGCGTTCACCTGTTCCTCGAACGTCGTACCGGGTGGCTGGTCGTACGAATCCATTCCGATGATGTCGACCGTGTCGTCCCCCGGATAGCACCGCGTCCACGGCACCGCGTCCGCCCCGCGGTTCGGCGCGAAGTCGAAGCGGAAACCGGCACCCGCCACACTCCGCATCGCCGTCACGATCCGCCTCCAGTACGCCTTCCACAACTCGGGCGCGGGCCCGCAGCGATGCGTGTACGTCGTACCGTTCATCTCCCAGCCCAGCACGATCACCGTGTCCGGCACGCCGAGCGCCACCAGCCGTGCGGCGAGCTGCCGGAAGTGCTGGTCGTAGAGGCCGATCGCGCCGCGGAGCAGCAGCCTGCGCACCTCCTGGTCGGAAACCCTCGCCTCGTTGCGCTCCAGCATCGGGACATTGAGGACGAACAGCCGGTCGGAGCGCTCGCGGCGCCACTGCGCCCAGCTCTCCAGGTACGAGGGCCGGCCCTCGATGTTCGACCAGCGGTCACCGGGCAGGTACGTGTGGCCCACCTTCAGGTCGGCCACCCCGAGCCACTGCCGAAGCCCGCTCATGCGCCGTACCCCCTCCTCCCCGTAGTCCAGGTACGCGCCCGTCGCGGGAAACGGTGCGGACGGCTCCTGGGCCATGGGAGCGGGAGCGGAAGCGACGGCGGAGGCCGTCACCAAGGCCGTGCTCGAGGCCTTCGCGGCGGCGGGCTTCCGCGCCCCGGGAGTCTTCCCCGCAGTGCCCTCGGCGGGTGCACGGCGGGTCCTTCCCTGATCTCCCGCGGTCTCCT
>NZ_JAAAXQ010000440.1 GCF_009916105.1 Streptomyces sp. GC420 | reverse complement strand
CCCACCGTGGCGCAAATCCCCTGGTGGGGGCCATGACGAGCCGACCGCAACCGCTGCCCCCTCCCCCGCCCTCCGGACCGGTCGCAGCAGGGTCTTGTTTAACTGTTCATCTTGCTCTAATTTTTTCTGCATCGCGGCCCGCTCCTCCCGTCGCGACGCCCGTACCGTGCCGCCAGGCCGCGCCCCGGCTGTTCCGGGCTGATTCGGAACCTCCTCGGGAGTCCCCATGCATCACACAGTGGCGTCGTCACGGGAACCACCGGCGGGCCGTCCCCCGCACCGAGCGCGAGCTCGCCCTCGGCGCCGACCCGGCGCACCGCACGACGGCCGTCGTGGGGCGCGCCCGCGGTCAGCAGGCCGTTAGGGTGGCGCCGTGGCGAATGCAGCGGGCAAGTTCGGGCCTTACAACCAGCCAGGCCCGGCCCGGACGACGTCGGTCACCGGTGTGGGACACACCCGCGCCCTGCCCGGCGGGGGTCAGAGCGGATCCGATCTCGTCCGGTCACGGATCGCCCTGCGGGTACGCCTGCGATCCGTGCAGCCTGGAGACCGGCTGCCGGACGCCGGGGTCCTCGCCGAGGAGCTGGGAATCGGCGAGATCACCGTGCGCCGCGCACTGGAGGGCATGTGCCAGGACGGTCTGCTCGACCGTCGGCGCGGACGGGCGGGCGGAACCTTCGTCGCGCAGGACTGGGACACCGTCGTAGCCCTGACCCACGACCCCGAGGAGGCGGCTTCGCTGGATGCCTTCCAGCTCCTGCTCGAATGCGGCCTCGTGGCGCACAGTTCGGGAGAGGTCCCGGCCGAACGGCTGGACGGCCTTCGGGTGCTGGTCGAGGAGATGGAACAGACCGACGACCCGGCACGCCTGGCCGAGCTGGAGACCCGATTCCACCTGGACCTCGCGGTGGCGCTCGGCGGCGCCGGAATACGCGAGTTCACCGCCGACCTGCTCGGCCGGCTGTGCCTGCTGCTGCCCGCACCGGAACCCGCGGTCGTACGGGCGCAGAACCGCTGCCACGCCGAAGTGCTCGCCGAACTCGGGCGGGGTGCGACCGATCCGGCCGTGCAGGCAGTGAAGGCACACCACCGTTCACGGCACCGCTGACGGCCGGTCCGTGCCGGCCCGGCCGTCGAGAACCCGCGCGTCCATCACGCCGCCCCACCGCACGAGGAGTTGCCGCCATGCCCAACCCCGGATCCGGCCCGCTGTCCCCGCCGGGTCCCGTCGGCGATGCGCCGCAGCGGCTGCGCGGCGGCGTCCTCGGCATGGCGGACATCGCCGCCGCCACGATGGCCAACGTCGGCCCGGCCATGAGCTTCTTCTTCGGTTTCGCCTTCCTGGCCACCACCGCGGGCGTGGCGTCACCGCTGACCATCCTGGCCGCGGGCATCGCGGTGGCGCTCCTCGGCAACACTCTGGCGGAGTTCTCCCGGGCGCACCCCTCGGCGGGCAGCTTCATCACCTTCGTCGGCAAGACCTTCGGGCCGGTCAGCGCGGTAACCACGGCGCTGCTGGCGGCGCTGGGCTACATCATCGCGATGGCCGGCGTCATCTCGATCTCCGGCGGGTTCGTGCAGATCACCCTGCATCACTACACCGGCGTGGACCTGCCGTGGATCATCTGGACGCTGCTGCTCACCGGGGTGGCCGTGGCGCTGATGCTGCGCGGGGTGGTGGTCTCCACCAAGTGGGCCGGCTACTTCTTCGGCGCGGAGATGCTGGTGCTGGTCGTGGTCTCGGTCGCCGCGCTGGTGGAACACCGCGGCGAGCTGTCCTTCGACCCGTTCCTGCCCAGCCACATCAGCGACGGCTTCAAGGGGCTGGCGGCCGGCTTCCCGCTGGCGGTGTACCTGTTCATCGGCTGGGAGAACTCGGCGGCACTCGCCGAGGAGACGGAGAATCCGCGGCACAACGTCGGCCGCGCGGTGTTCTCCTCCGTCGCGATCATGACGGTGAGTTACATCCTCTTCGCCTACGCCACGGTGACCGGCTTCGGCTACGACGTGACCAGACTCGGGGCATCCCGGATCCCGTTCATCGAGGTGGCCCACGACACCCTCGGCGTGCTGGCGTTCCTCGCCTACCTCGGTGGACTGACCTCCACCCTCGGTGTGCTGATCGCCGGCATCAACTCCCAGGCCCGCCTGGTGTTCAACGCCGGACGCGAGGGGCTGCTCCCCTCCTTCTTCGGTTATGTGCACCCCATCCGCCGCACACCGAACAAGGCGATCATCACCTTCACTGCCACCGCTCTGCTGATCATCGGCGGTTGGGCCCTGGGCCACCTGCTGGGGTCCTCCGGCGACTCGATGAACCCGGTGGTCTTCTTCACCGAGTCATCGACCCTCGGCGCCATCCTGATCCTGCTGGTCTACCTCGCGTCCAACATCGCCCTGCCGCTGTACTACCGCAGGTACCGGCCGCAGGAGTTCCGGGTGATCCGGCACCTCCTCCTGCCCGCGCTCGGCACGGTGGCCATCCTGGTCCCGCTGTACTACCTCGCCAAGCCCGGCCAGCCCGCGCCGTACAACTGGTTCCCCTACGCGGCGATCGCCGCCCTGCTCGCCGCCGTCGGCTACGCGGCCCTCCTGGTCCGCCGCGACCCGACCCTGGCCGAACGCGTCGGCTCCATCGTGGCCGACGCGGACTGAGCCCTCGCGACCGGCAAGAGCGCGGACGCAACGAGGACGGACTGATCGGCGCGGCGGTCCTGCCGCTTCTCTGGTCGCGCGGCCGGGTGGAGCCAGTCGTGGCGCCACCGGAGCCCACGAACTGCTGCAGAAGCTCCTCGGCGCCTACGCGGCCGAGCCCAGCGCCGCCGAGATCGAGGCACTGCCGAGCGGCACGCGCGAGCAGGAAGGGATGCTGCGCGACGGCCGCGCCGATGTGGCGCTCATCGTCGACCAGCGCCGGATCGGTGCACCGTCCCCGCAGCCCCGGCACGAGCCATGGTGCGCACTGGCGGTACAGCTCCTCGAAGGCGCGCCGGTCCCCGTCCGCGAGGCTCGCAGCAGTTCGGTGTCGTCCGGGCTCCCCCGGTTCAATTCGCTCACACACCCTCATCGGACGAGACCCGCCCGGCGGTTCACGCACCGGCTCCGCCATCGGCGCGCCTCCCCGCACCCGCCCCGCCGCGCCCCGTTCGCGGGCGGCCCTCGTCGCAGGGCTCAGGCTGAGTGGCGTCCGCCGGTGACGCCGGCGCTCCTACCGGCGAGCCCTGTACCGGCCAGTCACATGGCAGCCGGACAGGTCTCAGAGGTTGTAGCCGCCCGATACCTCGATGTTCTGAGCGGTGACCCAGCGGCTCTCGTCGGAGACCAGTGTGGCGATCACCGCGCCGATGTCGTCGGGTTCGCCGACCCGGCCGAGCGCGGTCCTCGCGGCGAGGGCCGGGACGAGCCACCCGCACCGGCCCGGGCACGCCGCCGGGGCTCGCCGTCGGCGACGCCCCGCCCGCCCTCTCCGCCTTCTACCGCAACTTCCAGGCGGTGACCGCCATGAGCCCCATCCAGTTCCAGAAGCAGATCCGGCTCCAGGAGGCCCGGCTGCTGCTCGCCACCCACCCGGGCGACGTCACAGGAGTCGGCCACCGCGTCGGCTACGACAACCCGTCACAGTTCAGCCGCGAGTACCGCCGCCAGTTCGGCGAACCCCCGAGCCGGGACGCGGCCCGCCTGCGGAACACCGTACGCACCCCCGCAGCTGCCCTTCCCTGAGCCGGCTGGACCGCGGTGGAGGATCGCGCAAGGGGCAGCGAGCATCGTTCTGTGATTTCCGCAGGTCACAGCGACAGTTCAACCAGGAGGAGGCCTTCGTCGCTTCCCGGCTCAGCGGCGAGGAGTGCCGCAGCCTCGCCGACGGGCTGCGCCAGGTCGTGCTCCAGGTCGAGGAACACGGCGACGAACGCCGCCTCACCCTCCTCGACGGCGCTGAGCCGACACCGCTCGCAGCGAACGCCGGCCGAAGAGCTGAGAACCGGCAGTCCTTGCGCTTCGGCCTGTCAGAGGTTGAACTCGTCGACCTGCGATACTCCCGGCAACTCGGGTGCGGTCAGCGGTACTTCGGTCCAGATCGTCTTGCCGGTCGGCGTGTAGCGGGTGCCCCAGCGGTCGGTCAGCTGGGCCACGAGGAACAGGCCCCGGCCGCCCTCGTCCTCCATCGTGGCCCGGCGCAGGTGCGGGGAGGTGTGGCCGCCGTCCGAGACTTCGACGATGAGCCCGCGTTCCCGGATGAACCGCAGCCGGACCGGGGCGCCCCCGTACCGGATGGCGTTGGTGACCAGTTCGCTGACGACGAGTTCGACGACGAAGGCCGCCTCGTCCGGCACGTTCCACTCGGTCAGCCGGCCGCAGGCGAGCGTCCGCGCGCGGGCCACCTCGCCCGGGTCGACGGGGATGTCCCAGGTCACCACCAGGTGCTCGGGCAGGGCGTGCACGCGGACCAGGAGCAGGGCCGCGTCGTCCGCGGGAAGCTGGGGCAGCCCTCCGACGAGGGCGTCGCAGGTCTCCTCCAGCGGACCGGAACCCAGACTGGCGAGCCGGTCACACAGGGCACGGACGCCGACGTCGATGTCCAGCTCCCGGCTCTCGACGAGGCCGTCGGTGAACAGGGCCAGTGTGCTGCCCTGCGGCAGTTCGAGGGTGACGCTTTCGAAGGGCAGGCCGCCCAGGCCGAGAGGTGGCCCGGCGGGCAGGTCCACGAGTTCGGCGTGCCCATCGGGGGTGGCCAGTACCGGGGGTGGATGGCCGGCGCGGGCCATGGCGCAGGTCCGGGAGACCGGGTCGTAGACGGCGTACAGGCAGGTCACACCCAGGGCCTGGTCCTCGACGTCGTCCTCCTCGGTGCCCGTCGGCTGGGGTGCGCCGGGCCGGGTCACCAGGTCGTCCAGCCGGGCCAGCAGCTCTTCCGGCGGGAGGTCCAGGGCCGCGAGGGCGGCGACGGTGGTACGCAGTCGTCCCATGGTTGCGGCCGCGCCGAGTCCGTGTCCCGCCACGTCGCCGACGACCAGCCCCACCCGGGCTCCAGAGAGCGGGATGACGTCGTACCAGTCTCCGCCGACGCCGGCCGGTCCGGCCGCGGGCATGTAGCGGTGGGCGACCTCGACTCCGGCCGGAGCGGGCAGGGTGCGGGGCAGCAGCTCACGTTGCAGGGTGAGCGCAGTGGCGTGTTCGCGGGCGTAGCGGCGGGCGTTGTCCACGCAGACCGCGGTCCGGGCGACCAACTCCCCGGCGACCGCGGCCTCCTCGGCGTCGAAGGGGTCGCGCGGCGATGTCCGTACGAAGACCGCCGCGCCAAGTACGGCACCCCGGGCTGTCAGTGGCACGGCCAGCGCGCCCGTGGCGGCATCGGTGGCCGGCGCGGCATCCGTCAGACAGCGCAGTCGTACGGCGCTCAGGATGTCCGGGGTGTCCACGACGGCGCCGGACGTCTCGTCGCGTGCCTGCCTCGCCACACGGCGCAGATCGGTTGCCGGCCTGCCGTCGCGGCTGACGGGCGGGGGTTCCTGACCGTTCAGGACCGGTTCGAGCAGGTCCACGGTGATCGCGTCGGCGAACTCGGGGACCACGAGCTGGGCCAGGTCCTCCGCGGTGCCCCGGATGTTCAGCGTCCGTCCGATGCTGCCACTCGCCCGGCTCAGCAGGGCCAGGCGGTGCCGAGCCACGTAGCGGTCGGTGATGTCGAGGCCGGCTTCGCAGACGCCGACCGCTCGGCCGGCCTCGTCCCGCAGCAGGAAGTAGGAG
>NZ_JAAAXQ010000043.1 GCF_009916105.1 Streptomyces sp. GC420 | reverse complement strand
CCCTCCTCCACCCTCTAGTCCGATATCCGGACCGTCCTGACCGGATACAGCTCTTGACGGGGCATCAACATCTGGCTGAACATCAGGCACGCGCCACCCCGCACCACCCCGCACGCGTACAGAGCACACGCACAGCTCCACCGCCCCGAGGAACCGGCTCACGGTCCGCGGGGCGTCTCGTTCGCACCGTTCCAGGCCCGTTCGGTATCCATCAACGAGAAAGTGCGGAGTCCCCCCACATGACACACCTGAGATTCGGCCTGCCCCCGTCCAAGTCGTCCAGACGCCTGGCCGCCGTGGCCATGACCGCCCTGGCGGGCCTGCTCGCCGCACCGGTCGTCGCCTCCGCGGCCCCCGTTCCCGAGGCGTCCACCGGCAGGGCTTCCGCCTCCGTCCCCCACGCCTCCGCGGACGCGGAAGTCCTCGCCGCACCGGACATCCCTCTCTCCAACGTCAAGGCGCACCTCACGCAGTTCCAGTCGATCGCCACCGCCAACGGCGGCAACCGGGCGCACGGCCGCGCCGGTTACCAGGCGTCCGTGAACTATGTGAAGTCCCAGCTGGACGCCGCCGGGTTCACCACCACCGTCCAGCAGTTCACCTCCTCCGGCTCGACCGGCTACAACCTGATCGCCGACTGGCCGGGCGGCGACGCCGACCAGATCGTGATGGCCGGGGCGCACCTCGACTCGGTCACCTCGGGCGCCGGCATCAACGACAACGGCTCGGGATCGGCCGCCGTGCTGGAGACCGCGCTGGCCGTCTCCCGCGCGCAGCTCCAGCCCACGAAGCACCTGCGGTTCGCCTGGTGGGGCGCGGAGGAGCTGGGGCTCGTCGGCTCGCGGTACTACGTCAACAGCCTCTCCTCCACCGACCGTTCGAAGATCTCGGCGTACATCAACCTCGACATGGTGGGCTCGCCGAACGCCGGTTACTTCGTGTACGACGACGACCCGGCCATCGAGACGGTCTTCAAGAACTGGTTCACGGGCATCGGCGTTCCCACGGAGATCGAGACCGAGGGCGACGGCCGCTCCGACCACGCCTCCTTCAAGAACGCGGGCATACCGGTGGGCGGCCTGTTCACGGGAGCCAGCAACACGAAGACCGCGGCGCAGGCGGCGAAGTGGGGCGGGACGTCCGGGCTGGCCTTCGACCGCTGCTACCACTCCTCCTGCGACTCGACCTCGAACATCGACGACACCGCACTGGACCGCAACAGCGACGCGCTCGCCCACGCCGTCTGGACGCTGGGCACCGCGGAACCGCTGCCGCCCGGCGAGTCGTACGAGACGACGACCGACGTCTCGATCCCGGACAACGGGGCGGCGGTGACCTCCCCGCTGTCCGTCTCGGGCCGCACGGGGAACGCGCCCGCGACGCTCAGGGTCGGCGTGGACATCAAGCACACCTGGCGGGGTGACCTGGTCGTCGATCTGCTCGCTCCGGACGGCACCGCCTACCGGCTGAAGAACTCCAGCAGCTCGGACTCCGCGGACAACGTGATCGCCACGTACACGGTCGACGCGTCCGGTGAGACGGCGGAGGGGAACTGGCAGTTGCGGGTCCAGGACGTGGCCGCGCAGGACACGGGCTACATCGACAGCTGGAAGCTGACCTTCTGACACGGACCCGCGGGTTCACTCTCCTGGCGGATCCCGGCAGCTGCATGCGTATGCATATACTGCACACGCATGCAGCTGGTTGTCCGGTCCCCGACCCAGGGAGTAGGTCCCCATGGCCCGCAGTTTTCTGTTCCTGCTGGCGAGCAGCCGCACCGAGAGCAACAGCGAGCTCCTGGCCCGCCGGGCGGCCGAGCAGCTCCCGCCCGATGTGCGGCTGCGCTGGCTGCGGCTGCGTGACCATCCGCTCCCGGACTTCGAGGACATACGCCACGAGGGCGACGGCACGTGGCCGGCGCCCGAGGGCGCCGCCGCCCTGCTGCTCGACGCGACGCTGGACGCTACCGACCTCGTCATCGTGTCCCCGCTGTACTGGTACAGCGTGTCCGCCGACGCCAAGCGCTACCTGGACCACTGGGCGGCCTGGATGCGCGTGCCTGGCGTGGACTTCAGACAGCGGATGGCCGGGCGCACCCTGTGGGGCGTCAGCGCGCTCGCCGGCACCGATCTCCGCGACGCCGAGCCGCTGGTGGGGACGCTTCGCAGATCAGCGGCCTACATGGGGATGCCGTTCGGCGGGGCGCTGCTGGGGCGCGGCAACAGGCCGAAGGATGTCCTGGGGGACGAGGACGCGCTGCGCCGCGCCAAGACGTTCTTCCACTGAGAGGCACCGGGCCGCGCGTCGCACGCTACGCCGAGATGTCCTTCGTCGTGAAACGGGCCCAGGCCGCCGAGCCGAACACCCCCGCGTAGAGCGCCTGCAGTCCGAGGTTGTCGAGGATCCCGTCCCATTGGACCGGCTCGCGCAGCAGATCGGCGAAGGACAGCCAGTGGTGCGAGAAGAGATAGGGGTGGACGGCGTCGAGCTGCGGGATCGCGTCGAGGATCTGGACGGTGATCAGCAGACCCACGGTCGCCGCCATCGCCCCGATCCCGCTGTTCGTCAGGGTCGAGACGAACAGCCCGATCGCGGCCACGCCGACGAGCGAGGCCGCCACCACCCCGGCGACGACCAGGGCGCGCAGCAGCCCCTCGCCGAAGGTGATCGTGGTCCCTGAGATGGTCACCACGTCGCCGACGGGGAACAGCAGGGCGCCGACGGCCAGCGCCGAGGCAGCCACCACCAGGGTGGCGGCCAGACAGAACCCCAGCGTCGCGGCGTACTTGGCGAGCAGCAGCCGGGTGCGCCCGGCGGGCGCGACCAGCAGGTAGCGCAGCGTTCCGGCGTTGGCCTCGCCGGCCACCGCGTCACCCGCGACGACACCGACGGACATGGGCAGGAAGAAGGGCAGCGTGGCCGCGAGCGAGGTGAAGACCAGGAAAAGACCGTTGTTGGTGATCTGCGCGATGAAGGCGGGACCCCCGCCCTCGGGCCCTCCTCCGCCCACCGAGCCACCGTCCCCGGTCTCGATCCTGACGGCGACACCGACCAGCACCGGCACGGCGGCGAGTACGCCGAGCAGCGCGAGGGTCCGCCAGCGCCGGAAGACGGTGACCAGCTCGCTGCGGATCAGGCCGAAGGTCCACAGCGCGCTCACCGGCCGCGCCGGCCGCGGTCCAGGTGCGGCGGGTGCGGCAGGTTCCTCGACGTCCGTTCCGGTCCCGCCCGGTTTCCCGCCGGGCGCCGTCGCCGCATCAGCCCGCGACATCGAAGCCCTCCCCGGTGAGTGCGACAAAGGCGTCCTCCAGCGAGGCCCGCTCCATACCGAAGGCGCGTACCCGCACACCGGCCCGGACGAGCGCGGAGTTGAGGTCGGCGGGATCGGTGTCCGCCGGCGGGTCCCCCGTCACCCGGTCCTCGGCGGCCACCAGGTCCTGGACGCCGAGTTCCTTCAGGATCCGTACCGCCTCGGCGGTGTCGGGGGTCGTCACGGCCAGCCGGCCGCGGGTTCCCGCGGCGAGTTCGGCCACCGGGCCCTGGACGACCAGCCGCCCGCGGTTCATCACGGCGGCGTGCGTGCAGACCTGTTCGATCTCGTCGAGCAGATGGGAGGAGAGGAAGACGGTGGTGCCCTCGGCGGCCAGTTCCCTGACGAGGGAACGGATCTCGCGCATGCCCTGGGGGTCGAGGCCGTTGGTGGGCTCGTCCAGGACCAGCAGCCGGCGCGGCTGGAGCAGGGCCGCCGCGAGGCCGAGCCGCTGCTTCATGCCGAGCGAGTAGGCCTTGGCCTTCTTGCCCGCGGCCGAGGTCAGCCCGACCCGGTCGAGGGCGGAGGCGACACGGGCCCGGCGGGTCCGCGGGTCGGCCGTCGGGTCGGCACTGTCGTAGCGCAGCAGGTTGTCCCGCCCGGACAGGAAGCCGTACAGCGCGGGTCCTTCGATGAGCGCGCCGACCTGCGGTAGTACGGCGCGGGCGGCGCGCGGCATGGGCCGGCCGAGCAGCCGGGCGGTTCCCGAGGTCGGTTCGATCAGTCCCATCAGCATGCGGATGGTCGTGGTCTTCCCGGAGCCGTTGGGCCCCAGGAAGCCGAAGACGCTGCCGCCGGGGACACTGAGGTCCAGGCCGTCGACCGCGAGCTGCCCGCCCCGGTATCTCTTGGTGAGCCCCCGCGTCTCGATCACGGCCCCGGTCTCCCGCTCCGGCTCCGACTCCGGCATTCCGCTCCGTTCGATGCTGTCCTGCCGTCACCTTCCGCGGGGGCGGCGGTCGTCCGCCCGCCCCCACGGTCCGCGGTGCGGCTACCTGTTCGCGGCGTCGACCAGCGCGTCCTTGGTGACCGCGCCGACGTACATCTTGCCGTCCTCGGTGACGAGGGCGTTGATCAGCCGCGTGCTGAAGACCGTGCCCGAGCCGAACTTGCCGGTGACCTTGTCACCCAGGGAGTCCAGCAGGCCCTGTGCCTCCGCAGGGATTTCGCCGTCCTCCGGAACGCTGAGACCCTCGCCGCCGGGGGACTCGAACTCGGCGATCGCCGTCCAGCCCTCGCCGATGATGTTCGGCCCCTGGACGTCCTCGTGGTCCTCCACGCCGGCGCCGTCCTTGAAGCCCTCGCCGAACTCCTTCTCGAAGTCCTTGCCGAGGCCCTTCTCCGCCTCCGCCTCGTCGGCCTCGGTCACCTTCGCGCCCTTGGGCGGGCTGAAGTCGAAGGTGCTCGCGGCGGGCTTGGAGAAGTCCACCTTGGTGAAGCCGGCGTCGATCACGGCCTTGCCGCCACCGGCCGGGCTGAGGGTGAACTTCAGCGGCACGCCCGTCTTCGCGTCGACCGCGATCCGGATCGAGTCGATGGTGGAGCCGGCCTGCCTGGGCGCGATGCGCAGCTGGTACGCGTCACGGCCGGCGACCTTAGCCGTGCCCGGCACCGTCACGGAGGTGGTGTCGTCGACGGCCTTCAGAGCCTCCTCGGCGAGCTCCCGCGGGGTGGAGGGGAACTCCTCGGGCAGCTTCTCGCCCTTGCCCTTCTCCTTCCCGGCCTCCTCGGGCGCCGTGGAGTGCACGACCTCGTTGGTGGCACTGTCGTACGCCCACACGTCCTTGCCGTTGTGGACGAGGCTGAACTCCGAGGTCTCGTCCAGGATGGACAGCCGCTGCCTGTCCGGGCCGTCCACCGCGACGCGGAGGGTGTGCGTGCCGGAGGCCAGCTCCATCAGCTTCGCCTCCGGGTCGGCGGTGCTGCCCGAGCCGCCCTCCGCCTCGGGAACCAGGCTGTTCAGCGCGCCGCCGAACGAGGGAAGCCCCAGGTCGGTGCTGATCTTCACCGTGCCGGACAGCTGCTCGGTGTCCGACTCGGCGATCCTCTCGATGAGTTCCTGCGCGGTGATCTTCGGCAGATCCGGGTCACCGGAGTCGGCGAGCGCCGGGACGAGACCGATGGTCGCCGCCGCCACCCCCGCCACCGCGACCGGCACCACATAGCGAACCGCCTTGCGGCGCCCCGCCACGTCGTCCGCGGCCGCCCCGTCGTCTCCGGGGGTCAGTGTGCTGTCGTTCGGTGCCATTGTGTGCCCTACCTCCGTGGTCGGCGGCGGTTCGTCATCTCTGCACTCGTCCACCCCACGCCGCCATTCTCACCCGAATTGGTCTGGGATGGTTGACTCAAGTTGACCAAAACACACGGCGACAAGCGTCAGACCGGGGGATCAACTCCGCGTACTGCTGGGGGATGACACAACGGAGCGGTGCCTCCCCCTCCGGATTGGGGCGACACCCCCGGCACCTCGGGGTTGCCCGCGGGCGAGTGAGCCGAAGGGGCGCGCCTGCGCCGAAAGGGAGAACGCGCACAGGCCGCGAGGTACGAGTGGCCGAGCACGATCGACCGTCGGCGCAGGCTTCAGCGCCCCGGAGGCGAACCGAGCCCCCAAAAAACGGGGAACGAGTGGCCGAGCACGATCGACCGTCGGCGCAGGCTTCAGCGCCCCGGAGGCGAACCGAGCCCCAAAAAAAAGGGGGGGAACGGGCGGGGTGTCAGCCCGCGCGGTGCACCACCGCGTCGCACATCTCCGCCAGCGCGGTCTTCGCGAAGCACTCCGGCAGCGGTGCCAGAACGGCCCGTGCCTCCTCGGCGTACCGCAGGGTGTCCCTGCGCGCCTGCTCCAGCGCCGGATGCTCGCGCAGCCTGCGGAGCACCTCCGCGAGCCTGCCGTCGTCACCGAGGTCCCCGTCGAGCAGTGCGCACAGCTCCAGGTCCTCGGCCAGCCCCTGGGCCGCGGCCCGCTCCCGCAGCCGCAGCACGGGCAGCGTGGAGATGCCCTCTCGCAGATCGGTGCCGGGTGTCTTGCCGGACTCGTGGCTGTCGCTCGCGATGTCCAGGAGGTCGTCCGCGAGCTGGAACGCCACGCCGAGCCGTTCCCCGTACTGCGTCAGCACGTCGACCACGGTCTCGTCGGCACCGGACATCATCGCCCCGAACCGCCCGGACACGGCGACCAGCGAGCCGGTCTTGCCGGAGAGGACGTCGAGGTAGTGATCGACCGGGTCGCGGCCGTCCTGCGGTCCCGCCGTCTCCAGGATCTGCCCGGTCACCAGCCGTTCGAAGGCCTCGGCCTGGATACGCACGGCCTCGGGCCCGAGATCGGCCAGGATGTGCGAGGCCCGGGCGAAGAGGAAGTCACCGGTCAGCACGGCGACCGAGTTGCCCCACCGGGTGTTGGCACTGGGCACCCCGCGCCGCACGTCCGCCTCGTCCATGACGTCGTCGTGGTACAGCGTCGCCAGGTGCGTCAGCTCGACGACCACGGCGGAGGGCACGATCCCGGGTGCGTAGGGATCGCCGAACTGCGCGGCCAGCATCGTCAGCAGCGGCCTGAAACGCTTGCCGCCGGCCCGTACGAGGTGCTGCGCGGCCTCGGTGATGAAGGGCACGCTGCTCTTGGTGGCTTCGAGCAGACCCTCCTCGACAGCCGCCAATCCGGCCTGGACATCGGCTTCAAGAGCCTGGTCCCGCACGCTCAGCCCGAATGGCCCGACGACGGTCACGAGGGGTACTCCTGTCTGCTGATGATCACACGGATTGTCGATGTGTCGGCTGCTCCACTCAAGTCAGCGTATCCGGTCGGCTTTCGATCACCATGGGCGGCCGTCGTGCGACTCCGGAGGATGTGCCGATCGACGCCGGTATGTTCCCAAAGCTCCCGGACGGCCATCGGCCACCGGGTGCGGGAACGGCCCGCACCCCTGGCAGGCGCGTGCCCGCCGCCGGTCAGCCGTACACCCGCTCCAGGACCTCGGCGACCCCGTCCTCCTCGTTGGACACCGTGATCTCGTCGGCCACGGCCTTGAGCTCGGGGTGGGCGTTGGCCATGGCCACTGAGTGCCCCGACCACAGGAACATCGGAACGTCGTTGGGCATGTCCCCGAAGGCGATGGCCGCCTCCGGAGCGATCTCCATGTGCTCGGCGGCGGCGGCCAGACCGGTCGCCTTGTTGACTCCGCGCGGCTGGAGCTCCACGGTGCCGGGACCGGCCATGGTCACGTCCACCAGATCACCGGCGACGGCGCGGGCGAGGGCGACGAGCTCGTCGTCGCCGAAAGCCGGATGCCGGACCAGGACCTTCATGATCGGCTCGGCCCACAGCTCCTCGCGGCGCTCCACCCGCAGGGCCGGCAGCCCCGGGTGCGGAGCCTCGTATCCGGGCTCCATCAGGGTCTCCCCGCAGGACCCCGCCTGGTTGACGGCGGCGAAGAGCAGCCCGGTCTCCGCCTCGATCTTGCCGAGCGCGGTCTCGGCGACCTCCAGTTCCAGGGTGGCCGCGGCCACCATCCGCTCCGTCCCGGTGTCGTACACCTGGGCGCCCTGCCCGCAGACCACCAGGCCCTCGTACCCCAGGTCGGTCAGCAGCTCCCGCACCTGCGCCACGGGGCGGCCGGTCACCACGATGTGCCGGGCCCCCGCCCGCCCGGCGGCGGCGAGGGCGGCGCGGGTGCGCGCGGAGACGAGGTCACCGGTGCGCAGCAGGGTGCCGTCGAGGTCGGTGGCGATGAGGCGGTACGGAAGTGCTTTGATCACCCGGCACACGATAGGGCCCCCGCGCCCGGGCGTGTCGCGGTCTTCCCGCAGCCGACCCTGGCGGAGGGGCTGGCGGATGCTGGCGGGCCCCGGCGCGGCCCGCCGCCGCGGTGCCGAGTGCCCCTGCCGCCCCGCGCAACACCGACGTAACGTGTCCCACGGCCGGCGTCGAGGAAGTCGCCGGGCCGTCGTGGAGTGGAAGTCGAAAGCGAGGCAGCACCCCATGCCCGAGCAGAGCCCGCTCGAGTTGCCCGAGGGAGACCCCTTCGGTCCGCACAACCTGCCCTACGGAGTCTTCAGCGTTCCCGGGGACCCCGGGGACCCGGGCCGGCGGCGCCTCGGCGTCCGGCTCGGCGGCCATGTGCTGGACGTGGGCGCGGCCGCGGTGGCGCTCGGATCGCCGTACGCCGCGCTGCTGAGGCAGTCCTCCCTCGACCCGCTGCTCGCGGCCGGGCGGACCGCCTGGCGCGACGTGCGGCGGGCACTGACCGCGTGGGTGACCGTCCCGGCGCACCGCCCGGTCGTCGAACCGCTGCTGCACCCGCTCTCCGGCGTCGAGCTGCACCTGCCGTACGAGGTCGCCGACTACGTCGACTTCTACGCGAGCGAGCACCACGCGGGCAACGTCGGCCGCATCTTCCGGCCGGACGGCGAGCCGCTGACCCCCAACTGGAAGCATCTGCCGATCGGCTACCACGGCCGCTCGGGCACGGTCGTCGTCTCCGGCACGGAGGTCGTACGGCCGTCCGGCCAGCGCAAGGCCCCGGCGGACCCGGCGCCGGTCTTCGGGCCCTCCGCCAAGCTGGACATCGAGGCCGAGGTCGGTTTCGTGGTCGGGACACCCTCGCCGATGGGCTCGCCCGTGCCGCTGTCCGCCTTCCGCGACCACGTCTTCGGGCTGAGCCTGCTCAACGACTGGTCGGCGCGCGACATCCAGGCCTGGGAGTACGTGCCGCTCGGCCCGTTCCTGGGCAAGTCCTTCGCCACCTCGGTGTCGGCCTGGGTGACCCCCCTGGAGGCCCTGGACGCCGCCCTGGTCGCGCCCCCGGCCCGCACCCACGGGCTGCTCCCCTACCTCGACGACTCGGCCGAGGAGGAGCCCGGCGGCTACGACCTCAGGATCTCGGTCGCGATCAACGGGCACACCGTCTCGGAGCCGCCGTTCTCCACCATGTACTGGACGGCGGCCCAGCAGCTCGCGCACATGACCGTGAACGGCGCCTCGCTGCGCACCGGCGACCTCTACGGCTCGGGCACCGTCAGCGGCCCCGAGCCCGGGCAGCGCGGCTCCCTGCTGGAGCTGACCTGGAACGGGCAGCAGCCGCTGGAACTGCCCGACGGCAAGCGGACCTTCCTGGAGGACGGCGACGAGGTGACCCTGACCGCCTGGGCGCCGGGTCCCGACGGCACGAAGGTCGGCCTGGGCGAGGTCACCGGCCGCATCGCCCCCGCCGTCTGACGCGCCCCGCGGCTCCCGCGCGAGGCTGCGCGCGGGAGCCGCCCTTCGTGTTCGGCGCCGTCGCCGTCAAGGACACGGCACTCGCTCACACATACGTGTGGGGCCTGCCCGTTCCCGCCGACAGTCTGAAAGTACCGGCCAGACTCCGTCCCATGGGAGTGCCGAAGACCACGAACACCGGCTGGCCCGTCCCGCCCGAGGATGGCTGGACCGCCGACGATCTGGACCTGCTTCCGGATCTGCCTCCGCACACGGAACTGATCGACGCGAGCCTGGTCTTCGCGTCTCCGCAGACGCTTTTCCATGAACGGGCCGTGAGCTTCTTCAAGTGGCAGCTCCAGTCCGTCGCGCCGGCGGACCTGGAGGTCGTCCGCGAGTTCACCATCGACATCGACCGGCAGAACCGCCCGGAGCCGGACGTGGCCGTCGTGCGCGGGGACGTCCTGGAGGACCCGGAGCAGACCCGCTTCCCGGCCGACGCCGTGGTGCTGGCCGTCGAGGTCGTCTCCCCCGACTCCGTGTCCCGGGACCGGGAGACCAAGCCGCTCAAGTACGCCAGGGCGAAGATCCCCCACTACTGGCGGGTCGAGAACGAGAAGGGCCGCGCCGCGGTGCACGCCTTCGAGCTCGAGCCCACCACCGGCGCGTACACCAGCGTGGGCATCTTCCGCGAGCGGATGAAGGTGTCCGTCCCCTTCCCCCTCGACCTGGACCTGACCGCGATCAGGCCGCGCCGGCGGTCGGACTCGGCCGAGGACGGCGAGTAGCGAGGACGGCGAGTAGCGAGGACCGGCGGGCACGCGCCGGGCCCCGCACCCCCTGGGGTGAACAGGGAGTGCGGGGCCCGGCGGTGTCGGCCCCGGCGGGGGGTCAGCGGACGAAGACGCCCGCCTGGCCGGCCAGGTCCAGGAAGTACTGCGGGGCCAGGCCCAGGACGAGGGTCACGACCACGCCCGCCGCGATCGCCGCCGTCGTCAGTGGCGAGGGCACGGCGACCGAGGGGCCCTCGGGCTGCGGCTCGCTGAAGAACATGAGCACGATCACCCGGATGTAGAAGAACGCGGCGATCGCGGACGAGACCACGCCGACCACGACCAGCGCACCCGCGCCGCCCTCCGCCGCCGCCTTGAAGACGGCGAACTTGCCGGAGAAGCCACTGGTCAGCGGAATGCCGGCAAAGGCGAGCAGGAACACCGCGAAGACCGCCGCCACCAGCGGCGAACGCCGCCCGAGTCCTGCCCACTTGGACAGGTGCGTGGCCTCGCCGCCCGCGTCCCGCACCAGCGTGACGACCGCGAAGGCGCCGATCGTCACGAAGGAGTACGCCGCGAGGTAGAAGAGGACCGAGGAGACACCGTCGGGGGTCGCCGCGATGACACCGGCGAGGATGAACCCGGCGTGGGCGATCGAGGAGTAGGCCAGCAGCCGCTTCACGTCGGTCTGGGTGACGGCGACGATCGCGCCGCCCACCATCGTGACGATCGCGACACCCCACATGACGGGCCGCCAGTCCCAGGTCAGGCCCGGCAGCACGACGTACAGCAGGCGCAGCAGCGCGCCGAAGGCCGCGACCTTCGTGCCCGCGGCCATGAAGCCGGTCACCGGTGTGGGCGCGCCCTGGTAGACGTCCGGGGTCCACATGTGGAACGGGACGGCGCCGACCTTGAAGAGCAGGCCCATCAGCAGCAGCGCGGCGCCGATGAGCAGCAGCGCGTCATTGCCCATGGTGTCGGCGAGCGCCGGGTCGATCTGCGTCACGTCTCCCTGGACGACGGCGGCGATCCTGGCGTACGAGATCGAGCCGGCGTAGCCGTACAGCAGGGCGATGCCGAACAGCAGGAAGGCGGAGGAGAAGGCGCCGAGCAGGAAGTACTTCACCGCGGCCTCCTGCGACATGAGCCGGTGGCGGCGGGCCAGGGCGCACAGCAGGTACAGCGGCAGCGAGAAGACCTCCAGGGCGATGAAGAGCGTCAGCAGGTCGTTGGCCGCGGGGAAGACGAGCATGCCGCCGACCGCGAACAGTGCCAGCGGGAAGACCTCGGTGGTGGTGAACCCGGCCTTGACCGCAGCTTTCTCGGCGTCGCTGCCCGGTACGGCGGCCGCCTCGGCGGCGAAGGAGTCGACCCGGTTGCCGTGGACCACCGGGTCGAGCCTGCGCTCGGCGAAGGTGAAGACGGCGACCAGCGAGGCCAGCAGGATCGTGCCCTGGAGGAACAGTGCCGGGCCGTCCACGGCGATGGCGCCCATCGCGGCGATCCCGGCCTTCGTCGTGCCGTACCCCCCGGCGGCGAGTGCGACCACGGCGGCGAAGGCCGAGGCCAGCGCGATGACGGTGAGGAACACCTGGGCGTAGTAGCGGGCCCGGCGCGGCACGAAGGCCTCGACGAGGATGCCGAGCACGGCGGCGCCGAGCACGATGAGCGTGGGCGACAGCTGCCCGTACTCGATGTCGGGGGCCGGGATCTTGTCGATCGGTTCGGCCGCTGCGACTGTCCACAGGCTGTGGACAGCGGATTGTGCGCTCACTTGGCCGCCTCCACCTCGGGCTGGGGGTCCTTCTTCTGGACATCGGACAGGGTGTGTGTCACGGCCGGGTTGACGACATCGGTGACCGGCTTCGGATACACGCCGAGGAAGATCAGCAGTGCGATGAGCGGGGTGATGACCACCAGCTCCCGGACCCGCAGATCGGGCATCGCGGAGACCTCGGGCCTCACCGGTCCGGTCATCGTGCGCTGGTAGAGCACCAGGGTGTAGAGCGCGGCCAGGACGATGCCGAAGGTCGCGACGATGCCCAGGACGGGGTAGCGGCTGAAGGTGCCCACCAGCACCAGGAACTCGCTGATGAAGGGGGCGAGTCCGGGCAGCGACAGCGTCGCGAGCCCGCCGATCAGGAAGGTGCCGGCGAGCACCGGGGCCACCTTCTGCACGCCGCCGTAGTCGGCGATGAGCCGCGAGCCGCGGCGCGAGATGAGGAAGCCGGCGACCAGCATCAGCGCGGCGGTGGAGATGCCGTGGTTGACCATGTAGAGCGTGGCGCCGGACTGGCCCTGGCTGGTCATCGCGAAGATGCCCAGGACGATGAACCCGAAGTGGGAGATCGACGCGTAGGCGACCAGGCGCTTGATGTCCCGCTGTCCCACGGCCAGCAGCGCCCCGTAGATGATGCTGATCACGGCCAGCACCAGGATCACCGGGGTCGCCCACTTCGAGGCCTCCGGGAAGAGCTGGAGGCAGAAGCGCAGCATCGCGAAGGTGCCGACCTTGTCGACGACCGCCGTGATGAGGACCGCGACGGGAGCGGTGGACTCGCCCATGGCGTTGGGCAGCCAGGTGTGCAGCGGCCACAGCGGCGCCTTCACCGCGAAGGCGAAGAAGAAGCCGAGGAAGAGCAGCCGCTCGGTGCCGGTGGCCATGCTCAGCTCGCCCGAGGCGCGGGCCTCGGTGATCTGCTGGAGCGAGAAGGTCCCGGTGCCGAGGTCGTCCGCCGTGACCGCGTACAGCCCGATCACCGCGGCCAGCATGATCAGTCCGCCCGCGAGGTTGTACAGGAGGAACTTCACCGCGGCGTACGAGCGCTGGGTGGCCGCCGTGGCCTCGCCGCCCTCGACGGAGTCGTCGAACTGCGCGGCGTGGGCCCGGTCTCCGAAGCCGCCGATGAGGAAGTACATCGGGATGAGCATGGCTTCGAAGAAGATGTAGAAGAGGAAGACGTCCGTGGCCTCGAAGGAGATGATCACCATCGCCTCGACGGCCAGGATCAGCGCGAAGAAGCCCTGAGTGGGCCGCCACCGGCTGCTCTGCGTCTCCAGGGGGTCGGCGTCGTGCCAGCCGGCCAGGACGATGAACGGGATCAGCAGGGCCGTCAGCGCGATCAGCGCGACCGCGATGCCGTCGACCCCGAGTTCGTAGCGCACACCGAAGTCGGCGATCCAGGCGTGCGACTCGGTCAGTTGGTATCTGTCGCCGCCGGGTTCGAAGCGAACGAAGACGACGGCGGCCAGTGCGAGCGTCGCGAGCGAGACGAGCAGCGCGAGCCACTTGGCGACGGTGCGGCGCGCGGCCGGCACCGCGGCGGTGGCGACCGCCCCGACCGCCGGGACCGCGGCCGTCGCTGTCAGCAGGAAGGACATCGGATCACACCGCCCTCATCAGCAGGGTCGCGGCGATGAGGACCGCCGCACCCCCGAACATCGAGACCGCGTAGGAGCGGGCGTAGCCGTTCTGCAGTTTCCGCAGCCGGCCGGACAGTCCGCCGACCGAGGCGGCGGTGCCGTTGACGACACCGTCGACCAGTTTGTGGTCGACGTAGACCAGGGAGCGCGTCAGGTGTTCCCCTCCGCGCACCAGCACCACGTGGTTGAAGTCGTCCTGGAGCAGATCGCGGCGGGCGGCCCGGGTGAGCAGCGAGCCGCGCGGGGCGGTCATCGGCACCGGGCGCCGGCCGTACTGCGCCCAGGCGAGCGCCACTCCGAGGAGCAGCACCACGATGGTGGCGGCGGTGATGACGGGAATGCTCACCACCGGGTGCGGGTGCTCGAACTGCGTGACCGGCTCCAGCCAGTTCACGAAGGAATCGCCGATGCTGAACAGACCGCCGGCGAAGACCGAGCCGAAGGCCAGCACGATCATGGGGATCGTCATGGACTTGGGCGACTCGTGCGGGTGCGGCTCGGTGTGCGCGCCGGCCGTCTCGGCGGCGGGCTCCACGTCCGGTGCGTCCGGGGAGGGGGCCGGGGCGCCCCGCCACCGCTCCTCGCCGAAAAAGGTCATGATCATCACCCGGGTCATGTAGTACGCCGTGATTCCGGCGCCCAGCAGCGCGACCCCACCGAAGATCCAGGACCTGAGGTCGCTCTCCTGCGCGAAGGCCGCCTCGATGATCTTGTCCTTGGACCAGAAGCCGGACAGTCCCGGGAAGCCGATGATCGCGAGGTAGCCCAGACCGAAGGTCACGAAGGTCACCGGCATGTACTTGCGAAGGCCTCCGTACTTCCTCATGTCGACCTCGTCGTTCATGCCGTGCATGACCGAACCGGCACCGAGGAACAGGCCGGCCTTGAAGAAGCCGTGAGTGACCAGGTGCATGATCGCGAAGGCGTAGCCGACCGGGCCGAGACCGGCGGCCAGCACCATGTAGCCGATCTGCGACATGGTCGAGCCGGCCAGTGCCTTCTTGATGTCGTCCTTCGCGCAACCGACGATCGCACCGAAGAGGAGCGTGACCGCACCGACGATCACGACCGCCAGCTGCGCGTCCGGTGCGCCGTTGAAGATCGCCCCGGACCGGGTGATGAGGTACACGCCCGCGGTCACCATCGTCGCCGCGTGGATCAGGGCCGAGACCGGGGTCGGGCCCTCCATGGCGTCCCCGAGCCAGGACTGCAGCGGCACCTGGGCCGACTTGCCGCAGGCCGCGAGGAGCAGCATCAGCGCGATGCCGGTGAGCATGGCCTCGCTGGTCTCCTCCGTCGCGCCGAGCACCGGCGTGAAGGCGAAGGTCCCGAAGGTCGTGAACATCAGCATGATCGCGATCGACAGGCCCATGTCGCCGACGCGGTTGACGAGGAACGCCTTCTTCGCGGCGGTGGCCGCGCTCGGCTTGTGCTGCCAGAACCCGATGAGCAGGTAGGAGGCGAGGCCGACGCCCTCCCAGCCGACGTACAGCAGGAGGTAGTTGTCGGCGAGGACGAGCAGCAGCATCGCCGCGAGGAAGAGGTTCAGGTAGCCGAAGAAGCGTCGGCGGCGCTCGTCGTGCTCCATGTAGCCCACGGAGTACAGGTGGATGAGCGTTCCGACGCCGCTGATCAGCAGGACGAAGGTCATCGACAGTTGGTCGAGCTGGAAGGCGATGTCCGCCTGGAAGCCCTCGACCGGGATCCAGCTGAACAGGTGCTGGTGCAGGGCGCGGTCCTCGGCCCCCCGGCCCAGCATGTCGGCGAAGAGCACCGTCCCGATCACGAAGGAGACGGCCGCCAGCAGCGTGCCGATCCAGTGTCCGGTGCGGTCCAGCCGCCGCCCGCCGCACAGCAGCACGGCCGCTCCGAGCAAGGGCGCCGCGACCAGCAGCGCAATCAAGTTCTCCACGATTCTTCCGACCCCTCAGAGCTTCATCAGGCTGGCGTCGTCGACCGAGGCCGAGTGGCGGGAACGGAACAGCGTCACGATGATCGCCAGGCCGACCACGACCTCGGCCGCGGCGACGACCATCGTGAAGAACGCGACGATCTGCCCGTCCAGGTTGCCGTGCATGCGTGAGAAGGCGACCAGCGCCAGGTTGCAGGCGTTGAGCATCAGCTCGATGCACATGAAGACGACGATGGCGTTGCGCCTGATGAGCACTCCCGCCGCGCCGATCGTGAACAGCAGGGAGGCGAGATACAGGTAGTTGACCGGATTCACTTGGCGGCCTCCCCTTCCCTGACCGTGCCGTTGCGGTCCCGGCCGAGCCGCTCCTCGGCGCTCCGCTCGAGCGCCTTGAGGTCGTTCAGCGCCTCGGTGGACACGTCGCGGATCTGGCCGCGGGCCCGCAGGGTCTTGTTGACGGTGAGTTCGGACGGTGTGCCGTCCGGCAGCAGGCCCGCGATGTCGACGGCGTTGTGCCGGGCGTAGACACCGGGGGCGGGCAGCGGCGGCAGCTGCTTGCCCTCGCGGACCCGGAGCTCGGCCAGCTCCCGCTGGGTCCGGGCGCGTTCGGTGCGCTCGCGGTGGGTGAGCAGCATCGCGCCGACGGAGGCGGTGATCAGCAGGGCGCCGGTGATCTCGAAGGCGAAGATGTAGTCGGTGAAGAGCTTCTGGGCGATGCCCTCCACGTTTCCGCCGTAGGCGCCGTTGGCCTCGCCCAGGCCGTTGAAGTTCTTCAGCGAGGCGTTGCCGATGCCGGCGATCAGCAGGACACCGAAGCCGAGGCCGCACAGGGCCGCCAGCCAGCGCTGCCCCTTGAGGGTCTCCTTCAGGGAGTCGGCGGCGGTGACGCCGACGAGCATGACCACGAAGAGGAACAGCATCATGATCGCGCCGGTGTAGACGACGATCTGGACGATGCCCAGGAAGTAGGCACCGTTGGCGAGGTAGAAGACCGCCAGAATGATCATCGTGCCGGCGAGGGACAGTGCGCTGTGCACGGCCCTCTTCATCAGCACCGTGCTCAGCGCGCCGAGCACCGCGACGACTCCGAGGATCCAGAACTGAACGGCCTCGCCCGTCGACGTCGTGCCGGCGGCGGTGGTCAGGGAGTTCATGCGCCGATCACCTTCTCCGACGCCGGTTCCTCGGGGCCGAAGGTGGAGGCGGCCTCCTGGGGCCGCTCCCCCTTGGACACCGCCGTCTGCCGCACCGTCCCCGGCGCGGCCTCCGTCACCAGGCCCCGGTAGTAGTCCTGCTCGTCCGTGCCGGGGAAGATCGAGTGGGGGCTGTCGACCATCCCCTCCTCGAGACCGGCGAGCAGCTCTTCCTTCGTATAGATCAGTGACTCGCGGGTGCGGTCGGCCAGTTCGTATTCATTGGTCATCGTCAGCGCACGGGTGGGGCAGGCCTCGACACACAGTCCGCACAGGATGCAGCGCAGATAATTGATCTGATAGACGCGGCCGTAGCGCTCGCCCGGCGAGTAGCGCTCCTCGTCCGTGTTGTCGGCGCCCTCCACATAGATGGCGTCGGCGGGACACGCCCAGGCGCACAGCTCGCACCCGATGCACTTCTCCAGGCCGTCCGGATGCCGGTTCAGCTGGTGACGGCCGTGGAAACGCGAGGCGGTGGGCTTCTTCTCCTCCGGATACTGCTCGGTGAGCCGCTTCTTGAACATGGCCTTGAAGGTCACGCCGAAGCCGGCCACCGGGTTCTTCGCCTCAGACATCGTCGGCCTCCTTTCCGTCACTCGCGGTGTCCGGCCCACCACTGGCAATCAGTTCGCGCTCCTGGCGCGACCGCCTGCGCGGCACCGGTGGCAGGGTCTGTCCCGGCAGCGGCGGCACGGGGTATCCGCCGGCCATCGGGTCGAAGGCCGCGGGCTCGGCCGCGGCCCTGGCCTCGGCCTCCGCCTTGTCCTTCTTGTCGCGGAAGACGTCCACGACGAACGTGAGCAGCAGCACCACCAGGACCGCGCCGCCGACGTAGAGGGCGATCTCCTGGAAGTCGTAGTTCTCGTTGCGCAGGGCCCGGACGGTGGCGACCAGCATCAGCCACACCACCGAGACGGGGATGAGGACCTTCCAGCCCAGCTTCATCAGCTGGTCGTAGCGGACGCGCGGGAGCGTGCCGCGCAGCCAGATGAAGAAGAACAGCAGCAACTGCACCTTGACGGTGAACCAGAGCATCGGCCACCAGCCGTGGTTCGCGCCCTCCCAGAAGGTGCTGACCGGCCACGGGGCCCGCCAGCCGCCCAGGAAGAGGGTGGTCGCGACCGCGGAGACCGTCACCATGTTCACGTACTCGGCGAGCATGAACATCGCGAACTTGATGGACGAGTACTCGGTGTTGAAGCCGCCGACGAGGTCGCCCTCGGACTCCGGCATGTCGAAGGGGGCGCGGTTGGTCTCGCCGACCATCGTCACGATGTAGATCAGGAACGACACCGGCAGCAGCAGGATGTACCAGCGGTCCTGCTGGGACTCGACGATCGCCGAGGTCGACATCGACCCGGAGTAGAGGAAGACCGAGGCGAACGCGGCACCCATCGCGATCTCGTAGGAGATCATCTGCGCGACGGAGCGGAGCCCGCCCAGCAGCGGGTACGTCGATCCGGAGGACCAGCCGGCGAGCACGATGCCGTAGATGCCGACCGAGGCGACCGCCAGGATGTACAGCATCGCCACCGGCAGGTCGGTGAGCTGCATCGTGGTGCGCTGGCCGAAGATCGAGACCTCGTTGCCGGCCGGGCCGAAGGGGATCACGGCGATGGCCATGAAGGCGGGGATCGCGGCGACGATCGGAGCAAGGACGTACACGACCTTGTCCGCCCGTTTGACGACCAGGTCCTCCTTGAGCATCAGCTTGATGCCGTCCGCGAGGGACTGCAGCATGCCCCAGGGCCCGTGCCGGTTCGGCCCGATGCGCAGCTGCATCCAGGCGACGACCTTGCGCTCCCAGACGATGGAGAACAGCACGGTCAGCATCAGGAACGCGAAGCAGAAGACCGCCTTGACGACGACGAGCCACCACGGGTCCGTGCCGAACATCGACAGGTCCTCGGCGGCGAGCATCCCCTGCGGGGTCCCCGAGAGTTGAGCGAGGGCGGTCACGCGCGCACCTCCGGTACGGGCTTGGCCGGACGGACGCCCGGCCGGACGACTCTGGTACGGGGGCCGGGGCCCCCGGCTGACGCGGCCGCCGCGGCCGGTACCGCGGACCGCGCGGCCACTGGTGCGAGGCCCGCCGCGGGCCCGGCGCTCACGGGGTCACCTCCGGCTGCGGGGCGGCCGCCGCCTCCGGACCGGCGGGCCCGATCCGGACCGGCTCGCCCGGACCCGAGCCCGTGTCGGAGGCGACACCGCGCCCGGTGGAGTTCAGCGGCAGCCACACGACCCGGTCCGGCATGGCCGTCACCCGCAGGGGCAGCGTCACCGACCCCGCGGGCCCGGAGACCCTGAGCGGCTCACCGTCCGCCACGCCCACCTCGGCCGCGGTGGCCGCGGAGAGCCTGGCCACGGCCGCGTGGCGGGTGCCCGCCAGCGCCTCGTCGCCGATCTGCAGGCTGCCCAGGTCAAGCAGCAGCCGGTGACCGGCGAGGACCGCCTCGCCCCCGTCGGGATGCGGCAGGGCCGCCGCGGTCTCCGACGGGTCACCGGCGGGCGGTCCGTCCCAGGTGCCCAGCCGACCGAGTTCGGCACGGGCGGTCCGTACGTCGGGCAGGCCCAGGTGGACGTCCATGGCGTCGGCGAGCATGTGCAGCACCCGCGCGTCGCTCGGCGCGAGCCGCCGCGTCATCTGGTCGGGCTTCAGTGCCGCCTCGAACGGCCGTGCCCTGCCCTCCCAGCTGAGGAAGGTGCCGGCCTTCTCGACGACCGCGGCGACCGGGAGCACCACGTCGGCGCGCTCGGTGACCGCGCCCGGCCGCAGCTCCAGGCTGACCAGGAAGCCGACCCGGTCGAGCGCCTCGATCGCCCGCGCCGGGTCCGGCAGGTCCGCCGGGTCGACGCCCGCGACGAGCAGCGCGCCCAGTTCGCCGGTGGCCGCGGCCTCGACGATCCGGCCGGTGTCGCGGCCGTAGCGGCTCGGGAGCCGGCCGACGCCCCAGACGGCGGCGACCTCGTCGCGGGCCCGCGGATCGGTGGCGGGGCGGCCGCCCGGCAGCAGCGTGGGCAGTGCGCCCGCCTCGACGGCGCCGCGTTCCCCGGCCCGCCGCGGAATCCACACCAGTCGCGCGCCGGTCGCGCTGGACAGCCGCACGGCCGCCGTCAGCGCGCCCGGCACGGTGGCCAGCCGCTCACCCACGACGATCACGGCGCCCTCGGTGCGCAGCGCCTCCGCGGCGGCGGGTCCGTCGCCGTCCAGCCCGGCCCCGCCGGCCAGCGCGTCGAGCCACTCGGTCTCGGTGCCGGGCGCGGCGGGCAGCAGCACACCGCCGGCCTTCTCCAGGCCCCGGGTGGCGAAGGGCGCGAGCGAGAAGGTCTTCTGCTTGCGCTTGCGCCAGGCCTTGCGCAGCCGCAGGAAGACTCCCGGTGCCTCCTCCTCGGACTCGAAGCCGGCGAGCAGCACCGCCGGTGCCTGCTCCAGCAGCCGGTACGTGACCCCGCTGCCGTCCAGATCGCGCCCCCGCCCCGCGACGCGCGCGGCGAGGAAGTCGGCCTCCTCCAGGGAGTGTGCCCTGGCCCTGAAGTCGATGTCGTTGGTGTCGAGCGCGACCCGTGCGAACTTCGCGTAGGCGTAGGCGTCCTCGACGGTGAGCCGTCCTCCGGTCAGCACCCCGGCCCGGCCGCGGGCCGCCGTCAGACCGGCCGCGGCCGCCTGAAGCGCCTCCGGCCAGCTCGCCGGCTCCAGCACTCCTTCGGAGTTGCGCACCAGCGGGGTCGTCAGCCGGTCCCGCTGCTGCGCGTAACGGAACGCGAAGCGTCCCTTGTCGCAGATCCACTCCTCGTTGACCTCGGGGTCGTCCTGGGCGAGCCTGCGCATGACCTTGCCGCGCCGGTGGTCGGTGCGGGTGGCGCAGCCTCCGGAGCAGTGCTCGCACACGCTCGGCGAGGAGACCAGGTCGAAGGGCCGGGAGCGGAAGCGGTACGCGGCCGAGGTCAGCGCTCCCACCGGGCAGATCTGGATGGTGTTGCCGGAGAAGTACGACTCGAAGGGGTCGCCCTCGCCGGTGCCGACCTGCTGGAGGGCGCCCCGCTCGATCAGCTCGATCATCGGGTCGCCCGCGATCTGGTTGCTGAAGCGGGTGCAGCGGGCGCACAGCACGCAGCGCTCGCGGTCCAGCAGCACCTGAGTGGAGATCGGCACTGGCTTCTCGTAGGTGCGCTTGCGGCCCTCGAACCGGGACTCGGCGTTGCCGTGCGACATGGCCTGGTTCTGCAGCGGGCACTCGCCGCCCTTGTCGCAGACCGGGCAGTCCAGCGGGTGGTTGATGAGCAGCAGCTCCATCACCCCGTGCTGGGCCTTCTGCGCGACCTGCGAGGTCAGCTGCGTCCTGACGACCATGCCGTCGGTGCAGGTGATCGTGCAGGAGGCCATCGGCTTGCGCTGGCCCTCCACCTCGACGATGCACTGCCGGCAGGCGCCGGCCGGGTCGAGGAGCGGGTGGTCGCAGAAGCGCGGGATCTCGATGCCGAGGAGTTCGGCGGCCCGGATGACCAGGGTGCCCTTGGGAACGCTGGTCTCGATGCCGTCGATCGTCACGGAGACGAGGTCCTCCGGCGGGATCGCGGGGGTTCCGCCTCCGGCGGTGCCGGCGGACGTGGTGACGGTCATGCGTCCACCTCCGAGTGGGACTGTTCCGGCCGCGTGGCTCCGCCCGCGGACGGCCGTGCGGCGGGGCCGCCGACGGTGGGGAGTGCGGCGGCGGCCGAGGGGCCGCGGCCGCGGGACTGCGGGTGCGCCGTGGTCACGCGGTCACCCCCTTGGGCCGGTCCGCCCAGACGGTGGACTTCGCCGGGTCGAAGGGGCAGCCCCTGCCGTCCAGGTGCTGTTCGTACTCCTCGCGGAAGTACTTCAGGGAGGAGAAGATCGGGCTCGCGGCGCCGTCGCCGAGTGCGCAGAAGGCCTTGCCGTTGATGTTGTCGGCGATGTCCCAGAGCTTGTCGAGGTCCTCGGCGCGGCCCTTGCCCGCCTCGATGTCCCGCATCAGCTGCACGAGCCAGTAGGTGCCCTCGCGGCACGGGGTGCACTTGCCGCAGGACTCGTGCGCGTAGAACTCGGTCCAGCGGGTGACGGCCCGCACGACGCAGGTGGTCTCGTCGAAGCACTGCAGGGCCTTGGTGCCGAGCATCGAGCCGGCGGCGCCCACGCCCTCGTAGTCGAGCGGGACGTCGAGGTGCTCGTCGGTGAACATCGGCGTCGAGGACCCGCCGGGGGTCCAGAACTTCAGCCGGTGGCCGGGGCGCATGCCGCCGCTCATGTCGAGGAGCTGGCGCAGGGTGATGCCGAGGGGGGCCTCGAACTGGCCCGGGTTGGCGACGTGGCCGCTCAGCGAGTACAGCGTGAAGCCCGGGGACTTCTCGCTGCCCATCGACCTGAACCAGTCCTTGCCCTTGTTCATGATCGCGGGAACCGAGGCGATGGACTCGACGTTGTTGACGACAGTGGGGCAGGCGTAGAGGCCTTCGACGGCCGGGAAGGGGGGACGCAGCCGCGGCTGGCCGCGGCGGCCTTCGAGGGAGTCGAGCAGCGCCGTCTCCTCACCGCAGATGTATGCGCCGGCGCCGGCGTGCACGGTGAGTTCGAGATCGAGGCCGGAGCCGAGGATGTCCCGGCCGAGGTACCCGGCGGCGCGCGCCTCGGCGACGGCGTGGTGCAGCCGCCGCAGTACGGGCACGACCTCCCCGCGCAGGTAGATGAAGGCGTGGTTCGACCTGATCGCATGGCAGGCGATCACGATGCCCTCGATGAGGGAGTGCGGGTTCGCGAAGAGGAGCGGGATGTCCTTGCAGGTCCCGGGCTCCGACTCGTCGGCGTTGACGACCAGGTAGTGGGGCTTGCCGTCTCCCTGCGGGATGAACTGCCACTTCATCCCGGTGGGGAAACCGGCGCCGCCGCGGCCGCGCAGCCCGGATTCCTTGACGTAGGCGATGACGTCGTCCGGCGCCATCGCCAGGGCCTTGCGCAGCCCCTCGTACCCTTCGTGCCGGCGGTAGGTCTCCAGGCTCCAGGACTCGTCCTGGTCCCAGAAGGCCGACAGCACGGGTGAGAGCAGCTTCTCGGGGCTGGTGCCGCCGGCTCCCGGCCGGGGGGCACCCCCGAATTCGGTGGACACGGTCATCACTCCCCCTCCTCGGATCCGGCGGTGCCCGGACCGGCGGGGTCCGGGGCCGAGGTCTGCTGATCAGTGCCGGGCCGGCCGGCGGGTACCTCGGCGTGGCGCGGGGAGACGATCCGCCCGGCGGCCTCGCCCTTGGCGAGCCGGAGCCCGGTGAGCGAGGCGGGTCCCGCCCCGCCGCTCGCCTCGACGGCGCCCTCCCGCTCGTCGGGGAAGCCGGCCAGGATGCGGGCGGTCTCCTTGAAGGTGCACAGCGGGGCGCCCCGGGTGGGCGAGACGGGGCGTCCGGCGCGGAGGTCGTCCACCATGGCCTTGGCCGACTCGGGTGTCTGGTTGTCGAAGAACTCCCAGTTGACCATCACGACGGGAGCGAAGTCGCAGGCCGCGTTGCACTCGATGTGCTCCAGCGTGACCTTGCCGTCCTCGGTGGTCTCGTTGTTGCCGACGCCGAGGTGCTCCTTGAGCTCGTCGAAGATGGCGTCGCCGCCCATGACCGCGCACAGGGTGTTGGTGCACACCCCGACCTGGTAGTCGCCCGAGGCCTTGCGGCGGTACATGGTGTAGAAGGTCGCCACGGCGGTGACCTCGGCGGTGGTCAGGCCGAGCGTCTCGGCGCAGAAGCGCACGCCGGTACGGGTGACGTACCCCTCCTCGGACTGCACGAGGTGCAGCAGCGGCAGCAGTGCCGAGCGCGCGTCCGGGTAGCGGGCGATCACCTCCTTGGCGTCCGCGTCGAGCCGCGCGCGCACGTCGGCGGGATAGCCGGGTGCGGGAAGTTCGGGCATTCCCAACTGGACGTCGCTCACCGGTCGACGCCTCCCATCACAGGGTCGATGGACGCGACGGCGACGATGACGTCGGCGACCTGGCCGCCTTCGCACATGGCCGCCATGGCCTGCAGATTGGTGAAGGACGGGTCGCGGAAGTGGACCCGGTAGGGGCGGGTGCCGCCGTCGGAGACGACATGGGCGCCGAGTTCGCCCTTGGGCGACTCGACCGCGGCGTAGGCCTGGCCGGGCGGGACCCGGAAGCCCTCCGTCACCAGCTTGAAGTGGTGGATCAGGGCCTCCATGGAGGTGCCCATGATCTCCTTGATGTGGTCGAGCGAGTTGCCGAGACCGTCGGGGCCGAGGGCCAGCTGCGCGGGCCAGGCGATCTTCTTGTCGGCGACCATCACCGGTCCCGGCTCCAGCCGGTCGAGGCACTGCTCGACGATCCGCAGCGACTCCCGCATCTCCTCGAGCCTGATCAGGAAGCGCCCGTAGGCGTCGCAGCTGTCGGCGGTCGGGACGTCGAACTCGTACGTCTCGTAGCCGCAGTAGGGGCTGCTCTTGCGCAGGTCGTGGGGCAGCCCGGTGGAGCGGAGCATCGGGCCGGTGACGCCGAGGGCCATGCAGCCGGCGAGGTCGAGGTAACCGATGTCCTGCATGCGGGCCTTGAAGATCGGGTTGCCGGTGGCGAGCTTGTCGTACTCCGGCAGGTTCTTCCGCAGTTTCCCGACGGTCTCGCGGATCTGGTCCACCGCTCCGGCGGGCAGGTCCTGGGCGAGTCCGCCGGGCCGGATGAACGCGTGGTTCATGCGCAGGCCCGTGATCAGCTCGTAGAGGTCCAGGATCATCTCGCGGTCCCGGAAGCCGTAGATCATGATCGTCGTGGCGCCGAGCTCCATGCCGCCGGTGGCGATGCAGACCAGGTGCGAGGAGAGCCGGTTGAGCTCCATCAGCAGGACGCGGATGATGCTCGCCCGGTCGGGCACCTGCTCCTCGATGCCGAGGAGCTTCTCCACGCCGAGGCAGTACGCCGTCTCGTTGAAGAACGACGTCAGGTAGTCCATGCGCGTGACGAAGGTGGTGCCCTGCGTCCAGTTCCGGAATTCGAGGTTCTTCTCGATGCCGGTGTGGAGGTAGCCGATGCCGCAGCGGGCCTCGGTGACGGTCTCGCCGTCGATCTCCAGGATGAGGCGGAGCACGCCGTGCGTGGACGGGTGCTGGGGCCCCATGTTGACGACGATCCGCTCGTCGTCGGCCCGGGCCGCGGCCTGGACGACCTCGTCCCAGTCGCCGCCGGTGACGGTGTAGACGGTGCCCTCTGTGGTCTCGCGGGCCGAGGCCTGGGAGGCGTGGGAAGTGCTCATGAGTACGACCTCCGCTGGTCCGGAGCCGGGATCTGGGCGCCCTTGTACTCGACGGGGATGCCGCCGAGGGGGTAGTCCTTGCGCTGCGCGTGGCCCTGCCAGTCGTCCGGCATCATGATCCGGGTGAGGGCGGGGTGGCCGTCGAAGATCAGGCCGAAGAAGTCGTAGGTCTCGCGCTCGTGCCAGTCGTTGGTCGGATACACCTCGACGAGGGACGGGACGTGCGGATCGGCGTCCGGGGCGCTGACTTCCAGGCGGATCAGCCGGTTGTGGGTGATCGAGCGCAGGTGGTAGACGGCGTGCAGCTCGCGTCCCTTGTCGTGCGGGTAGTGGACGCCGCTGACCCCGGTGCAGATCTCGAAGCGCAGGGCCGGGTCGTCGCGCAGGGTCCGCGCCACGCGCACCAGGTGCTCCCGCTCGATGTGGAAGGTGAGTTCGCCGCGGTCGACGACGGTCTTCTCGACGGCGCCTGCCGGGACGAGTCCCTGCTCCTCCAGCGCGCCCTCGAGCTCGTCGGCGACCTCGTCGAACCAGCCGCCGTAGGGGCGGGCGGCCGGCCCGGGGAGCCGTACGGAGCGGACCAGCCCGCCGTAGCCGGAGGTGTCGCCGCCGTTGTTGGCGCCGAACATGCCGCGCTGGACGCGGATCTCCTCGCCGCCCTCGCCGCGCTGTCCCGGCAGGTTCTCGGCGCTCAGCTGCTTCTCGGGGTTCACACCGTTGTTCTCACTCATCGCAGCAGCCCCTTCATCTCGATCGTCGGAAGGGCCTTGAGCGCCGCTTCCTCCGCCTCGCGGGCCGCCTCTTCGGCGTTCACGCCGAGCTTGGAGGACTGGATCTTCTGGTGCAGCTTGAGAATCGCGTCCAGCAGCATCTCGGGCCTCGGCGGGCAGCCGGGCAGATAGATGTCGACCGGCACGATGTGGTCGACGCCCTGCACGATCGCGTAGTTGTTGAACATGCCGCCCGAGGAGGCGCAGACCCCCATGGAGATGACCCACTTGGGGTTCGGCATCTGGTCGTAGACCTGCCGCAGGACGGGCGCCATCTTCTGGCTGACGCGTCCCGCGACGATCATCAGGTCCGCCTGCCGCGGCGAGCCGCGGAAGACCTCCATGCCGAAGCGGGCCAGGTCGTACCTCCCGGCGCCGGTCGTCATCATCTCGATGGCGCAGCAGGCGAGGCCGAAGGTGGCGGGGAAGACGGAGGACTTCCGTACCCAGCCCGCGGCCTGTTCGACAGTGGTCAGCAGAAAACCGCTCGGCAGCTTCTCTTCGAGTCCCATTGGCCCCTCAGCCCTTCAGCCCTTCAGTCCTCTTCCGTCCCGTCGGTCACTTCAGTCCCACTCCAGGCCGCCGCGGCGCCATACATACGCGTAGGCGACGAAGACGGTGAGGACGAAGAGAAGCATCTCGACGAGCCCGAAAATCCCGAGGGCGTCGAAGGTGACCGCCCAGGGGTAGAGGAAGACGATCTCGATGTCGAAGACGATGAAGAGCATCGCCGTCAGGTAGTACTTGATCGGGAATTTCCCGCCCCCGGCCGGCGTCGGCGTCGGCTCGATTCCGCACTCGTACGCTTCGAGCTTGGCCCGGTTGTACCGCTTTGGACCGACAAGCGTGGCCATGACCACGGAGAAGATCGCAAAGCCTGCCCCGAGGGCTCCCAGTACGAGGATGGGCGCATAGGCGTTCACCGCTCCTCGCTCCTCTCAGTCGACACTGACTGTGCTCCGGCGGACCTGCCGTTCTCCCTCCCCGCCCACTCGCCTTCCCCGGAAGATCGTGCGTATGTGAGGCAGTTCACAAGCCCGGCTGCCCCGCATCCTATGCCTGCGGGTCTGTGATCTGCGACACGGGGTACGGCTTGGGATTTGTGATCTCCACCACCCGTCGAAGAATCATGAAGTCGGGTGATCGACGATCTTCGCACGAGAAGCACACGAGCGGTCACCAGCAGTGACGGTCCCCCGCGTTACCGCTGGTCGGACGGGGTGGCGCACTATCAAACCGTGCTGACTGCACACAAATTGGCGATGGACACCGGCAAGTGATATGAGAGGCCCTCACCTTGAGGGTCCCGGGAGCGCCCCGGGCGACACCGGAAGCGGACGGCGGACCACCCGCGCGGGAGGGTGTGCGTGCACGCGTTCACGAAGTCTCCGACTCCTCGCCGCGCCGTGTCCTCGTCGTTTCGGTTTCGTGACCTGCGCCACGTTCCGGAGATCGCCGGAAAGGCGGGCTTGGCCACGCGTATCAACGAGTGGTATCCCCAAGGGCAATTCGGGCGTATCCCTGAAAAGGCGTGATCATCGACTTGATCGACTTCGCGCGCCCGGACATCGCCACAAGTCAACGGCGGGCAAATCGGGCGCGCTTCACCTCCGTTCGAGTCAACTGTGGCGTAGAACACGTTTCTTGTGGACACCCCTGGCGCCTTGATAGCCAGGACCACATGTCCCAAACCGCTCACATACGAAGCCACCGGAAGCCCCGCCCGCAGAGCGCCTCGAGGATCGCGCTGCGCGCCGGAGTTGCCGGTGGCGTTCTCAGCACCGTCGCGGTGGCGGCGGCCGGGACGGCGAGCGCCGATCCGGTCACCCAGACCATCGAGATGCCCACGCTCACCGACGCCCTCGCCTCCACGGCCGCCGAGTCCGCGAACGCGACCCAGCTGGCGGCGTACGGCTACGAGCTCCAGGCGGAGCAGGACGCCGCGGCCGAGAAGGCCGCCAAGGCCGCCAAGAAGGCCAAGGCCGAGGCGGACCGCAAGGAGGAGGCCCGGAAGCAGGAGGCCAAGCGGATCGCCGCCGAGCGCGCCGCCGAGCAGGCCGCCTCCCGGTCCGCGGAGCGCACGACGCTCACCACCGCCTCGTACGACGCCCCCGCGGCGACCGGCAATGTCGCCAGCCTCATCGCCTTCCTCAAGGCCCAGGTCGGCAAGCCCTACGTGATGGGTGCCACCGGCCCCTCGGCGTACGACTGCTCCGGGCTCACCCAGGCCGCCTTCAAGACCGTCGGCGTCAACCTGCCGCGCACCTCGCAGCAGCAGTCGACCTTCGGCACCCCCGTCGCCGTCTCCGACGTGCAGCCCGGCGACCTCGTCTTCTGGGGCGGCACCGGATCGGCGTACCACGTCGCCGTCTACATCGGTGACGGCAAGTACCTCGACGCGGCGAATCCCAGCAAGGGCGTCGTCATCCAGGAGATGTCGTACTACATGCCGACCACGGCGATGCGCGTGCTCTGAGCGCTCCCCACGCTCGCCGGCGCCACCGCGCCGGACCACCGCGCTGAAAGGGCCGCCGATCCTCCGCCCGGATCGACGGCCCTTCGCCGTGCCCTGCCGCGTCGCCGGACGCGCCGCCCGCCCGGCGGTCCCGCGTGCCGGCACCCGGGCTCGTGCCTAGAGCACGTGGGCGCGTGCCATGAGGGTGCCCATGTCGCCGGGGTGCGGCGCCGGGTGGATGTGCACTCCGATGTGCGTGAAGCCGTGGCGGTCGAGGAGTCCGGCCCAGGTCTCCGGAGCGAGGTTCCAGCGGCGCACGGAGATCCGGCTGCCGTCCGGAGCCCGGCCCCGTGTCGTCGTAGGCCCGTAGCGACCGGGGTCGGGCTCGGCCTGGGAGAAGGCGAGCACCCCGCCGGGGGCCAGTCTGCGGGCGATGAGCGGCAGCAGTTCGCCGGGCTCGATGAACCAGACCGCTCCCCAGATCGAGTACACCGCGTCGTAGATGGCGTCGGTGGCCGCCAGGTGGTCGAGGGCGTCCGCTTGGAGGAACCCGAGGTTGGCCGTGCCCTCCCACTGTTCGCGGGCCTCGGCGATCTGGCCTGCCACCAGGTCGAGTGCGGTGACCTTCACGCCGGTCCCGGCGAGATGTGCGGCCGCCGTACCCGTTCCGCAGCCCAGCTCGAGCGCGGTCGCGGGCCTGCCGAGGAACTCCTCGGCAGGCCCGTGCCCCGGGTACTGGGTCCACTCGAAGGACGTGGCGGGTTCGGCGGGTTCGGGGGCGGACACGGCGTCCTCCCCCTCGTGCGGTGTGCGCGGCATACGGGCTCCTCGGAAGACCTCGGCTTGTCCACCGGGCTGGGGCTCGGGCACTGTACCCGTCCGGGAGCCCCCGTCGCACAGCGTTACGGAATACTCACGCCTTCGGGGCAACCTTGCTCAGGCCGTTGATGATCCGGTCCATCGCGTCGCCGCCCGTGGGGTCGGTGAGGTTGGCGAGCAGCTTGAGGGTGAAGCGCATGAGCATGGGGTGGGTGAGGCCGCGCTGGGTGGCGATCTTCATGACCTTGGGGTTGCCGATGAGCTTCACGAAGGCGCGACCGAGCGTGTAGTAGCCGCCGTACGTCTCCTTGAGGATCTTCGGGTAGGCGCGGAGGGCCAGTTCGCGCTGGGCCGGGGTGGCCCGGGCGTGCGCCTGGACGATGACCTCGGCGGCGATCTGGCCGGACTCCATCGCGTACGCGATGCCCTCGCCGTTGAACGGGTTGACCAGACCGCCCGCGTCACCGACGAGCAGCAGGCCCCTGGTGTAGTGCGGCTGGCGGTTGAACGCCATCGGCAGGGCGGCGCCGCGGATCGGCCCCGTCATGTTCTCCGGGGTGTATCCCCAGTCCTCGGGCATGGAGGCGCACCATGCCTTCAGCACCTCGCGCCAGTCCAGCTCCTTGAAGGACTCGGAGGTGTTGAGGACGCCCAGGCCGACGTTCGACGTACCGTCGCCCATGCCGAAGATCCAGCCGTAGCCCGGCAGCAGCCGGTCCTCGCCGGGACCGCGGCGGTCCCACAGCTCCAGCCAGGACTCCAGGTAGTCGTCGTCGTGGCGCGGGGAGGTGAAGTACGTGCGTACGGCCACGCCCATCGGGCGGTCCTCGCGGCGGTGCAGGCCCATGGCGAGGGAGAGCCGGCTGGAGTTGCCGTCGGCGGCGACGACCAGCGGGGCGCGGAAGGTGACCGGGGTCTTCTCCTCGCCCAGCTTCGCCTCGACGCCGGTGATCCGGCCCGTGCGGTCGTCGATGACGGGGCCCGAGACGTTGCAGCGTTCGTGCAGCCGCGCGCCGGCCTTCTGCGCCTGCCGGGCGAGCTGCTCGTCGAAGTCGTCGCGCTTGCGCACGAGTCCGTAGTCCGGGAACGACGCGAGCTCGGGCCAGTCGAGCTGGAGCCGCACACCGCCGCCGATGATCCGCAGGCCCTTGTTGCGCAGCCAGCCGGCCTCCTCGGAGATGTCGATGCCCATCGACACCAGCTGCTTGGTGGCGCGCGGGGTGAGGCCGTCGCCGCAGACCTTCTCCCGCGGGAAGGCCGTCTTCTCCAGCAGCAGGACGTCGAGTCCGGCCTTCGCCAGGTGGTAGGCCGTCGCCGATCCGGCCGGGCCGGCCCCGACGACGATCACATCTGCGGTGTGCTCGGAAGGGGTCTCGGTCACGGCGGGATCTCCCGAAGACTTGAATAGGGGTGCCGAACGGCACGGGACATGTGCAGTCTATGCAGCAGGAGAGATCACCTACCGGAAGGGCTCCCCGTATGCACCAGCCGCCGCCAGCCGTACGTCTGCGCGTCCCGACCGACGAGGACGCCTATGCGTGGCACCGGGTCTTCGCCGACCCGGAGGTCATGGAGTTCGTCGGGGCGCCTTCCGGGCCGCGGGCGCCACTACTCGGGCCGCTCCTCGGG
>NZ_JAAAXQ010000439.1 GCF_009916105.1 Streptomyces sp. GC420 | reverse complement strand
GGCGAGGGAGAGTCCCGGATGGCCGAGTCCGATGACGGCGAGGTCTGCGGGCATGGCTGAGCCGTCCTTCCCAATAGCCGGAGTGGGCGGGGTGCGCAAGCCCTGTGGACCGTCAGGGTCGGCGCAATGTCACACTAGGCATAAAAATGACCGATATGCCGTATTGGGTGATCGCGTTCGCCCGTGTGTTGTCCACAGGCAGTGGCTGAAGTGGGAGTGCCCGTTCAGAATCGTAGGGAGCTGGGGATACGGGTCTGAGCACCACCCGACGACTCGGCATGACCGTGACGCGGTGACACAGCGGGAATGCGGGAGGCAGCGTGAGGACAGCGACACTGGGGCCGGCGCAGCGGGCGGAGGCCCTGGCCGCCATGGCCGAGCGGGAGCTGGACGTGCTGGTCGTGGGTGCGGGCGTGGTCGGCGCGGGCACCGCGCTGGACGCGGCGACCCGTGGCCTGGCGACCGGGCTCGTGGAGGCGCGTGACTGGGCGTCGGGGACATCGAGCAGATCGAGCAAACTGATCCACGGCGGCCTGCGCTATCTCGAGATGCTCGACTTCGCCCTGGTGCGGGAGGCGTTGAAGGAGCGCGGGCTGCTGCTTGAGCGGCTCGCCCCGCATCTCGTCAAACCCGTCCCGTTCCTCTACCCGTTGCGGCACAAGGGCTGGGAGCGTTTCTACGCCGGTTCCGGCGTCGCGCTGTACGACGCGATGTCCGTCTCCTCGGGACACGGACGGGGGCTGCCCGCGCACCGGCACCTGACACGCCGCCACGCGCTGCGCGTGGCGCCCTGCCTGAAGAGGGAATCCCTCGTCGGGGCCCTGCAGTACTACGACGCCCAGATGGACGACGCCCGCTATGTGGCCACGCTGGTGCGCACGGCCACGGCCTACGGCGCGCATGCCGCCAACCGGGCCAGGGTCACCGGCTTCCTGCGGGAGGGCGAACGGGTCGTCGGCGCCAGGGTGCGTGACGTCGAGGGCGGCGGGGAGTACGAGATCAGGGCCAAACAGGTCGTCAACGCCACCGGTGTGTGGACCGACGACACTCAGGCGCTGATCGGCGAGCGCGGCCAGTTCCATGTGCGCGCCTCCAAGGGCATCCACCTCGTCGTGCCCAAGGACCGCATCCATTCCACGACCGGGCTGATTCTGCGGACAGAGAAGTCGGTGCTGTTCGTCATCCCCTGGGGCCGGCACTGGATCGTCGGCACGACGGACACCGACTGGGACCTCGACAAGGCCCACCCGGCGGCCTCCAGCGCCGACATCGACTACCTCATCGAGCACGTCAACTCCGTGCTGGCGGTTCCACTCAGCAGGGACGACGTGGAGGGCGTGTACGCAGGGCTCCGCCCGCTGCTGGCCGGGGAGTCGGAGGCCACCAGCAAGCTGTCGCGGGAGCACACGGTCGCCCACCCGGTGCCCGGTCTCGTGGTCGTCGCGGGCGGGAAGTACACCACCTACCGGGTGATGGCGAAGGACGCCGTGGACGCCGCGGTGCACGGCCTGGACCAGCGGGTCGCCGACAGCGTCACCGAGGAGATACCGCTGATCGGCGCCGAGGGCTACCGCGCCCTGTGGAACACGCGGGCCAGGATCGCGGCCGGCACGGGACTCCATGTCGCCCGGGTGGAGCATCTGCTGAACCGCTACGGCTCGATGACCGAGGAAGTCCTCGAACTCGTCGCGCGGGACGCGACGCTGGGGAATCCGCTGACCGGGGCCGACGACTATCTGCGTGCCGAGGTCGTCTACGCCGCCTCGCACGAGGGGGCCCGGCACCTGGACGACGTCCTGACCCGGCGCACGCGCATCTCGATCGAGACCTTCGACCGGGGCACGCGCTGCGCAAGGGAGTGCGCCGAGTTGATGGCACCCGTGCTGGGCTGGGACAGGGGACAGATCGAGAAGGAGGTGGAACACTACGAGAAGCGGGTGCAGGCCGAACGCGAGTCGCAGCGGCAGCCCGACGACCTGACGGCGGACGCGGCGCGGCTGGGAGCGCCGGACATCGTTCCGCTCTAGCGCTGCCCCCGCTGGGGAGCCGGTCCCGGCGTGAGAGACAATGGAAGCTCTGCCGGGGCTGGTTGATTGCAGAGGGGACGCATGTCGGAGGCGCAGCAGTCGCAGGACACGAAAGATCGCCTGCTCGCCGGCCGGTACCGGCTGAGTGGGGTCCTGGGCCGGGGTGGCATGGGCACCGTCTGGCGCGCGCTCGACGAGACGCTGGGGCGCACGGTCGCGGTCAAGGAACTCCGGTTCCCGTCCAGCATCGACGAGGACGAGAAGCGGCGTCTGATCACCCGTACGTTCCGCGAGGCCAAGGCGATCGCCAGGATCCGCAACAACGGGGCCGTCACGGTCTACGACGTGGTGGACGAGGACGACCGTCCGTGGATCGTGATGGAGCTGATCGAGGGCCGGTCCCTCGCCGACGTCGTGCGCCAGGACGGGCCGTTGACCCCGCGCCGGGCCGCGGAGGTCGGGCTCGCGATCCTCGACGTGCTGCGCTCCGCGCACCGCGAGGGCATCCTGCACCGCGACGTGAAGCCGTCCAACGTGCTGATCGCCGAGGACGGCCGGGTCGTGCTCACGGACTTCGGCATCGCCCAGGTCGAGGGCGATCCGTCGATCACGTCCACCGGCATGCTCGTCGGCGCGCCCTCGTACATCTCGCCGGAGCGGGCCCGGGGTCACAAGCCCGGTCCCGCCGCCGACCTCTGGTCGCTCGGCGGCCTGCTGTACGCGTGCGTGGAGGGCACGCCGCCGTACGACAAGGGGTCCGCGATCGCGACGCTGACCGCCGTGATGACCGAACCGCTCGATCCTCCCAAGAACGCGGGGGAGTTGGAGGAGGTCATCTACGGGCTGCTGCACAAGGACCCCGAGCGGCGGCTCGACGACGAGGGCGCGCGGGCGCTGCTCAACGATGTCATCCACGCGCCGGAGCAGCCCGCGCAGGCCGCCGGGGCGACCCGCGTGATTCCCCTGCCGAAGACGCCGGAGACGGCCGTCCTGCCGCCCACGCCGCCTGCCCCGCGCGTGAGTTCGCCCCCCACCGGCCCGGCGGAGAGCAAGGCCGACCGGCTGCGGGGCGCGCTGAGGTCGGTGCGCAACACGGCCGGCACGGGGGCCGGAGCCGCCGGAGCACCGGGTGCCGAGCCGGGGTCCTCCCCCGGTGCGGCCGCACCGGCCGCCGCACCGGTCGCGGCCTCCATGGCGTCCGTGCCGTCGCCCGCGGCGCCGCCCGGCGCGCAGCCGACGCGGGTCACCACGGCGCCGCGGAGGGCGCCCCTGACCGATGTGGTGTCCCGGCGGACGCTCACGATCGTGGCCGTCGTGGCCGTGCTCGCCGTGCTCGGGACCATCCTGGCCTTCGCGTTCAACGGTGACGACAAGGAAGGGTCCGGCAGCGGGTCCGGCTCCTCGGGCGGCAAGGAGACATCGGCCGGGGTGAGCGAGGGCACCGGCAAGACCGCCGAGGACGACGAGAAGTCCGGGGACTCCACGAAGAACGACCCGCAGGACTCGGCCGGG
Source organism: Streptomyces sp. GC420 (assembly GCF_009916105.1). Taxonomy (GTDB): domain Bacteria; phylum Actinomycetota; class Actinomycetes; order Streptomycetales; family Streptomycetaceae; genus Streptomyces. The sequence goes on along the minus strand of NZ_JAAAXQ010000439.1, from coordinate 2,230 downwards.
GACGAGGCGGACTCCTCGCAGTCGGACTCCGGGTCCGGTTCGGGCTCGGGATCGGGTTCCGGCTCCTCGGACTCGTCCGGAGGATCGGAGGGCTCCGACGACCAGGTGCCCGAGACGTACGAGGTCGTCTCCGACGGCACCTTCCACTTCTCGATGGCCCTGCCGGAGGGCTGGAAGCGCACCGGCATCGCGGGCCAGAACTCCGGCGGCATCTACAGCCAGTCCGGTGGATTCCCGCGCGTGCAGGTCGACTACAACAGCAGCCCCAGCGACGACGCGGCCCTCGCCTGGCGGCAGCTCGCCCCGGCCGTGGCCGGGAGCAGCAGCGGCTACAGACTGCTCGGCATCCAGCGGGTCGACTACCGCGACTACCCGACGGTGGCGGACTGGCAGTTCGAGCGCCTGCAGAACGGCAAGACCGTGCGGGTGCTCAACCGCGGCTTCAAGGCCGACGCCACCCACGGCTACTCCATCATGATCACGTGCGTGGCGAGCAAGTGGGACGGGAAGGAGTGCAAGACACTCCGCAGGACCGCGTTCGAGACCTTCCAGCCGAAGGACTGAGAGACCGGGAGACCGACGGCCCGACGGGCCGGCCGGAACCGGGAACTCGAGGTTCCGGGGGCTGAACGGGCCGCGAACACGGGCCTGCGGCGGGCGGGTTGCGGCGACCGGCGGGCAATGGCCCGTCCGGGCACGTATCGTGAGAGTTCGTGGACGGTACGCAGCCGCAAAAGTTCGTAGCGGGACTGTAATTGGCGGCTACGGGCCCCGGGACCGGGGGCAGGGCAGCGCGCTTGGGGAGGCGTCGTGGACGACTACGCGGGACGGGTACTCGCCGACCGCTACCGCCTTCCCCTGCCGCCCTCCGACGAGTACGACCTCGTCGAGACCCGCGCCTTCGACACGTACAGCGGCCAGGAGGTTCTGGTCAGGCAGGTCCCGCTGCCCGAGGTCGTGGACGCGGAGTTCGTCGACGGCGACGAGGGCGGCACGGGCACCCCCGCACCGATGCGCGCCCCCGCCCGTACGACGCGCAGGCCCACGGACCCGGCGGTGCGCCGCGCCATCGACGCCGCCACCGCCGCCGCTGCCGTCCCGGACCACCCGAAACTCGACCAGGTCTTCGACGTGTTCGCGGACGGCGGCTCCCTGTGGATAGTGAGCGAACTCGTCGCGGCCCGGCCGCTGGCCGCGCTGCTCGCCGAGAAGCCGCTCTCGCCGTACCGCGCGGCCGAGGTCGCCTCGGACGTGCTGACCGCGCTGCGGGCGCTGCACGCGCACGGCTGGACGCACCGCAACATCACCGCACGGACGGTGCTGGTCTGCGACGACGGGCGCGTGATGCTGACCGGCCTCGCGGCCGGCGCCGCGGAGGAGGCCCTGTGCGGCTACGACCCCGTGCCGGCGCCCCCCGGGCAGGACGGCGCGCCCGAGGGCGGCGGCTCCGCCGTCCCCGCGGCCGGGCCGGCCGGCCAGGGACTCGCGGCACCCGGCGGGCAGACCGGACACGACGGCCGTGGAGGACAGGGCGGCCAGGCGGGACCCGCCGGCGAGGCGGGGCCGGGCCCGTACGGCGGGCTCGGCGGACAGGCAGGGCACGGCGATGGCACGCCGGTTCCGGGCGGCCCCGTGCCGGGCGGACCCCCGCCGGGGCCCGCGCCCGCCGAGCGGGCCGGAGGCGGGCCCGCATCCATGGCCGGCCCGGAAGGGGCCGGCAGGCCCGCGCCGACCACCGGCGGCGACGCCCGCGCCGCGCGGGCCGGGGCGATCGCGGCGTACCGCGCGGGCGCCCGGGCGGCCGCCCGCGTCAACGAGACCGGAAGTCTCCCCGTGCAGCGTCCGGCCACCGGCTCGGCCCCGTGGGGGGCGGGCGAGGCAGCCAACGGAGCACCGCCCGAGCCGGCGCCGTCCGCCTCCGCTCCGGGCACCGCCGCGGCTCCCGAGCCCGGCCCGGCTCCCGGCCGCAACCCGAGCATGCTTCCCTACGGCCCGGCCCAGGTCCCGCCCCGGGGGACAGGCACGCCGGGCGCTCCCGCCACACCCGCTCCGGCGCCCGGAACCGGGGCCGGACCGCGTCATGAACCCGGACCGCGTCACGAACTGCCCCCGGGTGCGGGTGCGGGTGCGGGTGCCGGGGCGGGGCACGTCGACCCGTGGCACGCCGCCGCACCCCGGCCCGGTATCGGCGAGGGACTGCGTGCGGACGGCGGTCGCAGCGGGGCGGGCA
>NZ_JAAAXQ010000438.1 GCF_009916105.1 Streptomyces sp. GC420 | reverse complement strand
GGCCCGGCCTCGGTCAGGGGGTGGGGCGGGTCAGGCGACCGGAGCCGGCTCCTTGTCCCCGGCCCCCGCCGCGGGGGCGGTCTTGCCGAGGGCGACACCGGCCGTCGCCGGGCGGTCGTCGTGCGCGTCCAGGTCGTCGTCGAGGAGCGTCTGCTCGTCGAAGGGCAGGTGTCCGGCGAGCACCTGGTCCACCCGCTCCCGGTCGATCTCCTTCGTCCACGTGCCGATCAGGACGGTCGCCACGGCGTTGCCCGCGAAGTTCGTCAGGGCGCGGGCCTCGCTCATGAAGCGGTCGATGCCGACGATCAGACCGACGCCGTCGACCAGCTCGGGCCGGTGCGACTGCAGACCGCCGGCCAGGGTGGCCAGGCCCGCGCCGGTGACGCCGGCCGCGCCCTTGGAGGCGACGAGGAGGAAGAGGAGCAGCGGGATCTGCTCGCCGAGCGACATCGGGTCGCCCATCGCGTCGGCGATGAACAGCGAGGCCATGGTCATGTAGATCATGGTGCCGTCGAGGTTGAAGGAGTAGCCGGTCGGGACGGTGATGCCGACCACCGGCTTGCTCACGCCCAGGTGCTCCATCTTCGCGATGAGGCGGGGCAGCGCGGACTCCGAGGAGGAGGTCGACAGGATGAGCAGGAACTCGCGGCCCAGGTACCGCAGGAACGTGAGGATGTTCAGGCCCGCGACGACCCGCAGCAGAGCGGCGAGCACGACGAAGACGAAGAGGAAGCAGGTGATGTAGAAGCCGATCATCAGCACGGCAAGGCTCTTGAGCGCGTCCAGGCCCGCCGAGCCGGTCACGGCGGCGATCGCGCCGAAGGCACCGACCGGCGCCGCCCACATGATCATGGCGAGGATGCGGAAGACCAGCCGCTGGATGTGCTCGATGCCGCGCAGCACCGGCTGCCCCGCCGAACCCATCGCCTGGAGCGCGAAGCCCGCGAGCAGGGCGACGAGAAGGGTCTGGAGGACCTCGCCCATGGTGAACGCGGAGACGATCGTGGTGGGGATGACCCCGAGCAGGAACTCGGTGGTGTCCTTGGCCTCGGCGGCGACCTGGCTCTGGCCCGTCTCCTTGACGGCGTCGGTCACCGCGAGGCCCGTACCGGGGTCGATGAGGTTGCCGACCACCAGGCCGATGCCGAGGGCGACCAGGGACATCACCAGGAAGTAGCCGAGGGCGATGCCGCCGACCGCGCCGACCTTGGCGGCCTTCCGTACCGACCCGATGCCGAGCACGATCGTGCAGAAGATGATCGGCGAGATCATCATCTTGATCAGGTTGACGAAACCGGTGCCCAGGGGCTTCAGCTCCTGGGCGAAGCCGGGAGCCGCCAGACCCACGACGATGCCGGCGAGTACCGCCGCGATGACGGCGATGTAGAGATAGTGGGTACGGTCCCGGCGGGCGGGTGCTGCCACGGCCACGGGTGCCTCCTCTTCGAGTTCATCCAGGGAACGCGCAGGGCGTGCGGCTCACGTTCTGGGCGATGGCCCGAATATCCCGGAGCATGTGAGGGGGGTCATCCTTGCGTTCATTGAGTTCGCGTTCCGGCCCCGGGTTCACGTTTCGTCCGTGTGACACGGGCGGGTGCAGACTTGTCCCCATGCGCGTTCCCAGACCCCGGTCCCTCGCCGGCCAGCTCTTCGCCATGCAGATCGTGCTGGTCGCGGCGGTCGTGGCCGGGTGCGCGCTCTTCAGCTGGTTCACCGCCCACGGCGAGGCCGAGGACGCGGCGGAGCGGCAGGCCATGGCGACCGCCGTCGCGGTCGCGGGCTCGCCGTCGGTGCGCGCCGCCATCCGCGAGCCCGACCCGACGGCGCTGCTCCAGCCCTATGCCGAGCGGGTGCGGCGGGGCTCCGGGGTCGACTTCGTCACGATCATGAACCCCAGGGGCATCCGCTGGACCCATCCGACGCCGGAGCGGATAGGCGAGACGTTCCTCGGCCACATCGACCGCGCCCTGGAGGGCGAGACCTTCAGCGAGACGTACACGGGAACCCTGGGACCGTCGGTGCGGGTGGTCACCCCGGTGTACGACGGCGAGCGGATCGTGGGCCTGGTCTCCGCCGGGATCACGGTGGAGAGCATCAGCGCCCGGGTGCAGCGGCAGCTCGGCGGTCTGCTCGCGGTCGCGGCGGGCGCCGTGGCCCTGGGCGGCCTCGGCACGTACGTCGTGAACGCACGGCTGCGCCGGCACACGCACGGCATGAACGCCACCGAGCTGAGCCGGATGCACGCCTACCACGAGGCGACGCTGCACGCCGTGCGCGAAGGGCTGCTGATGCTGGACGGCGCGCGGCGGATCGCCCTCATCAACGACGGGGCGCGGGAGCTGCTCGGGCTGGGCACCGACGTGGTCGGCCGCTCGGTGGCCGAGCTGGGCCTGCCCGCGCCGCTGACCGGCGCGCTGCTGGCGGCGGAGCCCAGGGTGGACGAGGTCCACCTCACGGCGGACCGGATCGTGGTGGTCAACACGCAGCCGGTGGCGAGCCGCGGCAGGCGCGGCACGGTGGTGACGCTGCGGGACCACACCGAGATCCAGGCGCTGGCCGGGGAGCTCGACTCGGTGCGGGGCTTCACGGAGGCGCTGCGGTCCCAGGCGCACGAGGCGGCCAACCGGCTGCACACCGTCGTCTCGCTGATCGAGCTGGGCCGGGTGGCGGAGGCCGTCGGGTTCGCCACCGCCGAGCTCGAACTGGCGCAGGCACTGACCGACCAGGTGGTGGCCGCGGTCGGCGAGCCGGTGCTCGCGGCGCTCCTGCTGGGGAAGGCGGCTCAGGCCAACGAGCGGGGCGTCGAGCTGGTGCTGACCGAGGACAGCCAGGTCGACGACGGGCTGCTGCCGGAGTCCCTCGCGCCGCGCGACCTGGTGACGATCCTCGGGAATCTGATCGACAACGCCGTGGACGCGGCCGTGGGCACGGGCGACCGCCCGAGGGTCACGGTGGCGGCGCGGGCCGTGGACGGCTCGCTGGTCCTCCGGGTCCGCGACACCGGGCCGGGGGTGGACACCGCGTCGACGGAGGAGATCTTCGAGCGCGGCTGGTCGACGAAGTCGGCCTCGGGCCACGGCCTGGGACTGGCGCTGGTACGGCAGACGGTCCGGCGGTACGGCGGCTCCATCGCCCTCGGGCGCTCGGACGAGGGCGGCGCCGAGTTCGCGGTCCGGCTGCCGCTGCGCACGGTCTCGGAGGTCCCGGCGTGAGCGGCATCCGCGTGCTGGTGGTCGAGGACGACCCGGTGGCGGCGGACGCGCACGCGCTGTACGTGAGCCGCGTCCCGGGCTTCGAGGTGGCCGGTGTCGTCCACTCCGGCGGCGGCGCGCGCCGGGCCCTGGAACGGGGCGGCGTCGATCTGCTGCTGCTCGACCTGTACCTGCCGGACGGGCACGGGCTGCACCTCGTACGGTCGCTGCGGGCCGGCGGACGCGCCGTCGACGTCATCGCCGTCACCTCGGCCCGCGACCTCGCGGTGGTCAGGGAGGGCGTCTCTCTGGGCGTCGTCCAGTACGTCCTGAAGCCGTTCAGCTTCGCGACCCTGCGGGACCGGCTGGAGCGGTACGCCGAGTACCGCGCCGCGGAGGGCGAGGCGGGCGGCCAGGACGAGGTCGACCGCGCCATCGCCGCTCTGCGGGCGCCGGAGCCGGCCGCGCTGCCGAAGGGGCTGAGCGGCCCGACTCTGGAGGCCGTGACGAGGACGCTGCGCGCCGCCGAACACGGTCTGACGGCCGCGGCGGCCGGGTCCGCGGTGGGCATCTCCCGGATCACGGCCAGGCGTTACCTGGAACACCTGGTGAGCGCGGGGCGCGCGGAACGCAGCCCGCAGTACGGCCAGGTGGGCCGCCCGGAACTCCAGTACCGGTGGGTGAGCGGCCGCTGACCGCCCCGCCGGCAGTCCGGCTTTCCCGGGCGTCCGGCGCGTCCGGCGCCGGGGCCCTCCCGCGTCCGGAGAGCCGCGGGGGACCCGCAGCGGGCGCCGCGAGCCGGTGATTCCCTCCGGTCACGGCACCGACCGGTGATCCTTTTCGGGCGCGGTGCCAGTGCCGCGTCAGCCGAGGTTCGCCCCGTCGCGACGCCCTGCACGGCACTCCCCCGCAGCCCTCCGGGCGCGGGAGGTACCCCCACGCTGTGCGTTGGCCGAAAGCCCGAGCAGGCCCACTACGAGGGCTTCCGGCCGCCTTGCGATGCTCCCCCCGCCTCCGGCAGGAGGTACCCCCGAGCACCGGACGCCGCTCCTCAGCGGGCAAACCCCGACCGACGCGGCACTACACCTAGCCGCGGACCGCCGCGTCCAGTGCCTCACGGATCTTCGCGGCGGGGGCCGGCGCGCCCGGGTCCTCGGCCAGGGCGGCGTCGGGGCGCGTCAGGTACGGCAGGCCGTAGGCGGGGGTGCCGGGCTGGAAGCGCCAACTGTCGGCGAGCGGCCCGGCGTCGACGGTGTCCCAGCCGAGGGCGTCCAGGAGCTCCGCGGCCCGCGCCTTCGCGGCCGGGTCGTCGCCCGCGACCGGCAGGGCACTGCGGTCGGGGGCGCCGGAGGGGCGGGCGAGGTCGTGGAGGTGCCGGAAGAAGATGTTGTTGAACGCCTTGACGACGTGCGCCCCCGCGAGGTGGCGCTGCACGAGCTCACTGCTGGTGACCGTGCCCGCGTCCAGCTCCGCGATGTGCCCGTCGCGCTCGGGGTAGTAGTTCAGCGTTTCCAGTACTGTCCTGCCCGCCAGCGGCCCGGCCGGGATGCTCCGGTACGCCTTGAGCGGGACCGACACGACGAGCAGGTCGCCCGCCTCCGCCGCCTCCTGCGCGGTCACCGCCGTCGCGTGTCCGCCGAGTTCGTCGACGAGCTCCTTGAGCGTTTCCGGCCCCCGTGAATTGCTGAGCACGACGTCCATGCCCGCGGCGACCGCGAGCCTTGCCACGGTGCTTCCGATGTGTCCGCTGCCGATGAGTGCGAGTGTGGTCATGCTGAGCCTCAACCGCCTTCGTACGTCACGGATTCCCCGCGCTGGGCCGAGCGGGTGACGCGGACCGCGCGGACGACTCCGGTGGTGCGGATGACCCCGGTGGTGCCTGCCGCGGTCACACCGGGTCGAAGCGGAACACCTGGCCCCGAGCGCCCTCGCCCTTGCCGCAGTCGAGCTGCCGGACCGGCGCCCACGCCTCCTTCGTACCGCCGGGGACCGACAGGCACAGGCCGGAGTGCAGCGGCCGGAGCCGGTAGCCGCCCGCCCGGCCGGCGACCCGCTCCAGGCGGAACTCCTCGGACTGCCCGCGCGTGCCGCAGTAGTCGTCCTCGACCGGCGCGCCCTCCTCCCCCGCGCCCTGGCGGATGCCGGTGCAGCCCGGGCCGAAGTCCGGGTGGTCGGTGGCGATCCGCCAGCGGCCCCCTTCCTCGAACTCCAGCGAGTAGGCCGGTAGCGCGGTCTCGCAGGGCGCCTGGAAGACCTGTCCGGTCTGGTCCTCGGCGCGCTCGGACAGGCACAGACCCGAGTGGGCGAGCCGGACGAGGTAGGGCCCGCCGGGACGCGGATAGCCCGGCGGGGGCAGCGGCGACGATCCCGGCCCGCCCGCCTCGGTCCCGTCCTGCCGCATCGCCATGATGCCCGCCGCACCCCCGCCCGCCAGGGCCAGTGCGACGGCGGCCGCGACCAGCCACGGCCACCTGCGCGTGCGGCCTGCGGAGCCGGGCGCGGGCCGGCCCGCGCCGGGTTCCGGCACGGCGGCGGGAGCACCGCAGAGGGACCGGGCGCCCGCCCCCGCCGCGCCGGACGTCCCGTCC
>NZ_JAAAXQ010000437.1 GCF_009916105.1 Streptomyces sp. GC420 | reverse complement strand
GCCGACGGCTGACCCCCCCGCCCCCTGACGGACGGCACTCCACGCGCGCGAGCGGGTGGGGGGCCGGAGAGCGCCCGGACCCGCGCGGCCCGCGAAGTGACCGCGAAACTTTCTGCCCCCTTTCGCAGTCGCTTCCCGTCGCTCTGGGGGCCGTACGCCGCAGCGTCAACCAACGTCTCACAGTTGCCCGTTGGCACCGTAGGCGCGTTTCGGGCACATGACTGACGGCCGTCCGAGCGGCCCGCGGGCAGGGCCGGAGGGTCACGGGGGAGGGCGCGCCCGGGGCGCGGCGCAACAGCGGCCGGTGCGCCGCCCCGCCGTCCCCCGTCCGGGACGGAACCCCGGCAAGCATGACTTCACGCAGGTCGGGCCGGGGTGCCGGACAAGCCCGCGCCAGGACGGCGGAGGGGAACGACGGGGTCGGGACGACTGACTCCGCTCCCCGGGCCCGTATCCGGCGGGCGGTTCGCCGGGCCGGAGGGCTCCCCCGCCGACGGCTCGCCACACCTGGCCGGGACCGTGCGCCACCCCTGAAGGCCCTCTGCGCGAGCGGTTGACCCCCCTGGGGGTCGGCCGTACTGTCTCGGCAGCCATTCGGAGAAGTGACCGAAACTTTCGATGCATGACATCGGCCCCCGCCCGCGGGGAGCCCCGTACACGGCACAGCACTCGCGCACGACGGCGGACACGGCCGTGACCAGCACCATCGCGCCGATCCCGCCCCACTCCCGGGGCCTTGTCCGGCACCCGCCGAAGAGGCACAGGAACGAGAAGATCCGAAAACGGCAGAAGAGGATGACATGGTGACGAACAGTTCTGTCGAACGCGGGCCGACGCGCCCGGAGCCGCGTTCCCTTGCCCGCAGGGCACTCGTGCTCGGCACGGCCCTCCTGCTCGCCGGAGCGGGCGTGACCGCACTGTCCGGCACGGCCCGGGCGGCGAGTACGCTCGGCGCCGCGGCGGCGGAGAAGGGCCGCTACTTCGGCACCGCCGTGGCCGCGAACCATCTGGGCGAGTCCCAGTACGCCTCCACGCTGAACGCCGAGTTCAACTCGGTGACACCCGAGAACGAGATGAAGTGGGACGCCGTGGAGAGTTCACGGGGCTCGTTCAGCTTCGGCTCCGCCGACCAGATCGTCAACCACGCGCAGAGCAGGGGCATGCAGGTCCGCGGCCACACCCTGGTGTGGCACTCGCAGCTGCCCGGCTGGGTGGGCGGCCTGGGCGCCTCCGAACTCAGGTCGGCGATGAACAACCACATCAACCAGGTCATGCAGCACTACAAGGGAAAGATCGCCGCCTGGGACGTGGTCAACGAGGCCTTCCAGGACGGCGGCAGCGGCGCGCGCCGCAGTTCGCCCTTCCAGGACAAGCTGGGTGACGGTTTCATCGAGGAGGCCTTCAGGACCGCCCGGGCGGCCGACCCCGCCGCCAAGCTCTGCTACAACGACTACAACACCGACGGCATCAACGCGAAGAGCAACGCCGTCTACAACATGGTGCGCGACTTCAAGGCGCGCGGCGTGCCCATCGACTGCGTGGGCTTCCAGTCCCACTTCAACAGCGCCTCTCCCGTGCCCGGCGACTACCGGGCCAATCTGCAGCGCTTCGCCGACCTCGGAGTCGACGTGCAGATCACCGAGCTGGACATCGAGGGCTCGGGCAGCTCGCAGGCCGCCTCCTACGGCAATGTGGTCAACGCCTGCCTGGCCGTGTCCCGGTGCACCGGCATCACGGTCTGGGGCGTCACCGACAAGTACTCGTGGCGTGCCAGTGGCACTCCCCTGCTGTTCGACGGCAACTACAGCAAGAAGCCCGCGTACGACGCCGTGCTCACCGCTCTCGGCGGCTCCGGCGGGGGCGGCGGTGGCGGCGGATCCGCCGGCTGCTCCGTGTCGTACAGCAAGGCGGAGGAGTGGAGCGACCGCTTCAACGGCAGGGTGACCGTGACGGCGGGCAATGCTCCCATCAGCACCTGGACCGTCAGCGTCACGGTGACTCCCCCGCAGAAGATCTCCGCGACGTGGAACGGCAGCCCCACGTGGGACAGCAGCGGGAATGTCATGACGATGAGGCCGAACGGCAACGGAAGCCTGGCTGCCGGGGCCTCGACGAGTTTCGGCTTCACCGTCATGAAGAACGGCAACTCCTCGGCGCCCGTTCTCGGTTCGTGCACCGCCTCCTGATCACCCGGCCGTGAATGGAGGGTGGCGCGGCGGGAGTCCCGCCGCGCCACGCGGCCGGGCCGTGCCCATGAAGCCACCGGGGCAGGTGCCGAGACTCCCGGACGGACACCTGGCCTCCCGCAGTGAACCTCCGTGCGCCGGCTCGCGTCTTGCCAGCAGGAGTGGCCGAATGACGGTCACTCACCGGACCGACCGAGCACGGAGACTTCGTGTCGCACCAAGCGAACCACCGGCACCGCGCCCCGTCACCCGGCCGCAGGCGGCTCGCGGCGACCGTCCTCGCCACCGTGGCGGCCACCACCGTGACGGCGGCTCTCTACTGGGCGGCCGACCGGGAGGGCAAGGCCACCGCCGCCGCCGGCCCGGGCAGTTTCACCACCGCCCGGGCCCACCTGGGGACGGGCCGGGGACCCACCGGTGCGAGCGATGTCATGCGCTACCGCGTGCAGGTGGAGGACGGCGTGGACCTGAACGCCGAGAAGGCGGCACTGGCCATACGCAAAGTGCTCGCGGATCCCCGGGGCTGGACCGCGGACGGCGAGAGCGGCTTCGAGCCGGTGGCCACCGGTGCCGTGGACTTCACGGTGAAGATCGCGACTCCCGGGACCGTGGACAAGCTGTGCGGCGCGGCCGGGCTGGACACGGGCGGTGAGGTGAACTGCACCGTTGGCAACGATGTCATCGTCAATCTCAAGCGCTGGCAGTCCGGTTCACCGCAGTTCAAGGGCCCCATTACGGAGTACCGCGCGCTCATCATCAACCACGAGGTGGGGCACCGCCTCGGCCACGGTCACGAGACGTGCCCGCGCGAGGGGGCACCGGCACCGGTGATGATGCAGCAGATCAAGGGGCTCAAGGGATGCGTCGCCAACGCGTGGCCGTACGACCGCGACGGCACCTACGTCGCCGGTCCCGCCGTCCCGTGACACTGGCGGGTCAGCCGGCGGCAGCACACGGAGAACTGACGGCATGTCGTACTGAGGCGCTTGAGTCTCCAGCGGCTGGAGGGTCCACGATCTCACCCATGGACGACGAACACCCCGAGCTCACCATCGGCCGGCTCGCGCGACGCACCGGACTTCCGGTGCGTACCCTGCGCTTCTGGTCGGACGAGGGAGCGGTGCCGCCCGTGGCCCGCTCCGCGAGCGGCTACCGGCTGTACGACGCCGGGTCCGTGGCCCGCGTCGAGCTGGTCCGCACCCTGCGGGAGCTGGGCCTCGGGCTCGACGACGTGTGCCGGGTGCTGAGCGGCCGGATCACGGTCGCCGAGGTCGCCGACGCGCACGTCGCCGCGCTCGACGCGCAGATCCGCACGCTCAAGGTGAGCCGGGCCGTCCTGTCCACCGTTGCGAAACGTGGTTCCACCGCTGAGGAGACAGCACTGATGAACCGGTTGGCGCGGCTCTCCGCCGCCGAACGCAAGCAGATCATCGACGAGTTCAAGGAGGAGGTGTTCGGCGGTCTCGACGTCGAGCCGCGCCTGCGCGACCGCATAGGCACGTACAGCGTCGAATTGCCCGGCGATCCCACACCTGAGCAGGTCGACGCCTGGATCGAGGTTGCCGAACTGGTGCGGGACCCCGGCTTTCGCGCCCGGTTGCGCACCTGGATGGAGCTCAACACGCCCGCACCGGGGCAGGGCCGTCCCCCCGGGGCGTCCATCTGGTGGGCCAGGCAGGTCGTACAGACCGTCGCGGAGGTCAGGAAGCGCGGGGTCGCTCCCGATGGGCCGGAAGCGGCCGAAGTGCTGTCCAAGCTGTTCGGCGACGCCGACCGGGCCGTCGTGCTGCGCAGCCTGGAGGCCGGGATCGAGGCGGGGGCGGAGCCCTACCGCAGGCTCGTCGCCCGCGTGCGCGGGCAGTATTCGTCGCCCGACGCGACCGAGGAGCTGGAGTGGCTGGCGCGGGCCCTGCGCGCCGCGGATCAGGCCTGACCGGCCGTATTGGCCCGTGCGGCCGCAGCGTATCTGCCGGGGTGGGAACGAGAGGCTGACCCCGTACGTCCGCGGCACTGCTGCGCGTCCCAGCTGCGTGAGAGCGGGCTGGGCTTGCTCGCTGCCGGGACAACAGTGTCCCGGCCCGGCCGCTCGGGGAGGAGCGGACGGGCCGGGTGTACCGGTGCGCCGGCCCCCGGTGCCGGCGCACCCGCCGGGGCGGGTGGCTCAGCCCAGGGCGCCGGGTGCCTCCGGGAAGGTGCCGGTGCGGGCCAGCCGGGCGTACCAGCGGGCGCTGGACTTCGGGATCCGCTTGCCCGTGGGGTAGTCGACGTAGACAGCGCCGAAGCGCTTGCTGTAGCCGTATCCCCACTCGAAGTTGTCGAGCAGGGACCACAGGAAGTAGCCGCGGACGTCGGCCCCGTCCTCCATCGCGCGGCGAACCGCGGCCAGGTGGCCGCGCAGGTAGGCGATCCGGTCCGGGTCGTGGACCTCGCCCTGCGGGTTGACGTAGTCGTCGAACGCCGCCCCGTTCTCCGTGATCACCAGTGGCAGGTTCGGGTGGTCGTTCTTCAGCCGCATCAGCAGGTCGTACATGCCGGTGGGGTCGATGGCCCAGCCCATGGCGGTGGTGTCGCCCGGGGGCAGGTGGAAGGCGACGTTGTCGCCACCGGGCCAGGGGCTGTGCTCGCTGACGCCGTGTCCGTCCGAGCGGTGCGTGGCCTCGCCGGTGGACTCGGAGACCAGCGTGGGCGTGTAGTAGTTGACGCCCAGGAGGTCCAGCGGCTGGTGGATCGCGGCGGTGTCGCCGTCGCGCACGAAGGACCAGTCGGTCAGGTGCGCGGTGTCCCGCAGCAGGTCGGCCGGGTACGCGCCCCGGAGCAGCGGGCCGGTGAAGACGCGGTTGGCGACGCCGTCGATGCGGCGTGCGGCGTCGATGTCCTCGGGCTTGTCGGTGAGCGGCCGGACGTGGTGGATGTTGAGGGTGATGGACATCCGGGCGCGGGCGGGCAGCGCGGCGCGCAGTGCCTGAACCGCCTGCCCGTGGCCGAGGTTGAGGTGGTGCGCGGCGCGCAGCGCGGCGACCTGGTCGGTACGGCCCGGAGCGTGGACGCCGGAGCCGTAGCCGAGGAAGGCGCTGCACCAGGGCTCGTTGAGCGTGGTCCAGGTTTCCACCCGGTCGCCCAGCGCGCCGGCGACGATGGAGGCGTACTCGGCGAAGCGGTCGGCGGTGGCCCGCTCCGGCCAGCCTCCCGCGTCCTCGAGTTCCTGCGGGAGGTCCCAGTGGTAGAGCGTCACCACCGGCTTGATGCCCTTGTTCAGCAGTTCGTCGGTGAGGCGGCGGTAGAAGTCCAGGCCCTTCTGGACGGCGGGGCCGCGGCCGGTGGGCTGCACCCGGGGCCAGGAGACGGAGAAGCGGTAGGCGCCGACCCCGAGGTCGGACATGATCTCGACGTCCTCGCGCCAGCGGTGGTAGTGGTCGGTGGCGATGTCCCCGGTGTCACCGTTGCGGACCTTGCCCGGCGTACGGGAGAAGGTGTCCCAGATCGACGGTGTGCGACCGTCGAGGGCGGCGGCGCCCTCGATCTGGTAGGCGGCGGTGGCCGTGCCCCACAGGAAGTCCGGCGGGAAGGCCAGGGTGTCGGTGGTGCCGGGGGCGGGGGCGGCGCTTCGGG
>NZ_JAAAXQ010000436.1 GCF_009916105.1 Streptomyces sp. GC420 | reverse complement strand
GCCCCGGCCCCCGGACCCGTCAACGGCCCGGCCCGGTTCACACACCCTTCATGCCGGGCTCTTGCCGCCGCCGCGAACCGGCATCCATGATCAGGACATGCCAGCTGTCCGGACGGATCGGAATGCGGCCCCCGGGCTGCCGCGCAGGGTACGCATCGGCTACGGCCTCGGGTCCCTGGCAACCGGCACCTTCGCCACCGTGCCCGGCCTGATCCTGCTCTACTACCTCACCAACGTCCTGGCCGTGCCCGCCGCCGTGGCGGGCGCCGCCGTGTTCCTGCCGAAGGCCTGGGACATCCTGATCAATCCGCTCGTCGGGGCGGTTTCGGACCGCAGCACCCTGCGCGGCGGCCCGCGCCGCCCCTTCCTGCTGCTCGGCGCCTGCACCCTGCCGCCGCTCTTCGCGCTGATCTTCGCCGCGCCGCCGCTGCGGGGCGCCGCGGCGGCCGCCTACGTGGCCGTGCTCTTCCTGCTCGCCGCCACCGCCTACGCGGTCTTCCAGGTCCCGTACGTGACCATGCCCGCCGAGATGACCGAGGATCCCGCCGAGCGCGGACGCGTCCTGGGCTGGCGGGTGACCTTCCTCGGCGTCGCCATCCTGCTGTCCGGCGCCCTCGCCCCCGCGATCGCGCACGCCGACGGCGACAGCCCGGCCGGTTACCGGACCATGGGCATCGCCGTGGCCGTACTGCTGGCGGTCGGCATGTTCGGGGCCTGGCACACCACCCGCTGGGCCCCCGAGGCCGTACGCAGCGAGGCCGAGCCCTCGCTGCGCGCCCAGCTGGCCGCCGCACGCTCCAGCCGGCCGTTCCTCCACCTCGCCGGCATGTGGACCCTCCAGGCCCTGGCCATCGGCGTCATGCTTGCGGGCGTCCAGTACTTCGCCACGTACGGCCTCGGCTCGGCCGACGCGGTCACCCCGCTGTTCGTCTGCATGATCGGCCCGCTGGCGCTCTTCATGCCGCTGTGGAACCGGCTGGCCCGCCGCAAGGGCGTGAAGTACGCGCAGTGGTGCGCCTCCCTGCTCTACCTCTGCGGCGCGGTCGCCCTCGCCTTCACGGACGCGGTCGGGCCGGCGGTGGGGTACGGCGCCGTCGCAGTCGTCGGTGTCGCCTACGCCGGGCTGCAGTTGCTGCCGCTGACGATGCTCGCCGACACCCTGGCCGCGGACGCCCTCCGTACCGGCAAGCGCAGGGCGGCGACCTTCACGGGGCTGTGGACGGCCGCCGAGACCCTCGCCTTCGCGCTGGGCTCCGGGGTGTTCGCCCTGGTCCTGGCCGTGACCGGGTTCCGCTCCTCCGACGCGGACCACCACGTGGACCAGCCGGACTCGGCACTGGCCGGGATCACGGCCGGCATGAGCCTGCTGCCCGCCGCGCTCGCTGCGGCGAGCCTGTGGCTGCTGCACCGCTACGACGAGACGCCGGTGGCCGGGGAACACGGCAGCGACGCAGCCCCCGGCCCCGGGGCCGGGGCCGTGTCCGGTCCCCCTCAGGACCTGCCCCAGCCGTGAGCATTCCCGGCGAACGCCGCACGGGCGGCCCGAACGTGCTGTCACGCCACCGCCCCGGCGCGCCCCGGCCCGGCACTGCCGTGCAACAGCCAGTCGTCCCGGCCCCGCACACGGCCCCGAAGGCACCCACGAGCGCCGACCGGACGACGGCAGAGTCCGCCACGCCACCGCCCCGGCGCGCCCCGGCCCGGCACTGCCGTGCAACAGCCAGTCGTCCCGGCCCCGCACACGGCCCCGAAGGCACCCACGAGCGCCGACCGGACGACGGCGCCGGGCCGGTCCGGGCCGCCCCGGCGCGCCCCGGCCCCGGTGCGCCCGGCGGGCCAGGGGCCGTGCCCGGTCCACCGGCCGGGCGCGCCACCGCCCCGGACCCGCCCGTGCACCCGTGACCGCCCCGCCGCCGCACGGGCGCGGCTCCTCTTCGCCGTTGTCCCCCGTCCATCGCCCCGCACCGCCCACGAGGAAGAGATCATCCGTGCCGACCGAACCCACTCCGGCTTCCGCCACCGCTCCCGCCACCGTCCGGCCCGACGCCCGGCCGCCCGCCGTCGCCGCGCCGGGTCTGCCCGCCGAAGAGGTGCTGGCACGCCTGCGGGCCCTGCGCGAGGGCGACGCGCCCACCCGTGGCGGCCGCACCTTCGCCTATGTGTACGACGCGGGCCTGGACGGTCTCGACGAGCTGGCCGCCGCCGCGTACTCCACGTTCGCCACCGTCAACGGCCTCGACCCGACGGTCTTCCCCAGCGTCGCCCGACTGGAGAACGACCTGGTCGGCGCGGTCGCCGCGCTGCTGGGCGCCCCCGGCGCACAGGGCACCTTCACCAGCGGCGGCACCGAGAGCATCATGCTCGCCGTCAAGACCGCCCGCGACCACGCGAGGGCGGTGCGCGGGGTGCGCGAGCCTCAGCTCGTCCTGCCGTCGACCGCCCACGCCGCCTTCCACAAGGCCGCCGCCTACCTGTGCGTGGAACCGGTCGTGGTCTCCGTGGACCCGCACACCTTCCGCGCCGACGCGTCCGCGACGGCCGCCGCGATCACCGACCGTACGGCTCTCGTGGTCGCCTCCGCTCCCTCGTACGCGCACGGGGTGATCGACCCGGTGCCGGAGATCGCGGCGGCCGCGGCCGAGCGGGGCGTGCTGTGCCATGTGGACGCCTGCATCGGAGGCTGGCTCCTGCCGCACCTGCGGCGCGCGGGCCGCGACGTGCCGCCCTTCGACCTGTCGGTGCCCGGCGTCACCTCGCTCTCCGTCGACCTGCACAAGTACGCGTACGCCGACAAGGGCGCATCCGTGGTGCTCTACCGCGACGCCGGGCTGCGCCGCCACCAGTACTTCGCGCACGCGGGCTGGCCCGGCTACCCGGTCGTCAACCCGACCGTGCAGGGCACCAAGCCGGGCGGCCTGGCGGCCCAGGCGTGGGCGGTGCTCCGGCACATCGGCGAGGACGGGTACACCGCGCTCGCGGGCCGGGTCGCCGAGGCCTCGGACCGGCTGGTCGCCGGCCTGCGCGGGATCCGGGGCGTACGGGTCCTGGGCGAACCCTCCGCCGGGCTCGTCGCCCTCACGGCCCTCTCCTCCGGCGAGGACCACGGCGGTGGCGGGGGCGAACCGGACCTGAGCCTGCTGCTCCACCTCGCCGATGAGATGCGCGAACGCGGCTGGTACCTCCAGCCCCAGCTCTCCTTCGACGGCCTGCCGCCCAACCTCCATCTGACCCTCACCCCCGCCACCGTCGGTCAGGTGGACGCTCTGCTCAGCGATCTCGGCGCGGCGCTGGAGGCTGCCCGCGCCCTGCCCCCGGTGACGGCCGATCCCTCCCTCACCGAACTCGCCGCCGGTCTCGACCCGGACACCCTCGGCCCCGAGGAGGTCGCCGCCGTTCTCGCGTTCGCCGGTCTCGGAGACGGCCCCGGCGGCGGACTGCCGGGGCGGATGGCCCCCGTGCTGGTGCTGCTGGACGCGCTCCCGAGGGCGCTGAAGGAGCGCCTGCTCACCGAGTTCATCGGCTCCGTCTTCCGAATCTGACGTCTTCCGCATCCGACGTCTTCCGCATCCGACGCTCCGTCGGGGCGGGTGTGCCGGCCGGCCGCGGCGGCGCACCCGCCCCGCCAGGAGCGGGCCAATCACCATGGCTCTCCGTCAGCAAGCTTTCGCTAAAGCGCCGTTGGAGCGGCAGGGATAAGCCGGTACAGCATCTACCCGTGAGTAAGTGACCGGGGGTACGGTTCCCGCGCCCCGCCACCCGCGGGGTCCCCCCACCTCGGGTTTCCCGATTCCGGAGAGGCTCCCCATGTCCTCAGCACCCGCCGTGCCGCCAGGATCCGCCCCGCCTCCAGAACGACGCCGCCGCCGTACGAGATACCGCGCGGCCGTCGTCTCCGTGCTCGCGGCCGCCGCACTGCTCACACCACTTGCCGTCGCCGCCCCCGCGCGGGCGGCCGCCGGTGCCGACCCCATGCCGGCCGCCGGAGATCCCTGCCTCGGCCAGTGCCAGGACATCCTGCCGGCCGGCCAGAACGGCCATGCCACGCTGGCCGGCATCCTGCTCCACCGGAGCATCGGCACGCGCCCCAAGCACTCCGCCGACCAGCTCGAGCCCTACGACAACCTGCTGCACTCCTACTCGGGCCTGACCGAGGACCAGCTGGCCTCCTACTTCAACGACGCCTCCTTCGGGGTCGCCCCCGACCAGGTGGAGAGCACCCTCTCCCCGCGCTCCGACGTCACCATCACCCGTGACAAGGCGACCGGAACCCCGCACATCAAGGGCACCACCCGTTCCGGGACCGAGTTCGGCGCCGGGTACGCGGCCGGACAGGACCGGCTGTGGCTGATGGACATCCTGCGGCACGTGGGCCGCGGCGAACTGTCGTCCTTCGCCGGCGGCGCGGAGGGCAACCGCGCCCTCGAACAGAGCCTGTGGGCCGTCGCGCCCTACAGCGAGGAGGACCTGACGGCCCAGCTGGAGCGGGTCAGGAACTCGGGCTCCAGGGGTGCCCAGGCGTACCAGGACGTCAAGGACTACGTCGCGGGCATCAACGCGTTCATCGACGACACCGTCGCGGACGTCACCTGGCCGGGCGAGTACGTGCTGACCGGCCACGGCTCCGACATCAAGGACTTCACCGCCACCGACGTGGTCGCCATCGCCACGGTCGTCGGCGCCGTCTTCGGCAGCGGAGGCGGCGGCGAGGTGGAGAACGCGCTCGCCAAAATGGCGTTCCAGCAGCGGTACGGGACCGCGGCGGGCAACACCGCGTACGCCGCCTGGCGGGCGCAGGCCGACACCGAGGCGGTGACGACCCAGCACAGCGGCAGCTTCCCGTACGCCGGCACACCGGCCTCCCCGGTGGGCGTCGCGGTCCCGGACAGCGGCACCGTGACCGCCTACCGGCACGTCCGGAACGGCACCGGCACCGGGGCGGGCGCGGCCTCCGCGAAGTCCACCGGAACCGGAACCGGAACCGGAACCGGAGACGCAACCGCCGCCGCCGACACGGGCGTTCTGCCCGCCGACCTGATCACCGCCAAGCGCGGCATGTCCAACGCCCTGGTGGTCTCGGGCGAACACACCGCCTCCGGCCACCCGATAGCCGTCTACGGACCCCAGACCGGCTACTACGCACCCCAGTTGCTGATGGTGCAGGAGCTGGACGGCCCCGGACTGCGCTCCCGCGGCGCCTCCTTCCCCGGCCTGAGCTTCTATGTGGAGATCGGCCGCGGGCTCGACTACTCCTGGAGCGCGACCTCCGCCAACCAGGACATCACCGACACCTTCGCCGTCGAACTGTGCGAGCCCTCGGGCGCCACTCCCACCACCGCGTCCGAGCACTACCTGCTGCGCGGCACGTGCACCCCCTTCGAGGAACTGCGCAAGCACAACAGCTGGTCCCCGACGACGGCCGACTCCACCGCCGAAGGCTCCTACGACCTGGTCACCCAGCGCACCGCGTACGGCCTGGTCACGCACACCGGCAAGGTCGCGGGCAAGCCCGTCGCCTTCACCGAGCTGCGCTCCACCTACCACCACGAGGCCGACTCGATCATCGGCTTCCAGCAGTTCAACGACCCCGACGCGATCACCTCCGCGCAGGCGTTCCAGAAGGCCGCCGAGGACATCGACTACACCTTCAACTGGTTCTACGCCGACGCCGACCACACCGCGTACTACAACTCGGGCGCCAACCCCGTCCGGGCCGCGGGCACCGACCCGGACCAGCCGATCCTGGCGAAGACCGCCCACGAGTGGCGCGACGGGGCCGTTCTTCCTCCCCCGGGCGTCCGTTAGCGTAGTGCTTCCG
>NZ_JAAAXQ010000435.1 GCF_009916105.1 Streptomyces sp. GC420 | reverse complement strand
GCGGTACGTCGCCTCCATCGTGGACCGCGGCGGTGCCCAGCAGTCGCCGACGGCTGATGCCGGCCGGGTGACCTGCCGCGGCGCCCCTGTCGTCCCCGGCGGTCGTGTCGTCCCCGGCGGTCTCCTGGAGGGCGTCCCGCGGGTTGGCCGATCCGTTCCGGTCCGTGTGGTCCATCTGCTCAGTCATGGTGCTTGTCAGCCGATCTGCACGGTCTTGTCAATGGTGACCTGGTCGATGTCCGACGTGCGGACGGTTACGGCGATCTTCCACTCGCCCGCCAGCGGGATCTGGACGCCGGTGGCCGTCCAGTTGCCGGTTCCGATCCGGTCCGGAGTGACGGGGAGCGGGCCGATGCCCTTCGATTCGAGGGTGAACGACACCTTCACCTCGGGGACGTCCAGCGGCCGCCCGTTGGGCCGGACGATACGGACGTCCAGGGTGTTCCCGCCGACCCGGCCGGGTTCGAAGAACAGCTTGACCGTGCCCTTGCCGTCCTCGCCCTTGGTGTCGAAGGGCAGGGCGAGAGTGACTGGCCCGGAGGCACTGGGGGTGTAGAGCCCCGCGGTCGCCTTGGCGGTCTCCTCTTCCGTGCGGCCGGGTTCCGTGCTGGTCAGCACCGTCGTTACGGCGAGCAGGACGACGGCGACTCCCGCCTCGGCGAGTACGGAACGGCGCAGGCCGGTGCGGTGGGGGTCGGCGTCGCGGATCCGTTTCCTGCGGGCGAGATCGGCTGCGGCCCGCTGGCGGGCGAGCTGGGCCGCCCGGCCCGGGGCCTCGGAGGAGGCTGGAGCGGCCGCGGAGGCGGACGGGGCGGAAGCGGTCGCTGCGGCTGCCTCGGGGACGGTGACCTTCTTCTCGGCCTTGTCCCGCCCGGTTTCGTCCCGCCCGGTCCTGGCCCGTTCCACCTCGTCCCGCCCGGCCTCGCCGGCTTCCTCGGCGTCCCTGTCTCCGGCCGCCGGCTCGGTGTGGGCCTGTGCCTCCTCGCCGATTCGGGCGGTCCAGCGTCGTGACAGATAGGCGATGCCGACGAGGAGGACGACCAGCCCGATCTTCACGAGCAGCAGCTGCCCGTACGAGGTACCGGTCAGCGCCGACCACGAGCCGACCTGCCGCCAGGACTGGTAGAGGCCGGTCGCCGCGAGCACGACGACGCTGCCGAAGGCCAGCCGCGAGAAGTGCCGCACCGCGGTCCTGGGCACGGAGGGCCCCCGGTACAGCGCGGCGAGGAGCGAGGCGAGCCCGCCCAGCCAGACGGCGACGGCGAGCAGGTGGAGCACGTCCACGGGCATGGCGACGCCCGGCTGGATGCCGGCCGAGGCGTGTTCGGACAGCGCCCAGGTCGCGGCGAGTCCTGCGGCGACGACGGTTCCGCCGACCGCCAGTCCGAAGGTCAGGTCCTTTCTGTCGAGGCGGGACTCGCGGTCCTCCGCGGTCTCTTCCTCGCCCTCGCCCGCGCCGTCCCGGTCCTCGCCCTGCCGCGCGTACGCGCCGAAGAGCACGGCGATGAAGAGGGCCGCCGCGGCGAGCAGCAGCAGCCGGGACACGAGCGCCGCCCCGGTCTTGGTCTCCAGGACGTCCCGCAGCCCCGCCAGGTCGAGCGCGTCGGCGAGCTTGCCCGAGCCGGTGTACGGGCTGCGCAGCAGCAGTGTGGCTATCGTCGCGCCGGTCAGGGCGATCCAGCCCTGGACGACCAACCGCTGCACGGACCGCACGGCCGCGGCGCCGGGCCAGCAGGCCAGCACGAAGGCCGCCCCGCCGACGAGGACCAGGAAACCGGCGTACGACGTGTAGCGCGCGATGTCGTAGAGGAAGCCGACGAGTCCGCCGCCCGCCTCCTGCTCGGGCAGGCTCACGGTGGTGGCCGAGGGGGCGCCGACGGAGAAGGTGAAGGCACCCGAGACGGGGTGGCTGTCGGCCGAGACGAGTTGCCAGGCGACGGTGTAGGTGCCGTCGGGCAGATCCGGCTTCAGCTGCACCCCGTACCGGACGGAGCCCTCGGTGCCGAGGTCCTCAACCTTGCCGGTGTCGACCCGCTTGGCGTCCGGGTCCATCACGCGGACCGAGTCGTCGGAGAGGGCGACCTTCTCGGAGAAGTCGAGGGTGACCCGCTCGGGGGCCTCCTGGACCACCGCTCCGTCCGGGGGATTGCTGGAGATCAGCGCGGCGTGCGCGCCGGCCGGCGGGGCGCCGGCGAGCAGTGCGCAGGTGACCGCGGTCACCAG
This sequence comes from Streptomyces sp. GC420, assembly GCF_009916105.1. Taxonomy (GTDB): domain Bacteria; phylum Actinomycetota; class Actinomycetes; order Streptomycetales; family Streptomycetaceae; genus Streptomyces. The sequence goes on along the minus strand of NZ_JAAAXQ010000435.1, from coordinate 3,646 downwards.
GAGCAGGAGGCGCACCAGCGGTGGCGCCTGTGGTCCGGGGCGGGGGGCGGTGGCCGTCATCACGCGTCAGTCCCTCAGTCCTGCTTCGGGTTGTAGGTGGCTTCCTTCACGGGAACGTCGACCTCGATGGGGTCGGCCTTCTCGAACCGGAGCTCCACGGACACCTTCTCGCCCTCGAGCGGCTTCTTCTTGAGATCCATGAACATGATGTGGTTGCCCCCGCGCTCGAGTACGAGTTCGCCGTGTGCGGGGATTGCGAAGGAGGAGACCTCGACCATCCGCTGGTTCTCGGTCTTGTGGATCGTGACGTCGTCGGCGATGTCGCTGGAGACGCCGGTGAGCCTGTCGGCGCCGTCCCCGTGGTTGCTGATGACGAGGAAGCCGCCGGCCATGCCGTCGGTGACGGGCTGGGGGATGTAGGCGCCGCTGACCTTGAGGTCCGGCTCGCCGCCGTCCTGGCCGTCGGAGGCGGAGCAGCCCGCCAGCGCGAGGCCGGTGGCGAGGACCAGGGCGGTGGCGAGGGTGGTGCGGCGGTTCACGGTGGCGAGGGTGGTGCGGCGGTTCACGGCTTGGCTCCTTCGACGAGCTCGGGCAGGTCCTGGGTGTAGTCGTCGGCGGTGGCGTCCTCGCCGTAGAGCACGTAGCCCTTGTCGGTCTTCGGGGAGAAGGCGACGACCTGGGTGCCGTGCATGGAGTTGACCTTGCCGTCCTTCTCCTTGGTGGCGGGCTCGATGTGGATGCCGAGCCGCCGGGCGCCCGCCTGGATGGTGGGGAAGTCGCCGGTGAGCCCGATGAACTCGGGGTCCTGGGCCTTGAGCCACTTGCCGAGGGAGGCCGGAGTGTCGCGCTCGGGGTCGGTGGTGACGAAGACGACCCGCAGCCTGTCCTGGTCGGCCCTGGGGAGCGCCTTCTTGGCGATGGCGATGTTGCTCATCGTCAGGGGGCATACGTCGGGGCAGTTGGTGTACCCGAAGTAGATCAGGGTCGGCCTGCCCCGGGTCTCCTTGACGAAGTCGTACGTCTCGCCCTTGGTGTCGGTGAGGATCAGCGGCGGCTTGTCGAAGGGCCTGTCGAGAACGGTTGCGGCCTTGTCGAGCGTGGCCGACACCTCGGTCGGGGCTCTGCCGGTGTCGTCCCGGCCGTCCTCGCCGCCACCGCAGGCGGAGAGGGTGAGCGCCGCCGCGGCAGTCAGGGCGACGGCGGCGAGGGTGATCTTGTTGCGCATGGTGGCTGTGTCCAAAGGGTGAAGCCGGGGAGGGCGCCGGGGCCTCGCACGGTGTACGAGGCCCCGGCGCTCCCGGGGGAGGGGCTGCCGCGGTCGGGCGACCGCCCGGTCCGGGGGACCGGGCTGCCGGCGTCGGGCGGCGGGGCTGCCGGGCCCTCAGGCAGAGCGGCGGCGGCCTGCGAGAACGCCGAAGGCGACTCCGGCCGCGCCCACGACGATGCCCACGACGGCGAGGACGCGGGCGGTGGTGTCACTGCTGTCACTGCCGGCGGCGGAGGTCTCCTCGTCGTGCGAGGAGCCGTCGGCGCTCGTGGTGCCGGCGTTCTTGTCCGTGTCGTCCGCGTCCTCGGCGGAGTCCGCGTCATGGCCGTGGCCGGCGTCGGCGGCCTCGATCAGCTTGAGGACGGGAGCGGGGCTCTCCGGCTCCTCGCCGCCCTCCTCCGTCTCCTCGATCCAGCGCACGACCTCCTTGTTGTCGTACGTCTGGATGGCCTTGAAGACCAGTTGGTCGGCGTCCTCGGGCAGCTGGCCCACGGAGAGCGGGAACTGCTGGAACTGCCCGGGGGCGATCTTGCCGCCGCTCCAGGTGACCTTGGTGACTGCCTCGTCGATCTTGCTTCCGTGGATCTCGACGGGCTTGTCCAGCTTCGACCTGGTGACCTTCACGTCCCAGCCGGGCACGGGCTGCGGCATCACGGAGGCGAGCGGGTGGTCCGTCGGGAAGCTGATTTCCAGATTCACGGTGGACGCGTCGTCCCGCTCGTTCGGCACCTTGAAGTTGATGGTGGCGTAGCCGCCCTTCTCGGCCTCGCCCGGCTGCACGGAGACGTGCGCGAAGGCGGGGCCGGAGAGGAACAGCACGGCTCCGGCGGCGGTACCGGCGACGAGGGAGAGACGGCGGCGTGAGACAGACATGTTCGAGGACACTCCAGACAAGTGCGGGAACGGTGGACGTGAGTGGGTGCGCGTGCGCGTACGCCGACGCGGCACGGCCCACTCGACGTCCGAACCCGGAGCCGGACGTCCCGTGAGGGGGGACCGGAGGAGAGGCCGGAGTGCCGAAGTGCGCGCCGTGTCAGGCCGCGAGTGCGTACCGGGGCGCCGCGTACGGGACGCAGGGGTCCGCGGTGACGGGCGGACCGCGTCTGATCACCGAGTGGTGGAGTGCCGGGCGCTGCGGCGGGGGCGCCGCGGACCGGTGGGCGAGCGGCGGGCGCGGGCCGCACTCGGGCGCTCCGGGCAGTCCGGAGCGCAGGGCCCGCACGAGGGACAGGGCGCCCCGCAGGGCCCGCACCAGCGCGGCCTCGGCGACACCCTGGGCACCGTGCGCGGACAGTTCCGCGGCCCGCAGCAGCGCGAGGTCCCCGCGGCGCAGCAGCCAGCCGGCGACCAGCGCCGCCAGGAGGTGGCCGAGCAGCATGGGCGGGGAGGGCAGCAGGGTGTCCAGTCCCTGCGTGGCGGCCGCCGGGGCGTGCGTGTGCACGGCGGCGGGTGCGCCCTGCGGGTCGAGGCCGGCGGAGGCGAGGACGCGGTACGCCTCGGTGGGGCTCAGCGGAGCGGCTCCCACCCCGCAGACGAGCCGCGCGGCCTGCGCCACGAGCGAGGCGTCGGCCGTGCTCGCGGCCGTCTCCTGCTGCTGGCCGAGTTGCTGGGCGTACCCGAAGACACCGTGCAGGACGAGCTGTCCAGCGGCCAGCACCGCGGCGATGCCCGGCAGCGAACGCCGCCGTCCGGCGAGCGGCAGCGTCACGCCGAAAACGGTGAGCGCCGCGAGGCCGAGCGACCACATCGGCACGCTCTCGCAGGACGCCAGCACATGCCCGGCCGCGGACAGCGCGACGCAGACCGCGGTGAACACCGCGGCCCTCAGCAGCCGCAGATCGGCTCCGGCGCGCTTCGGCGAGGACGGGCGAGACATGGCCGGGCCATCATCGCACCCGGCCTCCGCGATCATTGCTCCAGGGGCGCATGGACCTCACAGGTACCTCCGGACGCGGCTCTACACCGGAATATGCGGCCCACACATCCGCCGAATGAGGGATGTCACGTCAACACGGTGCTTACACACCGGTGCACGTGGCAATACGTAGGGGTATGTCGAGCCGCAGCCAGGAGGCTGGAGCATGAGCATCTGGTGGTCCCTCCACTTGCGGCGCGAGGCTGCCAGCGTCCCGCTCGCACGGCGCCTGCTGCTCGGCACGATGGAGACGGCCGGTGTCGACCCCGACATCTCCTACGACCTCTCGCTGGCGCTCAGTGAAGCCTGTGCCAACGCCGTCGAGCACGGCGGATGCGGCGAGGACGGCGGGCCGGCGCAGGCCGGCTCCTGCGGTGCGTACCGTGTGACGGCCTATCTGGACGGCGAGAAGTGCCGCATCGAAGTGGCCGACTCCGGACCCGGGTTCGCGGGCTCCCCCGGCC